>JALURZ010000257.1:0-17142 GCA_027058735.1 Hyphomicrobiales bacterium | reverse complement strand
GCCCGTCATTGACCCGCTTGAACCGGTCGATATCGATCAGGATAATGGCGAAGCCCGAGCGGCCCACGGTCTTGGTCTGCGCGATTTCGCGCTCCAGCCGGTCCAGAAACAGGGTCCGGTTGGGCAGCCCGGTGACCACATCGACAATGCTGTCGCGCATCAGGCGTTGTTCGGCGCGCTTTTCGGTGGTGATATCGCTCAACGCGCCGATGCAGCGCTGCGCCTTGTCATTTTCCCCCGACAGCGCCCGGGCGCGAAGCCGGAACCAGCGATAGGCGCCGTCCATGCGCTTCAGGCGAAATTCCTGGGTGAACCGCCGGTTGCCCTGGTCAATGACCGATTTTATGGCACTCAGATATCCGTTGCGGTCGTCGGGATGCATGTGTTCCAGCCAGGCGTCCTTGTTCAGATTCCTGAACGTGGCGGGCGGATAGCCGAGCATGCTGTCCAGCTCCGCGCCCACGAAAAACTTCTGCCGCTCCGTATCGAGGTCCCAGACACACTGCTCCGCGCCCTTCAGCGCCAGGGACTTGCGTTCCCCGTCCAGATCCATGCCGCTGCTGAGCAGCGTCGAGGCAAAGGCGAACTGGGAGACCGCGAAGGCGAGCAGCAGCAGTTCCAGAACGACGCCGGCATTGAGCCCCAGCGCCAGCAATTGATGATCGACGAGGCCGCTGATCGACAGGCCGGCGCCGATCATCCACAAGATCAGAAAGCTCCACACCGGAATCAGCGCATAGGCGCGCTCAAAACCGCGCCGCGCCAAACGCCCGATCAGGCCCGCGCCGGCGATCACGCTCAACACGATCACCAGCCGCAGGGAGCCGGCGGCGACCGCCGGGCTGAACGCGATCAACGCGCTCAAAAGGGCGCCCAGAAGGGAGCCGAACAATATGCCGAACGTCGCCACCGGATAGGTGTGGCGCAGATCGAGAAAGACGAACAAGAACCACAGCAGGCTGAGAGCAAACACTCCCTCGATCGCAGCGCGCATCGCGCCGGGCTGGTCGGACAGAACGGTGATGGTCTCCGGCAGATAGCCGAATTCCACACACAGATATGCGATCGCGGACCAGGCAATCAGGGCGGCCGCCGGGAAGATCGGTTTGCGCCGGATGAAAAACAGGCTAGAAATATAGATGGCGGCCAGCATGCCAATGCCCAGAATCAGCCCCTTGGAAAAAGCAACATTCTGGGAAAAGGCGTTGAACCGGTCCTTCTGCCACAAGGTCAGCCGGTGCGGCCAGCCGCCGCGCACCTGAGCGGAGTAGGTGATTGTCTGCCCCGGCTCGATACTGAAGACGAAGGCCTGGCCTCCCGAACTTTGAATTTCGCTGGCGCCGGGGCCGGAAGACGCCTTCAGGGAAACCAGATCCGGCGAGGTCAGTTGCGGCCAGAACAGGCCGGAGCCGATCAGCCCGCGGCGCGGCAGCGCCAGAACATACTCGATGCGTTCGCGTCCCACATTGCGCAGCGAAAAGACGACCCACCGGAAGATCGGCCCCTTGCCGGTCGCCTCCAGCGACATGCTGACCACATTGCCCGAAACATCGGGCGCCGATTGAATTTCAATAACCTTGTCGCCGGTTTCAATGCGCTCGATTGCAGGATCGAGGGCCAGCATGCCGGACTGGGACGGCACCGTGATCACTTCGCGGGCAAGCGCGCCCGCGCCCGCATACACAACCGCGAGGCACGCCACGACAATCAGGTTTCTGATCCGGCCCAACACCATGTGACAGGTTCCAGTTCACGTAGCCGGATTGTGACCTGCGCGATCACCAACCCCCAGCCGATTGACACTCCGAATCCCGGCTCCCCCGGGTACACACAATTCCCTCAGGCCGCGGACGTGCGGCCATGTCCTGCTATGCTTGACAAATTCGTTCTGATTAAGGCCTCACATCCTCTGCCAGCAACGCGAACAGCACATGGTCCTGCCAGGCGCCGTTGATGCGCAAATACCGGCGCGCATAGCCTTCCTCGTGAAAGCCGCATTTGCGCAGCAGGCCGATGGATGCCACGTTGTCCGGCAGGCATGCCGCTTCCAGGCGATGCAGCCGAAGCGTTTCGAACACAAAAGGAATAACCGCCCTGACACCGGCCGTCATCAGGCCCTGGCGGGCGAAAGGCGCCCCGATCCAGTATCCCAGCGAGCAGGTCTGAGAAACGCCCCGGCGCACATTCGACAATGTCAGCCCGCCCACCAGGCAATCTTTCGTGGCGTGGCAAATGAAAAACGGATAAGCGACGTCATCGCCGATATCGCGATGATACCGGCGCACGCGGCGGCGAAACGACGTCCTGGTCAGATCGTCCCGCAGCCAGGTTGGTTCCCAGTTTTCGAGAAACTGCCGGCTGAGAGCCCGCAAATTCGCCCATTCTTCGAAGTCGGACGTCTGCGGCGCACGCAGATAGACCCCCTCGCCCTCAACGAAGGGCTCTGATTCAAACGGTGTCGCCGACCTCAAAAACGCCATGGCTGATCAGGGTCCGATGGTCCCGTCGCGTTTGCTTTCCGCTCCCCCGGCCGCGCCGCCGTCAGGCAGCACCGCTCCGTTCATCGAAAATCTCGGCATCAGGGTTTCGCTGGCTTCAAGATTGCCCAGCGGACCGATTGCCGCGCCGCAAAAACGCTGCGGGCAAACGAGCGTTTCCAGCAGCGTGGAAATATGCCGCGCGTCGATTTTCTCTACCTTGGCGATGATTTCGCCACTGTCCAGGACCCGGCCGTGGGCGAGCGTCTGGCGCGCCATCTGTTCGGCCCTTGCTGCGGCACTTTCAAGGCTCATGAGCAATCCCGTTTTCAGTTGCGCGCGGGCGCGGGCCAATTCATCTTCGCGGACCGTCGCCGCCAGGCCATGCAGTTCGCCGGCGATCACCGGCACGATCTCACCCAGGCTTTCCGGTCCCGTCGCCGCATGGATCCCCAACAGGCCGCACTCGGCGAAACCGCTGGCAAACGCATAGATCGAATAGCACAACCCTCGCTTTTCGCGCACCTCCTGGAACAGCCGCGATGACATGCCGCCACCGAGGATGCTCGCCAGCATATGGGTAGCATAGTAGTCGCGATGGTGGTAGCCGACGCCTTCGAACCCGAACACAAGATGACATTGTTCGAGCGGTTTTTCCCGCCGCTCCATGCCGCCGGCAAAGCGCGCCGCGGCCGGCGCCGGCGCGCGAGCGTGAGGCAGGGCGGCGAACAGGGCGGCGGTGCGATCCACGATCTCGTCGTGATCGAGGCCGCCGGCAGCGCTCAGCACCATGGTTGCGGGACGATAGTTCCTCAAGCGAAACGCTTCGAGATGATCGCGGCCAAACCCGTCGATCGTCTCCAAAGTCCCCAGGATCGAGCGGCCCAGCGGCTGGCCGGGAAAAGCGGCTTGCTGAAACGCCTCGAACGCCAGATCGTCGGGGTTGTCCTCCTTGGCGCCGATTTCCTGGGCAATGACCTCTCTTTCGCGGGCGATTTCGCTACTGTCGAAAACCGGATTCAGCAAGATATCGGCCAGCACATCGAGAACCCGACCGGCATCGCCTTTCAGGGAGCGCGCGAAATAGGCGGTCTGTTCCATTGAGGTCGCCGCGTTGATTTCGCCGCCGATCGCCTCGATCTCCTCGGCGATCCGCCGGGCGCTGCGCCGCTTCGTTCCCTTGAACGCCATATGTTCGAGAAAATGCGCGATCCCCTGCTCGCCATCGCGCTCATGGCGCGCGCCCGAGCCCACCCACAAGCCGATCGCCACCGTTTCGAGATGCGCCATGGCGTGGGTGACCACGCGCAATCCGTTGTCCAGGGTCGTTGTTCTGACGGTCATCGAACCAAACTCATACACCCGCGTTTCAGGCGACCTGCCCCCGGTTTTCGACAAATTCGCGGACCGCTTCAAGGTTATTGTCCAACACGGTAAACACCTCCTGCGCGCGCGCCTGCCCGGCGAGGCGCGAAGGCAGGTCCGGCGCGACGCCGCAGGCGCGCTCCACGGCTTGGGAAAACTTCGCCGGATGCGCCGTGGCGAGTGTGATCATCGGCGCGCCCGCGTCCACGCCCACGCGCCCGGCAACGCACAGCCCGACCGCACTGTGCGGGTCGATCAGGATATCGTCGGAGGCACGGATCGCGGCGATGGTGCGCGCGGTCTGGCGTTCATCGGCGCATCCGGCCTCGAAACGTTTCGTTATTGCCCGCAGCACCGGCTCATCGAGCGTAAACCCGCCGTCGCGCGAAAGGGCCTGCATCATGGCGATCACGGCGTGCGGATCGCGCCCGGCGGCCTCAAACAGCAGGCGCTCGAAATTGCTCGATATCTGAATGTCCATGCTGGGGCTGGCGGTGGCAACAACGTCGCGCGGCTGATAGCGCCCGGTCTTGAGCGCGCGCACCAGAATGTCGTTGACATTGGTTGCAATGACCAGACGGCGTACCGGCAGGCCCATCCGGGCGGCGGCGTAACCGGCGAAAATATCGCCGAAATTCCCCGTCGGCACGGTGAAGCTGACGGGCGCGCCGGGGCACACGGCCGCGGCACTGGTGAAATAATAGACAATCTGCGCCATCACCCGCGCCCAGTTAATGGAATTGACCGCGCCAAGGGCGTGCCGGTCGCGGAATTCAAGATCGGCGAACAGCTGTTTCACGATCGCCTGACAATCGTCGAACGTGCCCTCGATGGCGATATTGAAGACATTCGCCGCCCCCGTTGTCGTCATCTGGCGGCGCTGCACCGCGCTCACCCTCTTGTGGGGGTGGAGCATGAAGATATCGACCGAATTGCGCCCCTTGAAGGCTTCGATGGCCGCACCCCCGGTGTCGCCGGAGGTGGCCCCGATGATGGTCATGCGCGCAGCCCGCCGGGCCAGCACATGATCCATCATATGACCCAGAACCTGCAGCGCCATGTCCTTGAACGCAAAGGTGGGGCCGTGAAACAACTCCAGCAGATAGTCGCCGCGCGCCAGCCTGCGGACCGGGGCGATCGCCGGGTCGTCGAACGGGGCATAGGCGTCATCGATGATGCGCCTGAGAACATCGTCCCTGAACGCCTCGCCGGTAAACGGGCGCATGATGGCGAACGCGGCATCCTGATATGACGATGCGGCCTGCCGGTTGACATGATCCAGCGACACTTGCGGCCATTCGGCGGGCAGGTATAAACCGCCGTCACGCGCCAGCCCGGTGAGCAGAACCTGCTCGAAATCGAGCGCCGGCGCGGTGCCGCGCGTGCTGATATAGGTAACCACGCTGCTATCTGCCTTCGCTTTTTCGCCGAGCCCTGACCCGCGGCCAGGAATAGACGATGTATACACCAATCAGACACGCCGCCAGCGCGAACCAGGTGAGCGCATATTGCAGATGCTGATTGGCGATCCGCAACCGTGTCTCGCCGCCCTGGGGCAGCCCTCCGGGGGGGGACGAGGCATCCGCGTCGATCAGAAACGGCGCGTTGGCCGGCAGTTTGAGATAGCGCGCCATGGCGGCGGCGTCGCGTGTGAACCACAGGTTCTTTTCCGGTTCGTCGCGCGGCGTGAACGGACCGCGCCGCTGGCTCTGGCGCACAATGCCCGACAGGGTCACCGTGCCTTCAACCTGGCCGGCAATGCGGGTCGAGGGCGCGCGATTTTCCTGTGGCACGAACCCCCGGTTGACCAGAACGCTGCCGCCGCCATCCAGAATAAACGGCGTCACGATCCAGTAGCCCGACCCGCCATGGGGGCCCTTGGGTTTGGGCAGATGCGTAAAAACGTGGAGTTCCCGGCCGTGGTCGAACCGGCCGCGCGCGCTGACCCGCCGGTAGGCCAGCGCCGCCACATCGAGCCCCTTCCAGGTGGATCTGGCCGGAATCACGGCTGCGGGAGCGTCAATGCGCTCATTGATGGTGGCGATCAGGGCGTTCTTGACCTGCAGACGCTGCAACTGCCAGACCCCGAGCGCCAGCAGCACCCCCGTTGCAAGGGCGCTCACCACGGTGGGCCAGAAGGGCAGTCTGGAAATCAGCATTTCTTGATACGCATGGGCCGGCCCTGATGTTCAGGTGTCGAACCGGCTCTCGCTTGCCTGGTTCTTGTATTGCATGGCGAGGAATGCGCCCTTGAACGGCCGCAGCAGGCCAAGCGGCAGCGCAATGGCCAATGGCAGCCACGCCGCGGCATGCAGCCAATAGGGCGGCTGGTACAGCACTTCGGTAATCAGGGCGGCAGCCGCCAGGACGAAGCCCGCGATGAGGATGACGAAGACGATCGGCCCATCCCCGGTGTCGGCGAATTCAAAATTCAGGCCGCACACGGCGCATTCGCGCGCCACGGTCAGATAACCCGCAAAAAGCGCGCCGCGCGCGCATCGCGGGCACCGCGCGCGCGCACCGGCAAGAAGCAGCGAATGTCCATGTGCTCCAGGGTTCACGTGTTGTCGCATCCTTGCCGAAGACGCGCCGCTCAATCACGCAGCGCATCTAGTGGACGCCGGCATTGGCGCCCGCGCCCCACACATAGATGGCGCTGAACAGGAACAGCCAGACCACATCGACGAAATGCCAGTACCAGGCGGCGGCCTCAAATCCGAAATGATGATCCTTGGTAAAGTGCCCCTTGATGGCGCGCACAAGACAGACCGTGAGAAAAATGGTGCCGACAATCACATGCACGCCGTGAAAGCCCGTCGCCATGAAAAACGTCGCGCCATAGATATGCCCGGCGAAGCCGAACGCGGCCTGCGCGTATTCATAGGCCTGCAGCAGTGTGAATATCACGCCCAGCGCGACCGTGCATGCCAGCCCCCAGATCAGTCCCTTGCGGTCGCCGTGCCGCAACGCATGGTGCGCCCAGGTCACCGTGGTGCCGGAGGTCAGGAGAATAAGCGTGTTGATCAGCGGGATGTCCCACGGATTGAACGTGCTGATGCCTTTCGGCGGCCATTCCCCGCCGGTCAGGGCCGATCGCGCCACCTGAGCGCTCTCTCCGGGAAACAGGCTGACATCGAAATAGGCCCAGAACCAGGCCACGAAGAACATCACCTCGGAGGCGATGAACAAGATCATGCCATAGCGCATATGCAACTGCACGACCGGCGTGTGATGGCCCTGATATTCGGCTTCCATGATAATGTCGCGCCACCACACGACCATGGTGTAGAGCACGCCGAGAATACCGATGATCATCACCCACGGTGTGCCGCCATGGAAATAGACGACCGCGCCGATCGCCAGCACGAAGGCCGACATCGCTCCGACCGCCGGCCACGGGCTCGGCTCGACGAGATGGTATTGATGATTGACTTTGGCGCCTGCCATATCGCGTCACTCCTGTTTTGTCATGGCGGCGATCACGCGCCGCGACGGCAATCCCGGCTGCCGCCGATCTAATCGGTCCGGCTCGCCAGCCTGCCCGTTCCCGTCTTCGAAGGCTTCCCCCTGGACCGTGCCTGCATGGGGAAGAACGTGTAGGACAGGGTAATGGTTTTCAGCGTTTTGAGATCCGGATCCTTGACGATATCGGGGTCGATGAAAAAACTCACCGGCATCTCCACTTTTTCACCCGGTTCGAGCGACTGCTCGGTAAAGCAGAAGCACTGGACCTTGTTGAAATACTGGCCCGCGGCAAGCGGCGTGACGTTGAATGTCGAGGTGCCGGTTATGCGTTGCGTGCCGATATTCCTGGCCTCATAAAATGCCAGACTGTTTTCCCCGACCTTCAGTTCCACCTGGCGCTGCACCGGCTTGAACGCCCATTTCAGCCCCGGCGCGACATTGGAATCGAAACGCACAACAATCACGCGGTCCACAACCGTTTCCGAACTGCTTTCAGCCTGCTGGGTGGTCCCGCCATATCCGGTGATCTGACAGAAGATGCGGTACAGCGGCACCGCCGCATAGGCGAGCCCGACCATGCCAACGGCCAGCACGCCGGCCAGGCCGGCGGCGCGAAGATTCTTTTTGCGCAAGCTATCCGGGCGTGTCGTTTCCATCGCGTTCACCATCCAGTTTTCTAAAGCGCCCGTTCGGCGATACCGCCGCTCATGCGCACCATGGTCACAATATAAAACAGCACCACCAGCGCACCGAGGATCAACGCAATGGCGATGGAGCGCGAGCGGCGGCGCCGTATCTCTTCGTCGTCCAGTTGTGTCATGCCCCCCACATCCCGCCGCGCGGCACGAGCGAACTCAATCCAAGCCCCTGATCAGCCAGGAGCGCCAGGAAAATGCCGAAAAGATAGACAATCGAGTACCGGAACAGCGCCCGCGCGGCCTGGTCCGCCGCCTCGCCCTCGCGGCGCGCAAACACACGCCCTGCAGCGAAAAGATACCCTGCGCCCAACAGGCCTGCGAACACGGAATAGACGATGCCCGCCAGACCCGCCCATTGCGGCGCCAGCGAGACCGCGACCAGCGCCAGGGAATAAATCAGGATCTGCCTGCGGGTTTCATCCTTGCCCGCGACCACCGGCAGCATGGGCACGCCGGCACGCATGTAGTCTCCGGCGCGATACAGCGCCAGCGCCCAGAAATGCGATGGCGTCCACAAAAACACAATCAGGAACAAGATCAGCGGCTCGACGCCAAGGGTGCCGCTCGCCGCCGCCCAGCCCACCACCGGCGGCAGCGCTCCGGCCGCGCCACCAATGACGATGTTCTGCGGCGTGCGGCGCTTGAGCCACATGGTATAGACGAACAGGTAGAACCCGATGGTGAAGGCGAGCAGCCCGGCGGCCAGCCAGTCCACCAGTATCCCGAGCGCGACAACCGAGCCTGCCGCGACGGTCGCGCCGAAGCCGAGCGCATCGCCGCGCGCGATGCGCCCTGCCGGGATCGGCCGACGGGCGGTGCGCGTCATGAGCGCGTCGATATCGGCGTCATACCACATGTTGAGGGCGCCCGATGCGCCCGCCCCTGCCGCGATGGTCACAAGCGCGGCAACCGCCAGAACCGGGTGCAGCGGCCCCGGCGCCAGAACGAGACCGACGAAGGCGGTAAACACCACCAGCGACATGACCCGCGGTTTCATCAGCGCAACAAAGTCGAGCGCATCGCCGCGGGTCGCACCGCCGAGCGATGCCGGGCTCAATGACGTGTCAACGCTCGATTTCCCCATCGTGACCTCAATCACCTGCTGCATGGGCCCGCGGCGCGGGCGCGCGCCCGCGCCTATTTGATCCGCGGCAACGTGTTGAACTGATGGAACGGCGGCGGCGAGGACAACGTCCATTCCAGCGTCGTGGCGCCCTCGCCCCATGGGTTGTCCCCCGCCTTGCGCTTGCGCATGAAGGCCTCCAGCACGCCATAAAGGAACACCGCGACCGCGATGATCTGTACATAGGCGCCCACCGAGGACACGAGATTCCAGCCCGAATAGACATCCGGATAGTCGATGATGCGGCGCGGCATGCCGGCAAGCCCGAGGAAATGCTGCGGGAAAAACAGCAGATTGACACCGATAAATGTCAGCCAGAAATGGATTTTCCCGATCAGTTCGTTGTTCGTGTAGCCGGTGATCTTCGGGAACCAGTAGTACCAGCCCGCGAACACGCCGAAGGTCGCCCCCATCGACATCGTATAGTGGAAATGGGCCACCACATAATAGGTGTCGTGCAGGGAACGATCGACGCCGGCATTGGCGAGCACGACGCCGGTCACCCCGCCGAGCGTGAACAGGAAGATCAGGCCCAGCGACCACAACATCGGCGTCGTGAACCGGATCGACCCCCCCCACATGGTGGCGATCCAGGAGAATATCTTCACCCCGGTCGGCACTGCGATCACCATGGTCGCCGCCACGAAATAGGCCTGGGTGTCGACATCGAGCCCGACGGTGTACATGTGATGGGCCCACACGATAAACCCGACCACGCCGATCGCCACCATGGCGTAGGCCATGCCCAGATACCCGAAAACAGCTTTGCGCGAAAACGTCGAGATGATCTGCGAAATGATGCCGAAGGCCGGCAGGATCAGGATATAGACTTCCGGATGGCCGAAGAACCAGAACAGATGCTGGAACAGGATCGGATCGCCGCCGCCGGAGGGATCAAAGAACGTTGTGCCGAAATTGCGGTCGGTCAGCAGCATGGTGATGCCGCCGGCGAGAACCGGCAGCGACAACAGCAGCAGAAAAGCGGTCACCAGCACCGACCAGACAAACAGCGGCATCTTGTGCATGGTCATGCCCGGCGCACGCATGTTGAATATGGTGGTGATGAAGTTGATGGCGCCCAGGATCGAGGACGCGCCGGCCAGATGCAACGCCAGAATGGCGAAATCCATCGCCGGTCCCGGCTGCGCGCTGGTTGAAAGCGGCGGATAGATGGTCCAGCCGCCGCCAACCCCGGTGCCCCCCGGCGGCCCTTCGACAAACATGGATATGACCAGCAGCAAAAGCGCCGGCGGCAACAGCCAGAACGAGATATTGTTCATGCGCGGAAACGCCATGTCGGGCGCGCCGATCATCAAGGGCACCATCCAGTTGCCGAAGCCGCCGATCAGGGCCGGCATGACCATGAAGAAGATCATGATCAGTCCGTGCGCCGTGATAAACACGTTGAACAGCTGTTTTGCCGCTTCGACGGGATCGTCGGCGCCGGCGATATATTCCGCGATCAGCGGGAAGAACTGCAGCCCTGGCTGCTGCAGTTCGATACGCATGGCTCCCGACAGGGCGCTGCCGACCAGGCCCGCGATGATCGCGAACACAAGATACATCGTGCCGATGTCCTTGTGATTGGTGGAATAGACATAACGCCGCCATCCGGTTGGATGATGATCTTGCTCGTCGTGCGTCGCCGCCTCATTTGCCATGCGCATATCCCCTAAAATCAGTCCGCCGGAGCCGCCGCCCGGCGCGCCGGTCCGGCGATGCCCGCGACATTTCTCACGCCGTTGTCCCGCCGCAGCGACGCTTCCGCCTTCTTCGCGGCGACCCATTGTTCATACTCGCCCTGCGAAACCACCTCCACGGCAATCGGCATATATGCGTGGCGAAGGCCGCACAGCTCCGAGCACTGCCCGTAATACACGCCCGTCTTTTCGGCCTTAAACCAGGTTTCGTTGAGGCGTCCCGGCACCGCATCGATCTTGATGCCGAACGCGGGAACCGCGAAGGCGTGGATGACGTCGTTGGCCGTGACGATGACGCGGACAACCTTGTTGACGGGCACCACGATATTCTCATCCACGGTCAGCAGCCTGGGCTGTCCCGGCTTGAGCTCGTCGTCCTCGACCATCACCGAATCGAAGCTGATATTGCCGTTGTCGGGATATTCATAGCTCCAGTACCACTGGCTGCCGATCGCCTTGATGGTCAGATCCGCGTCCGGAATATCGCGCTGCAAATACAACAGCCGGAACGAGGGGACCGCGATGACAATCAGGATGATCACCGGAATCACCGTCCACGCAACCTCAAGCAGCGTGTGGTGGGTCGTCCTGGAGGGCTCAGGATTGGCATTCTCGTTGAAGCGCCAAAAGACATAGGCGAGCAGCACCGTAACGAACGCCACGATCGCCGCGATGATCACCAGCAGCAGGTTGTGAAACCAGTCGGTCTCGCGCATCACCGGGGTAACCGCCTCCTGAAAGCCCAACTGCCAGGGTTCCGCCATGCCCTGGGCGCCCTGGGCGAAGGCCGGTACGGCTCCCGCGATTACAGCCACGACCGCGATCATCGCCATCGCGGACATGTGCATATGGATTCTCGTGTCGTTCGCCTTCATGCGTTCCTTAATACCCTCAAAATCCCCAGCCGGTCACGTGTGCCGACACAAATCGGCATGTCCAATCTCTTCGACAAAACGGGCGCACCCTCCAACACCAAAAACCACAGTCGCGAAACAATCGCAACTTGGAACACGGATTTTCACACCTGATTTTGCCCAAAATTCCGGCGCCGACACCGTGGGCACGCTGAAACGCGGCAACCGGAATTACCGCCGGCCGCGGTACGGATCGTATTTTCGCCTAAATTATCAGACAGTTATCGATTCAGGCGCGATGCGGTTTCGCGAGTGCGGCGAACAGGCGGCCGTGCGCGAGGAAACTGCCGGTCGTGTTGCGACGAATTGACACAATCTGGATGTGCGCCAGCCGGTGCGGCGAATCAGGGAGCAGCGCAGTGACCCCTTCGAAACGATCCGGCGCTGGCCCGATTTTCAGCGCTTTACTGGCCAATCAAGTTCGTATAACAAACGCAAATGGCGGCGTTGCGGTTTGAAATCCGCATCTTTAGCCTGCGCAAACCCGAAAATGCGCAAACCGAAAATGTGCAAAACCGGTCTGTGCAAACCCGCAATGATGAATGTCTGGATCGTGCGGGCCAAGCCAGCTTTCCCGCGGGGATTGCTGCTTCTCTGACAAGAGAACAAGGAGACGCAGGGGCTGAAACGGGATACAGATGCCGGATTGCCGGCTAATCGGCGCCGCCCGTATTCGGCGCCACCCGTATGATGAAAGGAATTGGACGGTGAAATTTTACTCTTGGACGATCAAGGCCGGGCTGATTTGCGCCCTGGCCTCTTTCACGGCGCTCGCCATCGGCGGCGAAAGTTCCGCCCAGTCAACGACCAAGGGCAAGAAATCAGCCCCGCAGTCCACGCCGGCCCCGGCCCAGCCGCAGGCCGGCGCGCCGGCCAGGCCGCCCAAGCCGATCATAAAGGCAAAGCACGGCGCCTGGGTCGTGCAATGCGAAAAAGTCAAGATCTCGCCGACGCTGGCGACCCGGATAGAACAAATTCAGGGACGCAAGCTGCCTGCGGCCAAGGATGGCGCGGTGGAAATCGAACAATGCGCAGCGCTTCAGTCCGTCGTGCCGGAAGATCGCAAGAACATCAGGGTGACCATCATCATCGCCAAGACCTTTCGCGGAAAGAAACCCTTGAGCATCATGCGCGTGCTGGCGCCGCTTGGTGTCTATCTGCCGACCGGCACGGCCATCGAGGTTGACGGCAAGGGCCTGTCACGGGTCGAGTTTTCCGTGTGCGCCCCGGTCGGCTGCTTCGCCCAGACCGAAATGAACAACGCGTTTCTGTCCAAAATGAAGGGCGGCAAGAAGGGCAATGTCGTGATCTATCTGGCCCCTGGACAAAGTGTCGGCATTCCCATTTCCCTGGCCGGATTTTCCAAAGCCTTCGCCGCCTTCTAGCTGACGCGGCAACGGGCATGAGCGACGCGCATCCTGATTTCTTCTTCCGTGATACGGAACTGGATCGCAAGGCGACCGCATCGGCGACGGCGGACGCGCTTGGCGGATGTGACGATGGCGAGCTCTTTCTCGAATACCGCCAAAGCGAGGCGCTCGCCTTTGACGATGGCCGGTTGAAAACGGCAAGCTTCGATACAACCCAGGGCTTCGGCCTGCGCGCGGTCGCGGGCGAGGCCACCGGCTATGCCCATAGCTGCGAGTTGTCGCCGGGGGCGCTGAAGCGCGCCGCCGATGCGGTCGGGGCGGTGAAATCCGGCCACACGGGAACGCTCGCCGCCGCGCCGCCGCGGACCAACCGCACGCTTTATCACGACCGCAACCCGCTCGGCGGCATGGCGTTTGAGGACAAGGTTCGTCTGTTGTCGGAGATCGACGACTATGTCCGCAAGGCGGACGCAAACGTCGCCCAGGTCAGCGCCACGCTGGCCGGCGAATGGCAGCTTGTGGAGCTGATCCGCGCGGATGGCGAAACCCGCCGCGATATCCGCCCCCTGGTTCGCCTCAATATTTCCGTGGTCATGGCTGATGGAGATCGTCAGGAGAGCGGCTCTCACGGCATTGGCGGGCGCGATGTCTATGCCCCCTTCGTGACACGGGAAAGCTGGCGCGCGGCCGCCGACGAAGCGGTTCGCCAGGCGCGGGTCAATCTGGCTTCCGTGCCGGCGCCGGCGGGCGAAATGGACGTGGTTCTGGGGCCGGGATGGCCCGGCATTCTGCTTCACGAAGCGGTCGGGCACGGCCTTGAGGGCGATTTCAACAGAAAGAAGACCAGCGCCTTTGCCGGGCTGATGGGCGAACGGGTCGCCTCGCGCGGGGTCACCGTTATCGATGACGGCACCCTTGGCGAGCGGCGCGGGTCCATCAATATCGATGACGAGGGCACGCCCACGACTTCAACCACCCTGATCGAGGACGGCATTCTTGTCGGTTATATGCAGGACCGGCTCAACGCCCGGCTCATGGGAACCGCCTCCACCGGCAATGGCCGGCGCCAGTCCTATGCCCACCAGCCGATGCCGCGCATGACCAATACCTATATGCTTTCCGGCGACGCCGACCCGCAAGAGATTCTCGGCTCGGTCAAGAACGGGCTTTACGCGGTATCCTTCGGCGGCGGGCAGGTCGATATCACCAGCGGCAAATTCGTCTTCACCTGCACCGAAGCCTATCTGATCGAGAACGGCAGGCTCGGCGCCCCGGTCAAGGGCGCAACGCTCATCGGCAGCGGCCCGGATGCGCTCACCCGGGTTGCCATGATCGGCAATGACATGGCGCTGGACCCGGGCATCGGCACCTGCGGCAAGGCCGGCCAAAGCGTGCCCGTGGGCGTGGGACAGCCCACCATGCTCATCAACGCGCTCACCGTCGGCGGCACCGCCGCCTAGCGAACCGCCGCCGCCATCGGCAACGCATTTCCGGTATGGCGACACCTGCGCCACGGCCGCCCGGACCACGGGTGTCGCCATGGTCCGTCAACCCGCCCGGCGCGCCCCCGCGCCCGATCTGGCGTCGGGGCGGCAGGCTGGGCCAATCGCGGCATCCTGCAAGTCCGCCGGCGTGCGGCGAACAATGCTCGCCAAGCCCGCCCATACACGATAGAACACCCCCTTCATGTCCGACCCCATCTCCCCAGCGCGCGCGACCAGAGCCAAGTTCACGACGGGCTCGACCATGGGTCACGTCACGGTCATGACGCTGACATCGACCATCGGCCTGATGGCGCTGTTTTTCGTCGATCTCGCGGACATGTATTTCCTCGGACTGCTGGGAGAAGACGAGGTCGCCGGCGCGATCGGCTATGCGGGCGCCATTTTGTATTTCAATCTCTCGGTGTGTATCGGCCTGTCCATTACCGCCAGTGCGCTGGTGTCGCGCGCCCTTGGGGCGCGGCGCCCGCAACGCGCCCGGCGCCAGGCAACCAATAGCTGTCTTCTGGCCCTTGCAACCACCGCGCCGCTGGCGGTCGCCATCTGGGTCTATGCACCGCAGCTCATGGGGCTGCTTGGCGCCAGGGGCGCTGCGTTCGATCACGCCGTCGTTTACCTGCGCATCGTCTGCGTGACGTTTCCCGTGCTGGCGCTGGGCGTCACCTTGAACGGCGTGTTGCGCGGCGCGGGCGATGCCAGGCGGGCGATGTATTGCACCCTTGCCGGCGGCATCACCAACGCGGTGCTGGACCCGATATTGATATTCGGCCTCGGCCTGGGCGTTCCCGGCGCCGCCATTGCTTCGGCAATCGCGCGGATCGCCGTCTTTGCGGTCGCGATCTACAGCGTCGTCGTCCATCACGACCTGCTGGGGCCAACCCAGTGGCGGCGCATTCGTTCAGACCTGCGGCCGATCCTGTCGATCGCGGTTCCCGCCGTTCTCACCAACGTGGCGACACCCGCCGCCCAGGCCTATGTCACCGCGGCCATCGCGGTCTACGGATCGCCGGCGGTCGCCGGATTTGCCATTATCGGGCGGATTGTGCCGGTCTCCTTCGGGGTCGTGTTTGCGCTGTCCGGCGCGGTCGGTCCGATCATCGGGCAGAATTTCGGCGCCAGGCTTTATGACCGCGTGGTCCGCACCTATGTGGATGCGCTCAAGTTCAACGCCGTCTATGTGATCGCGGTATCGGTGTTGCTGATTTTTCTCAGCGACCAGATCGCCCTTGTTTTCAATGCCGGGGCGCAGGCAAGCGAACTGATCGCCGTGTTCTGTGTGGTCATATCGTTTACATTCATGTTCAATGGCGCCCAGTATGTCGCCAACGCCGCTTTCAACAACCTCGGCAGAGCGCACTATTCGACCCTGTTCAACTGGGCGAAATCGACCCTTGGCACCGTCCCGTTCGTGATCGCGGGATCAGCCCTGTATGGCGCACCGGGCATCCTGCTGGGCCAGGCCGCGGGCAGCGTCTTGTTCGGCCTTGCAGCCGCGGGTTTCGGCTACTGGTTCATCACCCGGCTGCCGGGCGCGAAAATCGGTGCCACCCCCAGGCCGGCGGCGGACCTGCCGATAGAGCGGTAAGGCCGGGGGCGTGCCGTCAGCTCTTGACCTCAAAGGTGATCTTGGTGGTCACCCGGTACATGTCGATCTTGCCCTCCCTGACCACACAGCTCTGGTCCTTGATCCAGACCGAGCGGATATTGTTGACGGACCTGGCCGCCTGCTTTACCGCCTTTTGCGCGGCATCTTCCCAGGATCTGTCGGAATCGGCGAGAATTTCGATCGATTTCATGATGGTCATGATGATGCTTCCTTGTTGTCAGAACCGATAAGTCGCGCCCATACTCAAGGCGCTGGGCGGCGGGATTGCAAGTCACAATTGCGCCGAACCGCCCTGTGGGCGTTGCTGTGTTCCGTTGGACGCGCAGTTGTGCCAGATTGCGGCGCAACGCCCCAGGCGGCATCACATTGTTGAAGGAGTGTATTTCGTGACCCTTATCGATCTCTTGAACCAGGCCCAGGGTGGCCGCGCCATGGCCAATCTGGGACGCCAGTTCGGGCTGGACGATGCCCAGGCCGAACAGGCGGTGCGCCAGTTGCTGCCCGTGATTTCCAGCGGCCTGAAACGCAATACCGGCAACGAAGACGGCCTGATGTCGCTGGTCAACGCGCTGGAAACCGGCAATCATGAGCAATATTACGAAAAGTTCGACGCCGACGCCCTGCCGCAGATGCAATCCACGGGCAATGGCATTCTGGGCAATATTCTCGGCTCCAAGGACATCAGCCGGGCGGCCGCGGACCGCGCCGCCGCCAGCACCGGCATCGGGTCGGCCGTTCTCAAGCAGATGCTGCCCGTTATCGCCTCCATGGTGATGGGCGCCCTGGCCAACCGCACCCGCCAGCCGGATTTTCAGGACAGCCTCGGCGGCGCGCTCGGCATTCCCGGCGGCGGCGCAGGCGGCGGACTGGGCTCGATCCTGGGCAGCGTGCTTTCAGGCGCCCTGTCCGGCGGCGCCAAGCG
>JALURZ010000256.1 GCA_027058735.1 Hyphomicrobiales bacterium | reverse complement strand
CGCTAGGTAATTTTTGCCCATCGGGTCCGGATGGCGCCCGCGGAACGGCCGCTATTGGACCGCGTTCGCAGGACCGCCTGTCTGGAACGCGCGGGCATGCCGGGCGCAGCGGACCTGCGAACGCGGAAGAACAGACGCACGAGGGGGCAAGCAAACCGTGAATGCCTTGGTGGATTTCGTCAAGACGATCGGGGCTGCGCGCCTTGCGGCCATGGGCGCCCTTGCTGCCGTTCTGGTGGGCATTTTCATTTTCCTCACGCTGCGCTTCACCCAGCCCCAGATGACCACGCTGTTTTCCGAACTGCCGATCGCCGATTCCGGCACGGTCGTGCGCAAGCTGGATTCGCTGAATATTCCCTATGAGCTGCGCAATGACGGCGGCACCATTCTGGTGCCTAAGGACAAGGTCTTGAAAATCCGCATGTCGCTGGCCGAGGAAGGCCTGCCCGCGGGCCGCTCGGTCGGCTATGAAGTGTTCGACAGATCCAGTTCCCTTGGAACCACGAATTTCGTGCAGAATGTCAACTACCGGCGGGCGCTGGAAGGCGAGCTTGCGCGCACCATACGCGCGCTCGATCAGGTCCGGCTCGCGCGGGTCCATCTGGTATTGCCAAAACGCCAGCTCTTTGCCCGCAATGCCGCACGCCCCAGCGCCTCGATCGTGCTGAAGCTGCGCGGCGACCTGACCGCCGGCCAAGTGCGCGCGATCCAGCATCTGGTGGCCTCCGGGGTCAAGAACCTGCGGCCCGAACGGGTCTCGATTGTTGATGAATCCGGCACCCTGCTGGCCAGCGGCGAAGACGAACAAAAAGGCGCCAGATCCATCACCACCCTCGATGAGCGCACCGCCGCGTTCGAAAAACGGCTGAAGGCCCGGGTCACGAATATCGTCAATTCCGTCGTTGGCCGCGGCAAGGCGCGCGTGCAGGTGACCGCCGAGATGGATTTCAATCGCGTCACCCAGACCTCGGAGACCTACGACCCGGACGGTCAGGTTGTGCGCTCGACGCAGACCCGGCGGGAAACCGCTAAATCGAAGCAGGCCGCCAACAATGCGGGCGTATCGGCGGGCAATGAGCTGCCCGCCGCCGACGGCGGCCAGGGGGGCGGCGGTTCGGGTGCCGCGGAAGATTCCGAAAAATCGGAAGAAGTCGTCAATTACGAAATATCCCGCACCACAAAGACGGAAACGACTGAAGCCGGGCGGATCAAGCGCATTTCCGTGGCGGTTCTGGTGGACGGGCTCTATTCGAAAGACGCCGACGGCAAGCTGGTCTATGCGCCGCGCGACAAGAAACAGATCGACCAGATCGCGGCCCTCATCCGTTCCGCGGTCGGCTTCGACCGCGCCCGCGGCGATGTCGTGGAAGTCGATAATATCCGCTTCGCGCCGGCCGCAGCACCCGCCGCCCTCGAGGAAGGCGAGGAACCGTTTCTCAATCTCGACAAACAGGACTATTTCAATATCGCCGAACTGTTTATCCTGCTGGTTCTTTCCATTCTCGTGCTGCTGTTCGTCGTGCGCCCGCTGCTGCGCCGGATCGTTGCCCCGGACGAAACCCTCAGCGAACAGACGGTGCAACTCGCCCAGAGCGCGGAAGCCGGCGAACCGGGCAAGCTGACCGGCCCCGAAAACGCCGGCAGCGGCATGAGCGATGACATCAAGGCGCTGATCGAGTCCCAGAAGAGCCAGACCTCAACCATGATCGAGGCGGCACAGGTTGCCGGCGAAGTGCACACCAAGACCATGAGCAAGATCGGCGATCTGGTCGACAACAACCCTGAAGAAGCCATCGCCATAGTCCGGCAATGGCTGCAGGAAAAAGCGGCCTGAGGCCCGGAGCGGAACGACCAATGGCCAGCCTGCCGGCAACCGTTGCACCACCAGACGCAGAGACCATCAGCGGTCCGCGGCGCGCGGCCCTGCTGCTGCTGACCCTGGGCGACCAGTACGGCAAGGCCATCTGGGAGGCCCTCGACGATGAAGAGGTCAAGGAAATCTCCATCGCCATGGCCAGGCTGGGCGAGGTGGACAACGCAACCGTGGAACGCCTGCTGGTGGATTTCGCCAACGCCATGACCGCCAATGGCGCCGTCATGGGCAGTTTCGACAATACCGAGCGGCTGTTGTCGTCGTTTCTGCCCACCGAGCGGGTCAACACCATCATGGAGGAGATCCGCGGCCCCGCCGGGCGCAACATGTGGGAGAAGCTCTCCAACGTCCAGGATGCGGTTCTCGCCAACTATCTGAAAAACGAGTATCCGCAGACCGTCGCCGTCGTGCTGTCCAAGATCAAGCCGGACCATGCCGCGCGGGTGCTGGGGAATTTTCCCGAGGACTTCGCCATGGAAGTCGTGGAGCGCATGCTGCGCATGGAGGCGGTGCAGCCGGAAATCCTGGACCGGGTCGAGCAGACCCTGCGCAGCGAATTCATGTCCAACCTGACCCAGACCCAGCGCCGTGATGCTCATGAGCAGATGGCCGACATATTCAACAATTTCGACCGCCAGACCGAAAGCCGTTTTCTGACCGCGCTGGAGGAAAACAACCGCGACGCCGCCGAACGCATCCGCAATCTGATGTTCACGTTCGAGGATCTGGCGCGGCTCGATTCAGCCAGCGCGCAGACCCTGCTGCGCACGGTGGAGCGCGACAAGCTGGCGCTCGCCATGAAGGGATCGACGGACGCGATCAGTGAATTCTTCCTGTCCAACATGTCCGAGCGCGCCGGCAAGATGTTGCGCGACGACATGGAGGTCATGGGTCCGGTACGCCTGAAGGATGTCGATGAGGCGCAGACACTGATGGTGAATGTCGCCAAGGATCTCGCGGCCCGCGGCGAGATCATGATTTCGAAGAACAAGGGCGAAGACGAACTGATTTACTGATGATGAGCATGGCTGAACCGGCAAAATATATGTTCGACAGGGAATTCGAGTTGCAGCAGGCAGCCGATGGTTCCCCCATCCTCGCGCAGAAGGTCTTCAGCCGCGCCGATATCGAAGCGCTGCGCGGCGACGCTTTCGCGGAAGGGTTCGCGGCCGGGCGCGCCGAGGTTGTCGCTGAGGACGAGCACGCCGTCGCCGGCGCGCTGAGCGCCATCGCCCAGGCTGTGCCGCGCATTCTGGACGGCTTGAACGCCGAGCGCGCGCGGCTGGAGGATGAAGCCCGCCGGCTGTCCCTGGCCGTGGCGCGAAAAATGGCGCCCGCCCTCGTCGAACAGATGCCGGTGGCGGAAATTGAGGCCATCTTGGACGAGGCCATGGCGCATCTGTCGCACGAGCCGTTCATCGCCGTGCGGGTCCATGAAAGCGTGGTCGAAGCGCTGGCGCCGCGAACCGACGCGATCGCCGCCGAACACGGCTTTGAAGGCAGGCTGGTGCTGATCAGCGAGCCGGATTTGGCTCCCGCCGATTGCCGCATCGAGTGGGCGGATGGCGGAATTTCGCGCGACACCGAACGCCTCGACAAGGCGATCGACGACATCGTCCGTCGCCATATCGGCGATCGCCCGCCGGACCGTTCCGCCGCGCCGCGGGCAGACGGCCCGCAGACACAGATCACACCCGCGCGGCACGCCGCCCCGCCGCACCTGGCGGGCGAACCCGCGGCCGCAGGCGAAGATGGAGAAGGCTCATGAGCGAAGGCGAAGACATCGAACTGGATGAGCTGGAAAAACCGGCGGAAGATCAGGCCGGCGACCCCGATGGCGCGCCCGGCGCGTCGCAGGGCGACGAAACGGCAATGACCCGCGAAGCCCAGGATCTCCAAGCGGTTGTCGACGTGCCGGTCAATATTTCGGCGATTCTCGGGCGGACCAAGATGGAGGTCAGCGAGCTTTTGAAGCTGCAGACCGGCGCCGTCGTGGAACTCGACCGGAAGGTCGGTGAAGCCATCGATATCTACGTCAACAACCGCCTGGTTGCACGCGGTGAAGTTGTCGTGGTCGAGGAACGCCTCGGGGTCACCATGACGGAAATCATCAAGGGCGATCCGGGTTGAGCGGCGTCCGCCAGTTGAGAACCGCGGGGCCAAGGCGCGCTTGCCCGCACGCATGAATCGCAGATGGGAGCAATCCAATGAGACTACTCATTGTCGGAAATCTGAGCGGCCAGCTATCGACCGCGAGCAAAATGGCGATGGACCGCGGCGCGAAAGTGGCTCATGCGGACAATCTGAATTCGGCGCTCAAGTCGCTGCGCGCCGGACAGGGCGCGGATCTGCTGATGGTCGATGTCGGGCTGGATATCGCGGCCCTGATCGCCAAACTGGATCAGGAACGCATTCATGTGCCGATCGTTGCGTGCGGCGTGGAGCATGACGCGCGCGCCGCCGTGAACGCCATACAGGCGGGCGCCAAGGAATATATTCCGCTGCCCCCCGATGCGGAGCTGATCGCCGCCGTGCTGGAGGCGGTTGCCGGCGAGAGCCGGGATTTTCTGTATCGCGACGATACCATGGCCGCCGTCGTCAAGCTTGCCGACCAGATCGCGCCATCCAATGCCAGCGTGCTCATTACCGGGGAATCGGGCACCGGAAAGGAAGTTCTGGCGCAACATATCCACAACAAATCGCAACGCGCGTCCAAGCCGTTCATCACCATCAATTGCGCGGCCATTCCCGACAATCTTCTTGAATCGGAGCTGTTCGGCCACGAGAAGGGCGCTTTTACCGGGGCAGTGGCGCGGCGCATCGGCAAATTCGAGGAAGCCAGCACCGGCACCCTGCTGCTCGACGAGATCAGCGAAATGGACATCCGGTTGCAGTCCAAGCTGCTGCGCGCCATTCAGGAACGCGTTATCGACAGGGTCGGCGGCAAGCGGCCGGTGCCCGTCGATATCCGCATCATCGCCACGTCAAACCGCGATCTGGCGCAATCCGTGCGCGAGGGCGCGTTTCGCGAAGACCTGCTGTACCGGCTGAATGTGGTCAATCTCAAACTGCCGCCGCTGCGCGAGCGGCCCGGCGACATTCTGGCCCTTGCGGACCATTTCGTCGCCAAATATTCCCAGGCCAACGGCCTCGACCCCCTGCCCCTGAGCGCGGACGCGCGCCGCCAGCTCACCACCAATCGCTGGCCTGGCAACGTGCGCGAACTGGAAAACACGATCCATCGCGCCGTGCTGCTGGCGAGCGGCGAGGAAATCGGCCAGGAAGCGGTGCGCATGCCCGACGGCAGCCGCCTTGAAACCATGATCGGCAACGCCAATCACGGCCCCGCCGCCCAGGCGGCCGTGGCGGCGGAAGCCGTATCGCGCAGCCTGGTTGGCCGGACCGTCGCCCAGGTTGAACGCGATCTCATCCTCCAGACGCTCGATCACTGTCTGGGCAACCGCACCCATGCGGCCAATATTCTGGGCATCTCGATCCGCACATTGCGCAACAAGCTGCGGCAGTATTCCGGCGAGGGGCTCGATGTTCCCACGCCCGGCGAACAGCGCAAGCTGGCCTCTTGAGGCGCGATGAAGGTCATGAGGTCAGGGCGATGGACTCCGGGTCTGCCTGAATGAGCGACACCTCCTCCAGCGAAGTCGCGACCGCGCCCGACCTTGCGCGCGATCCCGGACCGGCGGCGCCCGCGACCATGAGCCGCTCGCTGCCGGGCCTGTCCGATCTCGGCAACAATCTGCTGCGCCCGGATCTCGGGCTTGCCTTCGGCGTGATGGTCATCCTGGTGGTGCTCATCCTGCCCATGCCGGCGATGCTGCTGGATTTCCTGCTGGCGATATCGATCACTTTTTCCGTGCTGATCCTCATGACCGCGCTGTTTATTCACAAGCCGCTGGAATTCAGCTCGTTTCCAACCATCCTGCTGATCGCCACCATGATGCGGCTGTCGCTCAATCTGGCCTCCACGCGCCTCATTCTGGCCAACGGCCATGAGGGAACCGCGGCCGCGGGCCGGGTTATCGAGGCGTTCGGTCATTTCGTCATGCAGGGCAATTTCGTCATCGGCATCATCGTGTTCTCCATTCTGGTGGTGGTGAATTTCGTCGTCATCACGAAGGGATCGGGGCGCATCGCGGAAGTCGCCGCACGCTTTACCCTCGATGCCATGCCCGGCAAGCAGATGGCGATCGACGCCGATCTGTCCGCCGGTCTTATCGATGAGGATCAGGCCCGCGCCCGGCGCCGCGAACTGGAAGATGAATCCGCTTTCTTCGGCGCCATGGACGGCGCATCGAAATTCGTGCGCGGCGACGCCATCGCCGGCCTGCTGATCACGTTCATCAATATCATCGGCGGCATCATCATCGGCACCGCCCAGATGGGCCTGAGCCTGTCGGACGCCAGTCAGACCTACACCCTGCTGACCATCGGCGACGGACTGGTCTCGCAAATCCCGGCGCTCATCGTTTCCACCGCCGCCGGCCTGCTGGTTTCCAAGGCCGGCGTCGAGGGCGCGGCGGAAAAGGCCGTTGTCGATCAATTGTCCGGCTATCCCAAGGCGCTGGGCATGTCGGGCCTGGCGATGTTCGTCATGGCGATGTTGCCGGGCGTGCCGATGGCGCCGTTTCTTCTGCTTGCCGGAAGCGCGGGCGGACTGGCCTGGTACACCTCGCAATCGCACAAGATAAAAGCCCGCGACGCCGAACGGCGGGCCGCCGCGGAGGCCGACGAGGGCCCCCAGGAAGAACCGATCTCAACCGCGCTCAGAATGGACGATCTGCGCCTTGAACTGGGCTACGGCCTGTTGCCGCTCATCAGCGAGGCGGAAACCGGCGACCAGTTGACCGAACAGATCAAGGCCCTGCGCCGCCAGCTTGCCGCCGATATGGGGTTCGTGATGCCGTCGGTGCGCATCCTCGACAACATGCAGTTGGAGAGCAATGCCTATGAGATCAAGGTGAAGGAAATCTCCGCCGGCACCGGGGAGGTGCATATCAATCAGGTCATGGTGATGGACCCGAAGGGCGCCCAGGTCGATCTGCCGGGCCATCACACGACGGAGCCGACCTTCGGCCTTCCGGCCACCTGGATCGACAATTCGCTGAGCGATGAAGCCGCCTTCAAGGGCTATACGGTGGTCGATCCCGCGACCGTCGTGTGCACTCACCTCACCGAGGTGCTCAAGGCCAATATGCCCGAACTGCTGTCCTATGCCGAAGTGCAGAAGCTGCTCGACGAGTTGTCCGACCAGCACAAGAAGCTGCTTGAGGACATCGTGCCCGGCCAGATCACGGTGTCCGGCATCCAGCGCGTCCTGCAGACCCTGCTGGCCGAACGCATATCGATCCGCGATCTGCCGACCATTCTGGAGGGCATCACCGAGGCGACCTCGTTTGCCCAGAACTCGTCCACGATCGCAGAACATGTCCGCTCGCGGCTGGCCCGCCAGATCTGCGCCAGTGTGGAAATGCCGGCCGGCTACCTGCCGCTCATTACGCTGTCGCCTGAATGGGAGCAGAATTTCGCCGATGCCATTGTCGGCGAGGGCGAGGACAGGCAACTGGCCATGGCCCCCAGCCAGTTGCAGGAATTCATCACTCTGGTGCGTGAACGGTTCGAGGAAGCCGCGCTCGATGGCGAAATGGCGGTGCTGCTGACCAGCGCCGGGGCGCGGCCGTTCGTGCGCTCCATCGTCGAACGCTTCCGCGCGCAGACCACCGTTCTGTCGCAAAACGAAATCCACCCCTCCGCCAAGCTCAAGACCGTCGGCCAGATTTAGAGCGTATCTTTGTTATACGGAACTATTTTGTTGGGCCAGATCAGGTCACTCGGCCAGGCGCGAACCTTGCCCGGTCAACCAGAC
>JALURZ010000255.1 GCA_027058735.1 Hyphomicrobiales bacterium | reverse complement strand
CCCCCGGTCTGGTTCATTCCCTCGACCGGCAGGCTCAACGAGGGCAACAAGCACTTTCTCGATCTGCAGAACGACGTGACCGCGGCGGATGTCGAACTGGCGGCGCGCGAGGGCTATCGCTCGGTGGAGCATCTCAAGCGCTACACCACGCTTGGCATGGCGACCGATCAGGGCAAGACCAGCAACATCAATGCCCTGGGCATTCTGTGCGATGTGGTGTCTGCCGAAATCCCCGAAATCGGCACCACCACGTTCCGCCCCCCCTATACGCCCCTGACCTTCGGCGCGATTGCCGGCACCCATGCCGGCTCGCTGTTCCAGCCGGTGCGCCGCACACCGATCTGGTCGTGGCATGAGGCGAACCATGCCGACCATGAGCCGGTCGGTCTGTGGCGGCGGCCCTATTGCTATCGCTCGCCGGGTGAAAGCCGAACCCTCGCGGTCAACCGCGAAATCATGCTGGTTCGCACCCAGGTCGGCATGATCGATCTGTCGACACTCGGGAAAATCGAAATCAAGGGGCCCGACGCCGCGGAATTCCTCGACCGCATCTATTCCAACATGTTTTCAACGCTGAAAACCGGCCGCTGCCGCTATGGCCTGATGATGAACGAGAACGGTTTTCTGTTCGACGACGGTGTGACGGTGCGCCTGGGGGAAGACCATTTCTTGATGCACACGACCAGCGGCAATGCCGACCACATCGCGCAATGGCTGGAGGAATGGCTGCAGACCGAATGGCCGGAACTGCGGGTCTTCACGACCCCGGTGACGGAGCAATATGCGCAATTCGCAGTCGCCGGGCCCAAGGCGCGCGGCGTGCTCGCCCGGCTGGAGGGCGATATTGATTTCAGTGCGGAGGGATTTGACTTCCTGACCATGAAGGAAGGCACGCTGGCGGGCGCGCCCGTGCGGGTCTACCGCATCAGTTTTTCCGGCGAACTCAGCTTTGAGATCGCCACGCCGGCGAGCTACGGATCAGGGCTGTGGGATGCGATCATGGAGGCGGGGGAAGATTATGCCATCGGCGCATATGGCACCGAGGCGCTGCATGTTCTGCGCGCCGAAAAAGGGTTTATCGCCATTGGCGATGAGACCGACGGGACGGTGACGCCGCTCGATCTGGGACTCTCCTGGGCGGTTTCGAAAAAGAAACCCGATTATCTGGGAAAACGGTCGTTGCAGCGGCCCCATTTGGCCGCCAAGGGCCGCAAGGAACTGGTCGGATTGCTGACCGAAAAACCCAAGACCGTATTGCCCATCGGCGCCTATGCCGTGGAGGCCGGCAGTCGCGAGCCGCCCATGACCATGATCGGGCATGTCTCGTCATCTTATTACAGCCCCACCCTGCAGCGTTCCATCGCCATGGGGCTGATTAAGGATGGACGCGCCAGAATGGGCGAAACGCTGACCTTTCCGCTCGAGAAAGGCCCCGTTCGGGCCAAGATTGTCGATCCGGTCTTCTATGACAGGGAGGGGAGCCGCCAGGATGGATGAGATCACGCGCCGCAGCCCGCTCGCCCATCGCGCGGACCTGATGGATTATCAGGACCAGCCGGTCACGCTGACAGAAATAACCGGCCTTGGCATGATCGATGTACGAGTGCCCTCGACAAGCCCCAGTGGCCGGCAGGCTGTTGGAAAGGTCCTTGGCTTCGATCTGCCGACAAGGCCCAGAACCTCAAGCCGGGAGGGCGAGACGGCCGCGTTGTGGCTCTCGATCGATCAGTGGCTGATCACCCTGCCCTACGACAAGGTGGACGGCTGCCTGGCCGATCTGAGACGCGCGCTGAGCCGCATCCACTCGCTGGCCACCGATGTCAGCGACGCGCGCGCGGTTATCCGGCTCACGGGCGTTGGCGCGCGCGAGATCGTCATGAAGGGCGCATCGCCCGATCTCACCGCGCCCTCGTTTCGCCCCGGCGCGGTGCGGCGCATGCAGTTCGCCGAAATTGCCGCCCTTTGCCACTATGTTCAGGGCAGGCCGCAGACGCTGGATCTCTATGTCTTTCGTTCATACGCGGATTTCGCCTGGGAATGGCTGGCGCGAACCTCCCATCCCGGCGCCCAGGTCAGGTTGTGGCGGCGCCAGCGCGCGCCGGAGGTCTGACCCGCAAGGCCCTGCCAAATTGATTGAATAAACCGCCCAACAGCGTCATTCTGTGGCCGAATGGCGGTGTTGTTTGGAAGGTAGGGCACGGCGATACGGACATGTTTGGCGATCAACCGAAAGACCTGCCGCACAATTTCGGGTTTGCGTTGCTGCCTGAATTTTCAACCATGCCGGTCGCTGCGGCGATTGAGCCCCTGCGCCTGGCAAACAGGGTGCTGGATAAACCGTTTTACCGCTGGCAGATGCTGTCGCAGGACGGCAAACCGGTGCGCGGTTCCAACGGCATATCCATTGCCGCGGAAGGCGACTTGTCGACCCTGCTGCCGCATTCGACGGTCATCGTGTGCACCGGCGTCAATGTCCACAAATACGCCACCAGGCCGGTTTTGAACTGGCTGCGGAAGCTGGCGCGGCAGGGAACGGACATCGGCGCCCTTTGCACCGGCGCCCATATCCTGGCGCAAGCCGGGCTGCTGACCGACTACGCCTGCACCATTCACTGGGAGAACATGCCCGGATTTGCCGAGCAGTTCCCGGATGTCCACGTTACCGGTGCCCTGTTCGAGGTCGACCGCCAGCGCTTTACCTGTGCGGGTGGCACCTCCTCAATCGACATGATGCTGGCGCTGATCGCATCGCAAAACGGCGCCGAACTGGCCTCGCAGGTGGCCGACCTGATCATGCATTCGCCCATTCGCCATCACAGCGAGCATCAGCGCATGTCCTTGCCCGCCCGTATCGGAGCCCGGCATCCGAAGCTGGTGCAGATTGTCAAGCGCATGGAGGAAAACCTGGAAGAGCCCATCAGCCCCGGCGTTCTGGCGAAGGAGGCAGGCCTGTCCACCCGCCAGCTGGAGCGGCTGTTCCGGCGCTATCTGGACCGTTCGCCCAAGCGCTATTATCTCGAACTGAGGCTGAAGCAGGCGCGGCTGTTGCTGTTGCAGACCGATATGGCGGTCATCAACGTGGCGCTGGCGTGCGGATTTTCGACACCGTCGCATTTTTCGAAATGCTACCGCGCGTTCTATGGCCGCACACCCTATCGCGAACAGGCGGTCCCTTCGGAATTCGCCGAATCCGCGCTGGCGGGGGCCGGGCGCGACTAAAGGGTGTTCGCGGCACCCCTGCCGGTATCACAACGCCATGTCGAGATCAGCCTGCATCGCCGCCTTGCCACGGCGGCGCAGCAGGTCGCCGGCATCGCCGCCAAACACCATTTCGGTCAGTTCCGCGGTTGCTTCGAGATAAGCCTCAGCGCAGGCGCGCGCCTCGCCAAGGGAGGTGCGAATGTCATTGACGACATTTTCGCCAAGCACGTCGAGAAACTGGCGGACTTCCGCCGAAACCTTGGCTACTTCGGTGTTGATCGGCAACTGGCTGAGAAACGAGCGCACCACCACCAGAAGCCCGACCAGAAATCTGGCCTCGCGCAGGTCTTCCGGATCCGGCCAGGCGAGGGGCGGGGCACCGGCGGCCACGTCGTCCGGCCCTGCGGCCCGGGGCGCGCGAAACAAGGCGGTCTTGATAACCCTCGGCGTGGCTTCGATCTTGCTGTTTATGGCCCGGGACAACTCGCTGCGCACCTCGACCAGACGCTGGCCCCATTCGCCTTTCAAATCGACTTCCAGTTCGGTGTCATAGCCTTCGGCAAGAATATAGAACCGGCTGAGTTCTCTGTGTATATCGGGCACCGGGGCATTGTTGCGGATCATGTCGATCGCATTGCGCGCCGGCAATTCCATATCGTGCAGCAGACACCCGCACGCGGTCGCGCAGATGCTCCGCTGAATGGCAACATCCTGATCCTGCCCGACGACCTCCTTGGCGATGCGCAGAATATCGGTCTTGCAATCGAGCCGCCGCATGATCGCCAGCAGGCCGATGGTCATGGCGGGCGCGCCGGCGCTGCACTTCTCGCGCAGCAGGCCCACATAGTCGGCGACGTCTCCGGTTTTGAGCTTTTCTATGCATCTTGGCAGCCGGTCAATCACTTCGCGGCGCAGATCACCGACGCTGAGGGCAAGCGCAATGTCCTTTGCATCTTCCAGCACCCGCGTACCGCCCAATCTCGCGGACACCCGCAAATAGTTTTTTGACATGGGATCGAGATCGCGCACGGCGGACTGGATCGCGCGCGCGGTGATCTGCCGCATTTTTGCGGTCAGCAGATCGACGGCGGGTTTGTCGCCATCAAGAATGGCGCTCGTCAGTGCCGTATTGACCTCACCCAGCACATCGCCGGCCAGGTCGTTCACCAGCCACTGCCAGACCGGCTCTATGGAGCTGCGAAGAACCCGGCCGGGCTGTTTCTGATTGGTTGACGTATCGACGAGCATGTCCTCGAAGGCATCGCAGAAAAACCGGCGCGGCGAGCCGATGCGCTCGAACTTCGCATTGTGCCCGTCGAATACCGAGCGCGCCTGTTTCAACAAAAAATCATGCGGAAAATTGTTCTGCCCGCGCAGCCGGTCCCGCTCCACTTCACGCACAAGGACGCGCGCGGCCTCCGGCGTCAGCTTCGCCAGAAAGGCCTCGAGTTGATCCTGCTTGAGCGAAGATAGATCCATTGACCAGTGGCAGAATAGCAAAATAGATTGTTCAGGCGCGGGGCCGCCGCCGGCGGCGCGCGACCAAGCCCAGAATCCACCAATAGCCTTAAGAATCGGTTGATTGCCCCGTTTTGCGGATGGCCGCAGCACCCCCGAAGCGGCTGGCGCCGGCCTCAAGGCCGGGCGTGCTCCAGACATGGCAGCACAAGGCAAACGCGCAGGCCGCCGGAACCGGCAACCCCCAATGAGATTTCACCATGATGCAGATCGACGAGTTCTGCTGCGATGGAGAGGCCCAGCCCCGACCCCGGCTTGGTTTCGTCGAGCCGGCGGCCGCGCGCCAGAACATCCCGGCGCCGCTCCTTGGGAAGTCCCGGACCGTCGTCCTCGACGATGATTTCCATGAGGGCATCGGCATTGTGCCGTGCGGGCAGGCGGGCTGCGGAAATGCGAACGGAGCGCTTCGACCATTTGCAGGCGTTGTCAAGCAGATTGCCCAGCATTTCTTCCAGATCCTGGCGTTCGCCGCGAAATGTGAGCGCCGGATCAATGTCGGCCGTGATGTTCAGCTTCTTATCGGCGTAAAGCCGCCTCAAGGTGCGAACGAGGGCCTTTGCGGTTTCCTCTACATTGCACAGCGAGCCGAGTACGCGGCGCCGCGCGGCCATGCGCGCGCGATCAAGATACAGATTGACCTGGTCGCGCATCAAACGTGTCTGCTCCGCCACCAGAGCGGCGAATTCTCCGCGTTTCGCGCCCGCTTCGTTGGCAATGACGCTCAACGGCGTCTTCAGGGCGTGCGCAAGATTGCCAACCTGTGTACGGGCACGTTCAACGACATCCTGATTGGCCTTGAGCAGGGCGTTCAGTTCGCTGGCCACGGGCTGGATTTCGACCGGGTAGTCCGTATCAAGCTCCCGTTCCTCGCCCGACCGGATGCGGCTCAGTGCGCGGCGCAGGCGTCGCAGCGGCTGCAGGGCGAACCGCACCTGCAGAAACACCGCGCCAATCAGCCCGGCCGCGAGCAGAAACAGCGCCCAGAACAAGGTCGTGTTGAAACTGCTGATTTGCGAGGTTACATCGGCGATATCGGCAGCGACCGCGTAGGCATAGACCGCTTCGGAACCCGGCAGGCGGATGTCGCGCTCCACCATGCGCAGGCGCTTTGCCTCGGGCCCATCAACATAGCTGTGGCGAAACGGCTCCCCGGACGACTCCGCATTGCCCCGGGATCTTGAAACCGGAAGCTTGAAGGCAAACAGCGAGGCCGATGTCAGCAGGTCCCCGTCCCCCTCCCCGATCTTGGCGATTTGCCAGTACCACCCGGAATAGGTCAGCGCGAACCGGCTTTCGCCCAATTCACGGACCTGGGACAATTTCCCGGCCTCATTGAGCTCGGTATTCGCAATCAGCCCCCTGAGATAGGCCTCCAGCCGCAGATCGAAGTTGCGTTCGACCGAACTCTTGAACAGCGAGGACAAGAACAGGCCGGTCACGACCAGCATGACGAGGCTCCACCCCGCGGCAGATGCGATCAGCCGGAAGGACAGTGAATTCATGCGCGCGCCCACGAGCGGTTTCACGGCGCGCCGGGGTCCGCAAGCCGATAGCCAAGCCCCCGTTTTGTCTGAATAAAGTCGGCGCCGAGTTTCTTGCGCAGGCGACCAATGAACACTTCGACAGTGTTTGAATCGCGGTCGAAATCCTGATCATACAGATGCTCAGTCAGTTCGGTGCGCGAAACGATCTTTCCCTGGTGGTGCATCAGATAGGCCAGCAGACGGTATTCCAGCGATGTCAGTTTAACCGCCGAACCGGCAACCGTGACCTTGGCGCTTCGGGTGTCGAGTTCCAGGGTCCCGCAGGACAGCTCGCTGGATGCGTGTCCGCTCGCGCGGCGCAGCAGGGCCCGCAGGCGGGCCAGGACCTCCTCCATGTGAAACGGCTTGGCGACATAATCATCGGCGCCCGCGTCGATGCCCGCCACCTTGTCGGTCCACCGGTCGCGCGCAGTCAAAATCAGCACCGGCATGGTGCGTCCGTCCCGCCGCCATTTTTCGAGCACCGACACCCCGTCGAGAACCGGCAGGCCAAGGTCCAGAACCACCGCGTCATAGGGTTCGGTATCGCCCAGAAAATGCCCCTCCTCGCCATCGCTCGCCGCATCGACGACATAGCCGGCCTCGCTCAGCGCCGCGACCAGTTGCCGGCTCAGGTCGGGATCGTCCTCAACAACAAGCAAACGCATGCCGCTCTCCACCCTGCATGGTCATGACTATCTCACATTCAAAATCCGGCCGGTGCGCGCATCGACGAAAACGACGAAAACCCGCCCCGAACGCCCCAGCATCTTTAACCTGTAAAACAGCCCGCGTCGCGGCCGGAACACCAGAGCCGCGCGCAGCAGTTCTCCGGGAACGCGCGCACGAACGCGGCGCAGGATTTCGCCTGGCGGAAGCGCCCGGCCGCTGGCAATGGCGCGGCGGGCCTCACGCATGCTCAGTTCACGCGCATCAACACTGTGCGTGCCGGAAAAAGCCAGCACGCCCATGAACACCGCCAGAACGCATATCAGATATCGTAGCCGGAAAACCATCGCTCACCAAATTTGTGGAACCGAATGTATCTGAGGGCACCTGAACGATGAATGAACCGAAATGGCGGCGAGCAACCGGTTCGGCTACGCCATTACTGGGCACCGCCCACGAATGTGGCGATTTCGTCGACAGCCGCGCGCTGTGTGCGCAGTTCGTTGACCGGGTCGTCGGGGTCGAGATATCCAAGCGACAGCCCGCAAAACAGCATGAGGGTTTCAGGGACTCCGAAAAATTCACCCACCGTCTGCGGCCAGGCGGACCACGCTTCCTGCGGGCAGGTGTGTAAACCATGCTCACGGGCCAGCAACATGATCGTTTGCAGAAGAATGCCGATATCGGCCCATTGCGGAGGCCCCATTTCGCGATCGACATAGAAGAACATGCCCACCGGCGCGCCGAAAAATTCGTAGTTGCGCTCAAACTGCCGGCGCCGGCCCGCACGATCCTCGCGCTCAATGCCGATCGTGTCATACAGGTCCATGCCGCACCTGAACCGCCGCGTGCGGTAGGGTTCCTTCAACGGGCTCGGGT
>JALURZ010000254.1 GCA_027058735.1 Hyphomicrobiales bacterium | reverse complement strand
CCAGAATATGGTCCGACATGAACATCGCCTCTTCCGCGTCATGGGTGACCATGAGCACGGATGTCTTGGTGTCATGGACGAGAGCGAGGGTTTCCTCGCGCAGGTCGAGGCGGCGCGCCGCATCGAGGTTGGAAAACGGCTCATCCAGCAGCAGCAGCGCCGGGCGCGGCGCCAGCGCGCGCAGCAGCGCAACGCGCTGCTGTTCGCCGCCGGACAGGGTGGAGGGATAGTTTTCCGCGCGCGCCATAAGGCCGAAGCGCTCCATTTCCTGTTCCGCCCAGGCCCGCCTGGCGGTGTCGTCCGCGGCGACGCCAAACAGGATGTTCTGCCGCACGTTGAGATGGGGAAACAGGGAGAACCCCTGAAACACCATGCCGACTGGCCGGTGTTCGGGTGCTGTGTCGAGGCCGGAGCGGGCATCGGCGACACGCGCGCCGGCGATCGAAACATGCCCTGATTGCAGCGGCTCAAGACCGGCCACCAGGCGCAGCAATGTTGTCTTGCCGCAGCCCGACGGCCCCAGCAGGCAGGTGAAAGTGCCCGCCTCCAGACTTGCCGACACACCGCGCAGAATCTCGTCGCCGGCAAAGGTGTGATGGATATTCCTGAACGCCAGCAGTGGTGTTTGCGTTTTCCGGGCGGGTGTCATGACTTGCTTCGCGCCGCGATCGCGCGGCTCAGTATGATGAGTGGCAGAACGCCGGCGGCGACGATCGACAGGCCCCCAAGCGCTGCCTCTTCGAACAACTCGTCGGTCGCGAACTGATAGGCGGTTGTCGCCAGAGTGTCAAAGTTGAACGGTCTGAGCAACAGTGTCGCCGGCAGTTCCTTCATGGTGTCGACGAACACGATGAGCCCGCCGGTGAGAATGCTGGCCCGCAGCATGGGGAAATGGACCCGGGCGAGCGTTTCGCGCGGGCCCGCGCCAAGGGTGCGCGCGGCGTCTTCCATGGCCGGTGAAATCCGCGCCAGCCCGGATTCCGCCGCGCCATGGGCGAGCGCCATGAAGCGGGCCGTATAGCCATAGACCAGCGCAAACAGCGTGCCGCTCAAGAGCAATCCCGGCGAAACCCCCAGATAGGAGCGCGTCAGATCGTTGATGACGCCGTCCGCCCGGGCCAGCGGGATCAGCAGCCCGACGGCGAGCATGGCGCCGGGCATGGCGTAGCCGATGCTGGCAAACCGCGCGGCAACGCGGGCCGCCGGCGAACGATCCATGCGCACCGCCCAGGCGAGCAGCAGCCCGAGCGCGCCGGCGATGAGGGCGGCGGCAAGCGAGAGCGTCAGCGAATTGGCGAGTTGGCCGAAGAACCCCTGCTCCACCGAGACCCGCCAGAACCGCAGCGCGTAGCTCAACATGATGGAGGAGGGTATGACGAAGCCCAGCAGAACCGGTGCGGCGCAGGCGGCAAACACCAGCAGCGCGCGCGCACCGGACAACTGGTGGCCAAGGCCCGGCGCGCGGCTGGCGGTCGTGTCGAACCGGCGCCCGCGGCGCGCGCGGCGTTCCGCATGGAGCAGAAAGAGGACGAATACCAGCATCACCACCGCAAGCTGGGCGGCACCGGGCGTATCGTTCATGTTGAGCCATACATCGAATATGCCGGCGGTGAACGTGGGCACGGCAAAGAAATCGACGACGCCGAAATCGTTCAGGGTTTCCATCAGTGCAAGGGCGACGCCGGCGACGACGGCCGGGCGCGCCACCGGCAGGGCAACCCTGAAAAACGCCCGCCACGGCCCCTGGCCCAGAACCCGGGCCGCTTCCATGAGCGCGGCCGATTGCGTGACAAAGGCGGCGCGCGCCAGCAGATAGACATATGGATACAAGGTCAGCGTCATGATCGCCATGGCGCCGCCGGGGGAGCGGATTTCGGGGAACCAGTAGTCGGCCGGCGCGCCCCAGCCGAAGACCTGGCGCAGCGTTTTTTGCAGCGGGCCGGCATATTCCAGCAGGTCGGTATAGATATAGGCCACCAGGTAGGCCGGAATGGCCAGCGGCAGGACGATGGCCCACTCCAGGATGCGTTGCCCCGGAAACCGGTAATAGGTGACGAGCCAGGCCGCGCCGGTGCCCACCATGACCGTGCCCAGGCCGACGCCGGCCAGCAACTGCAGGGTGTTGAGGGTATAGTGGGGCAGCACGGTGCGCCACAGATGGCCCCAGATATCGCTGCCGCCGGCGGCCAGAACGATGACCGAGAGGATCGGCAGGGCGACGAATGCGGCAATCACGAGCGTGATCAGCCGCACTTTCGGCGCCCGGCCGGCGAAAAACGCCGAAATCCCCGCGCCCGCCCGGTGAACCGGCATTTCGCCGGGCGCGCGACTAGCGCTCAAGGTCCACCCTGTCGATCAGTCTTGCCGCGCGCGGGCGGAACCTGGCGACATCGCGAAGCGGCAGTCTGTCGGCCTTGAAGCGGCCCCACGACGTCACCAGATC
>JALURZ010000253.1 GCA_027058735.1 Hyphomicrobiales bacterium | reverse complement strand
CGCAGATTGTCCATGTGCCGGGGCACATGGACAATCTGCGTTTTGTCGGGGCCGTAGACCGTTGTCGCGATGCTCACATCGCCCGCCCCCTCGATCGCCAGCGCGCCGCTGTCGCCCGGCTGGCCGCCGCTGGCGGGGTAGAAAACCGTCCGGTCGAGAATGATGCCGCCACGCTCGTTGACGCTCTGCACGGTGGCGTCGCATTCACGCATATAGGCATCGTCGCGATAAAGCGGCTCAGTCATTGTCGCCACCGTCCTCGAAGACCACGGGCAGGTCAATGCGGTCCCGCCCCGCAAGCCAGCGCGGGACCGGCAGGTTCTTGTCTTTCAGGAACCGCGGGTTGAAAATTCTGGATTGATACCGCGTGCCGTAGTCGCACAGCATGGTCACGATGGTATGGCCAGGCCCCATGTCCCTGGCCATGCGAATGGCGCCGGCCACATTGACCCCGCTGGAGCCGCCCAGGCACAAACCGTCATGCTGGAGCAGATCGAAGATGGTCTGCACGGTTTCACTGTCGGGGATGAAATAGGCGTCATCGATGAGCGCGCCGGCGAGATTTTCGGTGATCCGGCCCTGGCCGATCCCTTCGGTGATCGAGGAGCCTTCGGATTTCAGTTCGCCGTTCTTGTAGTAATTGTAAATCGCCGACCCCGGCGGATCGGCGACGGCGATGCGGATATCCCGGTTTTTTTCCTTCAGCGCGATGCTGACGCCAGCGATCGTGCCGCCGGTTCCGACCGCGCAGCAGAATCCATCGACCCGGCCGCCGCTCTGCTGCCAGATCTCCGGTCCCGTGGTTTCGATATGGGCGCGCTGGTTGGCGGTATTGTCGAACTGGTTGGCCCAGATGGCGCCGGCCGCATGGCTTTCGTTGAGGCGCTCGGCAAGCCGTCCCGAATAGCGGATATAGTTGTTCGGATCCCTGTAAGGCACCATCGGCACCTCGACCAGTTCCGCGCCGCTCAGACGCAGCATATCCTTTTTTTCTTCGCTTTGGGTTTCGGGAATGACGATGACGCTGCGATGGCCCAGCGCATTGCCCACCAGGGCAAGCCCGATGCCGGTATTTCCCGCCGTCCCCTCAACGATAATTCCGCCCGGCTTGAGAGCGCCCCTGTCGATTGCGTCCTGCACGATGAACAGCGCGGCGCGGTCCTTGACCGATTGCCCCGGATTGAGGAATTCCGCCTTGCCCAGAATGGTGCAGCCGGTCCGTTCGCTGGCCGAAACCAGCTTTATAAGCGGTGTGCCGCCAATGGTGCCGGCAAATCCGTTTTTGATGTCCATGCAGCAAACGTCCTCGGCAACGTGGCAATGATGCCTGGCGCGCATTGGCGGGCCTCGGGCAAAGAGTACCGTGCCCGGTCCGCATTCATCAAGGCATTCGCCGGGGACTTTTCAGCAGCCGGGCGTGGCCGCATCCGCGGCGGGTGCGTCCGGGGGCTCAAACGACAGGCTCTGCGCCATCTTCAGGAAAACATCGATTTCATCGGCGAACGCGGCTTCGTGGGCAAGCAGACGCCCGTTCGCCGCAGCGGCCCGCTGGCGCCCCCGGAACGTGAGCTGGATGAGGGTGCCGCTGGCTTCGTGAGGGACATAAATGTCGCGGCGGTATTCCCTGCGCGTGGCATTGGTCTGCTCAAAGGCCTCCAGGCCGCCGGCGAGCGTGATCTTTCTTTTCCGGCCCGGCCACGTCGCCATGGTCTCCAGGCCGAACGGCACCAGCCCCGGAAACGCCCCCAGCGTGATGCCTGCATCGCTGGTGATGAAATCCCAGGCCATATCGACGCTGGGTGCGTAGGGCCCGACGAATTCGAGCATGTCGCTTCGCCGCAGGATATCGGGATAGCGCAGGCTGACGGGCCAGTTCGGGTGCGAATAAACGCAGGCCGGTTGCCCGCCGGCGGCCCGCGCCGGGACAAAAGCCGCCCACAGGCCCCAGAAAACCAATCCCGCAATCACCGCCTTGCCGGCCCGGGCCCGCCATCTGGACGGCCGGCAGGAATTGAACGCACCACTCATGGGCCAACGATTGACCGGTGCGCGCGCCGGCGTCAAGGGGCGGGGAGACGGGGTAGGAACAAAATGCCCAAGAACCCCGGGGCGCCGCGGAACAGCGGTTCTACATGCGCTGGATATAGCGGCTCGCGACCCAGCCGAGCGTGCCCTGATAGTCTATGCGGCACCATCTGCCGCCTGCTGCGCATTCAAACCGCAGAATACCGCCGCCATCGGGTGGAATCGTGCCAACGATGGCACGATGTGCGCCGGGCCCGGAACGGATGTTCAGGGTGTCCCAGGATTTGACGCCGACGACGCGCCACAGTTTTGCCGGCGGCTGGGTAATGGGGGTGGGGCCGCGGGCAGCGGGCGGCGTGGCGCCGGGCGCCGGCCGGTGGGCGGGCGGCGTGTTTGTCAACGGAGCGGACACATCCGGTGCGCGGGGCCGGACGG
>JALURZ010000252.1 GCA_027058735.1 Hyphomicrobiales bacterium | reverse complement strand
GCCGCTGAGCACGCCGCAGCCGGCCAGGACAACCAGGGCAAAGATCGCGGCTGTGCGCGCGCCGCGGCCGCGGCGCCATCCAAACCGTGGAAATTCTTCCTGCCCCGGTACCGACAACATCACCCGACTACGCCCTCGTTCGCAATGCGCGCGACCATAGCGCAAAATGCCGGCAGGTCAACGTGAAGCGCGGCGAAACAGGCGTGAAAGCCGGCACCGGAAACACGGTCCTCTCAGGTTGCCGTCAATGGGCCGGCAAGTTAAGAAGGCAGGCGAACTCATGAGAGAAGCCGAAGCCCGGTGCGACAACAACTCAAACTTGCGCTCGCGCAGCTCAATCCCGTTGTTGGCGACATCGCCGGCAATCTGAACCGGGCGCGTGGCGCGCGCGCGAAGGCGGCGAAACTGGGGAGCGATGTGGTCGTTTTCAGCGAACTGTTCATCACCGGCTATCCGCCCGAGGATCTCGTGCTCAAGCCGGCGTTTCAGGCCGCCGCCCGCGCAGCGGTCGAAACCCTTGGCCGTGACACGCAAGACGGCGGCCCTGCCGTCATCATCGGCGCGCCCTGGGTCGAGGAGGACAGCCTGTTCAATTCGGCGGTCCATCTCGATGGCGGCGCGGTGCGCGCGGTGCGCCATAAGGTCGATCTGCCGAACTATGGCGTGTTCGACGAAAAACGGCTGTTCGCCGCCGGGCCCATGCCCGGGCCCATCGATGTGCGCGGGGTGCGCATCGGCGTGCCGATCTGCGAGGATATCTGGCGCGAGGATATCTGCGAGTGCCTGGAAGAATCGGGCGCGGAAATTCTGGTGGTTCCCAACGGCTCGCCGTTCACCACCACCAAGCAGGAGCGCCGGCTCAATGTGGCCGTGGCGCGGGTGACGGAGAGCGCTCTGCCGCTGGTCTATCTCAATCAGACGGGCGGGCAGGACGAACTGGTTTTTGACGGCGCCTCCTTCGTGCTCAATGGGGACCGCTCCCTGGCGCTGCAATTGCCGGGCTGGGAGGAAACCGTGGGCTTGAGCGAATGGGTTCGCGATGGCGATGGATGGAATTGCGAGCCGGGTGCGTGCGCCACACTTGAAGAGGGCGAGGAAGCCAAATATCTCGCCTGCGTTCTGGGTCTCAGGGACTATGTCGCCAAGAACCGGTTCGCCGGCGTCGTGCTCGGTTTGTCGGGGGGCATCGATTCGGCGCTCTGCGCCGCGATCGCCGCCGATGCCCTGGGGGCTGAAAAAGTGCACTGCGTGATGATGCCCTACCGCTATACCAGTGATCGGAGCCTGAGGGATGCGCGCGCCTGCGCCGAGGCGCTGGGGGTGCGCTATGATATCGTGCCCATCGAACAGCCGGTGTCCGGGTTCGGTGCGGCGCTCGAAGACCTGTTTCACGAAGCGGTGCCGGACGTGACGGAAGAAAATATCCAGTCGCGTGCGCGCGGCACCATCCTGATGGCGATTTCCAACAAATTCGGCGATATGGTGCTCACGACCGGCAACAAGTCGGAAGTGTCGGTTGGCTACGCCACGCTGTATGGCGACATGAACGGCGGTTTCAACCCGATCAAGGATCTCTACAAGACGGAAGTGTTCGCCCTGGCGCGCTATCGCAATGAAACCCGGCCCAAGGGGTGTCTGGGACCGGACGGCGCGGTCATTCCAGACACCATCCTCACCAAGCCGCCGAGCGCTGAACTGCGCGAGGGCCAGACCGATCAGGATTCACTGCCCCCCTATGACCAGCTCGACGATATTCTGCGCTGCCTCATCGAAGAGGAAATGGCGGTGAAGGACATCATCGCGCGTGGCCATGAGGCGCAGACGGTCGAACATGTCCAGCACCTGCTCTACATCGCCGAGTACAAGCGCCGCCAGGCCGCGCCTGGGGTGCGGATTTCGCCCAAGCATTTCGGCCGCGACCGCCGCTATCCGATCACCAACGCCTTCCGGGACGGGACATGACGAACACCGGCTCACTGGCCTGGCGCCACGCGATCGAGGCCGGGCTGGCGGCCGCCTTCATCACGCTGCTGGTGGCGCTGGGCACGTTCGAAGTCATTCCGCTGGAAAACAATGACGGCAAATGGCTGTTGTTCAGCGTGGTCGCGACGCCCTCTGTGGCCAGCGCGTTCGTGGTGACGACGCTGCTGTGGCGGATTGTATTCAAGCCATACTCCGGCGGCTTCTGGCTCGGCGGACTGATCGGCGCGCTTGCCGTGGTGCTGGCCATTTTCGCCGCCCTGCTTTTGCTGCCCATGAGCGTGGCAGGCAGCGGGTTGATCGACGCCATGATGCCCGACATGAACGAGGATTTCTTCATCGTGGCGTTCGCCAATGCGTTCGTCGGCGTCACCGTGATGGCGATCGTGCTGGCGGCCGCGCCCTTCGTGATCGCGGGCGTCTATATTCCCATCGGCGCGCTCGCCGGCGCCATAATCCGGTGGATCCAGCACCGGCCCGATGACCGCCCCCCGCGTGGACTTGATATCAGCAAAAGGATTGAGCGGACATGACCAGGCATACCCGCAATGACGCGCAAGGCATCCGCACCACCGCGGTTCACGGCGGCGAAGCGCCCGACCCGGTGACCGGCGCATCCTCGCCCAATCTGGTGATGTCGACCACCTTCGCCAGCGACGAGCCGGCCGGATTTTCCGCCCACAATCTGGATGGCGACAGCGGCTTTCTCTATTCGCGCTGGGGCAACCCGACCGCGCGCCAGCTCGACCGCAAACTGGCCGCGCTCGAAGGCGGGGAGGGGTGCGTGTCCTTTGCCTCCGGCATGGCGGCCTCGTCCGCCGTGCTGTTCAGCCTGCTCAAATCTGGCGATCATCTGATCGCGGCGGACACCAACTATGCGGGCACCGCCGAACTGGTGCGCGACACCCTGCCGCGCTTCCAGATCGAGGTGAGCCTGGTGGACACATCCGATCCCGCCAATGTCGCCAATGCGCTGCGTGCCGAAACGAAAATGGTCTGGCTCGAAAGCCCCGCCAACCCGACCCTGCGGCTCGCCGATATCGCCGCGATCTCCAAAATCGCCCATCAGGCCGGCGCGCTGGTGGCCATCGATTCGACCTTCGCCACGCCGATCGCCACCCGGCCGCTGGAACTGGGGGCGGATTATGTGATCCATTCCCTGACCAAATATATCGGCGGCCATGGCGATGCGCTTGGCGGCGCGGTGATCGGCGGCGCCCAAGCGATGGCCGCCCTCAATGTCGAGGCGGGCATTCACTATGGCGGCGTCATCAGCCCGTTCAACGCCTGGCTCATCATGCGCGGGGCCGCCACCCTGCCGCTGCGCATGAAGGCCCATGAGGAGGGCGCGCTGGTGCTGGCGAAATTTCTCGAAGACCACGCGAAAGTCAAGCGCGTGCTCTATCCAGGCCTTGTATCCCATCCCCAGCATGCGCTGGCCAAGAGGCAGATGGACAATTTTTCCGGCATGATCGCGTTTCAGGTCGCGGACGGTGAGGCCATGGCCCGGCGGCTGGCCAAACGGCTCGAGATCATCCATCATGCGGTCTCGCTGGGCCATCACCGCTCTTTGATCTTCTGGATCGGCACCGGGGCGATGATGGAGTCGTCCTTCCGTCTGGAGGGTGCGGCGCTTGACTCTTATCGCGCGCTCGCCGGCGATGGCCTGTTCCGCCTCTCGGTCGGCCTCGAGGACCCGGCCGACCTGTGCCGCGACCTCGAACAGGCGATGGGGTAGGGGAACCCTCAGATCCCCCGCGAGCCGAGGAACGCGGCCATGTGGTGGGCGGCCTGATCCGGCTCGTAGACGTACTCAACGCCGACCGGGCAGGCGCGCCGCGCCCGGCAGCTCAGGGTCCGGCAGTCCGTTCCGGCATCCGAGCGCACATGGGCCGCGCAGGCGGGAATGTCGGTTTCCTGAGGCGCCAGCGCGCCGACCGGACAGGCGGTCAGGCAGGGCCTGTCCGCGCAGGTCTCGCAGGGGTTTTCGGCGACAGCCACTGCGGGCAGCGGCAGTTTTTCCGCAAACAGGAGCGCACCGCGATAGGCGTGCCACAGGCCGTATTCGGGATGGATCAAAGGCTTGATGGGGGAGGGGAACACATCACCGGTCGCCACCGCCCAGCGCTGGAACGGCACGAAGGGGGGGCCATCGGAAGGGTAGACGGCGCGAGCGCCGAACGCTTCGGCCACCGGATCGATGACCCGTTTGGTCCAGTTGTCCAGCGGGCTTGGTTCGTCGCGCCGGGCTTTTGAAAACGCCCGCCACATGTCCGGCCCGGCATTGCCGATAATAAGGATGGTCGCGACGCCGTCCGGCGCGCCGTGCGCGGCATCTGGATAAAATCCGCCGCGCACCAAAAATCCGTCCGCGCGCAACCTTTCGCCAATCTGTTCAGGAATAGTGGTCATGATCCAGCCGCCTCATTCGCCCTTGACGTGCGTTTCCTCGCGGGGCAGTGTCGCGGCCATGGAACCGCGCCGGCATATACCGCAAATTATCATTTGCCCGGGCATTATTACCAGCTAGCACAGGCGCTGGCGCGGCCGTTTTCCGTTTTGTTCAAAAAAGTGATCCCGGATGCGTTCCCGCCAGCGGAAGGGATACGCTTTGCCGCTCAAACTCTACAACACGCTGACGCGCGCGAAAGACCCGTTCGAGCCGATCGATCCGGACCATGTCAGAATGTATGTGTGCGGGCCGACGGTCTATGATTTCGCCCATATCGGCAATGCCCGCCCGGTCATCGTGTTCGATGTGCTGTTCCGCCTGCTGCGCCATCTCTATCCAAAAGTGACCTATGTGCGCAACATCACCGATGTGGACGACAAGATCAACGCGCGCGCGGCGCAGGACTATCCCGGCATGCCCCTGAACGAGGCGATCGCCAAGGTCACGCGCGAAACGACCCGGCAGTTTCACGAGGATATCGCGGCGCTGGGCGTGCTCGAGCCGACCCATGAACCGGCCTGCACCGGGCATATCAGGGAAATGATCGGGATGATCGGCGTGCTCGAATCGAAAGGGTTCGCATACGAAGCCGAGGGGCACATGCTGCTGGACACCGCCGCAGTGCCGGACTACGGGCAGTTGTCGGGGCGCTCGCTGGATGAAATGATCGCCGGCGCCCGGGTCGAGGTCGCGCCCTACAAGAAAAATCCCGCCGACAGTGTGTTGTGGAAGCCGTCTACCGACGAGCAGCCCGGATGGGACTCACCCTGGGGCCGGGGCCGGCCCGGCTGGCACATCGAATGCTCGGCGATGTCGAAAGCCTATCTGGGCGAGGTCTTCGATATCCACGGCGGCGGCATCGATCTGGTGTTCCCCCACCACGAAAACGAACTCGCCCAGTCGCGCTGCGCCCACGGCACCGACAAGATGGCGAATGTGTGGATGCACAACGGCTACCTCCAGGTGGAGGGCCGCAAGATGTCGAAGTCGGAGGGGAATTTCACCACCGTCAATGAGTTGCTGAAGGACTGGCCCGGCGAGGTGCTGCGCCTGCAGATGCTCATGACCCATTACCGCAAGCCGCTGGACTGGACGCTCAGGCGGCTGCGCGAAGCGCAAAAGACGCTGGACGACTGGTATGATCATATCCATCTGAGAGAGCCCGGCGATGTCGATTCGCGGATTGTCGAGGTGCTGTCGGACGATTTGAATACCCCCGCCGCGATCACCCGGCTGCACGAAATGTACGACGAAATTCGCGGCCCGGTTTCCGGAAAACCGATGGCCGATCTCATTCATATCTTCCGCGCGTCGGCCAATATGCTGGGATTGCTGCAAAAGACCCATCTGGAGTGGTTTGCGGCAAAACCCGGTGCGACGGTCGATGAAAAGATCATCGACACGCTCATCGCCGCCCGCAACAAGGCCCGCGCGGACAGGGATTTCACGGAAGCCGACCGCATCCGCGATCAACTCGATGCCATGGGCGTCGTGCTGAAAGACGGGCCTGACGGCACGACGTGGGAGCTGAAGCAGTGAACCGAACAAGCACAGGCCAGGACATTCCCAATGGGTGGGCGGGTGCGTCCAGCGGATGCCGGATTGCCCGGTCAAGCCGGGTAATGACGGTGGGGGGTGATCCGGCTCGGACATACACGAAAAACCGTCACCCCGGCCTTGAGCCGGGGTCCAGCATCCACGAAACGCGCTTGTTGCCACAATGGGCGCGTGCGGCGGATTAAAGGACAAACACCATGACCACCGGCAAGGACCGCCTGTATCTGTTCGACACCACGCTGCGCGACGGGGCGCAGACCCATGGGGTCGATTTTTCGCTTGAGGACAAGGCGCTGGTCGCGCGCATGCTCGATGAACTGGGCATCGACTATATCGAGGGCGGCTATCCCGGCGCCAATCCGATCGATACGGAATTCTTTGCCCGAAAACCCGCCCTCAAACAGGCGCGCTTCACCGCGTTCGGCATGACCAAGCGGGCCGGGCGCAGCGCGGCCAACGATCCGGGGCTTGCCATGGTGCTCGATGGGGACGCGGATGCGGTGTGCCTGGTGGCCAAGGCCTGGGACTACCATGTGGAGGTGGCGCTGGGCATCTCGGGCGAGGAAAACATCGAATGCATCACCCGGTCGGTGGAGGCGGTCGCGGCCAGGGGCAGGGAGCCGATGATCGACTGCGAGCATTTTTTCGATGGCTACAAGGCCAATCGCGACTATGCGCTGTCATGCGCCGCGGCGGCCCTTGAGGCCGGTGCGCGCTGGGCGGTTCTGTGCGACACCAATGGCGGCACGCTGCCCCATGAGGTCGAGGCGATCGTCGCGGAAGTGGCGGAAAAACTGCCCGGCGAACGCCTCGGCATCCACACCCACAATGACACCGAAAACGCGGTCGCCAACACGCTGGCCGCGGTGCGCGCGGGCGTGCGCCAGATCCAGGGCACCATCAACGGTCTGGGGGAGCGCTGCGGCAACGCCAATCTGATGGCGCTGATCCCGACACTGATGCTCAAAGCCGAATTCGCCGGTCGTTTCGAAACCGGCATGACCCCCGAACAACTGGGCAAGCTGACCCATGTGTCGCGGGTGCTCGACGAGATCCTCAATCAGGCGCCGCAGCGCCACGCCGCCTATGTCGGCGAGGCGGCGTTCGCCCACAAGGGCGGCATTCATGTATCCGCCGTGCAGAAAGACCCGAAGACCTATGAACATGTGCCCCCCGAAGCGGTCGGCAACCGCCGCAAGCTGCTGGTCTCCGACCAGGCGGGCAAGTCCAATATCCTGGCCGAGCTGTCGCGCCACGGCATCGACGCCGAAAAGGACGATCCGCGCGTCGCCACGCTGCTCGACAAGGTCAAGCGGCGCGAGGCGCAGGGCTACTCCTATGAAGGGGCCGAAGCCTCGTTTGAACTGCTGGCGCGGCGCACGCTGGGGACGGTGCCGGAATTTTTCACGGTCGAAGGGTTTCGCGTGATGGTCGAAAAGCGCCACAACGCTCTGGGCCAACTGGTGACCGTGTCGGAGGCGGTGGTCAAGATCAATGTCGGCGGCGAGCGGATCAGTTCGGTGGGCGAGGGTAACGGCCCGGTCAATGCGCTCGACATGGCGCTGCGCAAGGACCTTGGCATATATTCCGGCTATATCGCCGAGCTGCGGCTGGTCGATTTCAAGGTGCGCATCCTCAATGGCGGCACCGGCGCGACCACCCGGGTGCTGATCGAATCCGCCGGGGCCAATGGCGCGCGCTGGTTTACGGTGGGCGTGTCGCCCAATATCGTGGACGCCTCGTTTCAGGCGCTGCTCGATTCCATCACCTACCAGTTGATCCGCGCCGGCGCCCCGGCGCCTTAGGCGCAACAGGAGAAAATCCATGTGGCCGGACACCCGGCTGAGCGAACTGCTCGGCATCGAGCACCCGATCATTGCAGCACCCATGGCCGGGGCATCGACGCCGGCGCTGGCGGCGATGCCCCGGCCATGGGTGCTGCAATGATCGGG
>JALURZ010000251.1 GCA_027058735.1 Hyphomicrobiales bacterium | reverse complement strand
CGGCGGGCGCCCCATCGTTGAGGTGCGCCTGCTGGGCGAGGATCTGGTGCTGTTTCGCGACGAGAAAGGCCGCCCCGGCCTGTTGGGACGCCATTGTTGCCATCGTGGCGCGGATCTGTATTTCGGCCGCCTTGAAGACGGCGGGCTGCGCTGCCCGTTTCATGGCTGGCTTTACGATGTGAACGGCGCGTGTCTCGAACAGCCCGCCGAGCCAGAGGGCAGCCGGTTCCATGAGCAGGTGCGCCAGCCCGCCTATCCGTTACGCGAGCACAACGGCATTGTCTTCGCCTGGCTTGGCCCCGGCGATCCGCCGCCGTTTCCCGACTATGACTGCTTCGCGGCTCCCGACAGCCACACCTTCGCCTTCAAGGGCCTGCTTGAATGCAACTGGCTGCAGGCGCTCGAGGTGGGTATCGATCCGGCGCATGCGTCCTATCTGCACCGGTTTTTCGAAGACGAGGACCCGGCGGACGGCTACGCGAAACAGTTTCGCGGCGAGGCGGCGGACACCAACATGCCGGTGACGCAAATCCTGCGCGAATATGCGCGGCCCGAAATCGAGGTCGAGGCGACCGCCTATGGTCTGCGGCTCGCCGCCCTGCGCCGGCTCGATGAACTGGCGACCCATGTGCGCATCACCAATCTGGCGTTCCCCAACGCGTTCGTCATTCCGATGAGCAACGATATGGTGATTACCCAGTGGCATGTGCCCATCGACGATACCCGCAACTGGTGGTATGCGTTTTTCACCAGCTACAAGGACCCTGTCGACAAGACCGCCATGCGCGATCACCGGCTCGAACATTTCACCGTGCCCGGTTATGTGCCGAAGGTCGGCAAGGCCGACAATTACGGCTTTGACGCGGCCGAACAGCGCAACCTGACCTATACAGGCATGGGCATGGACATCAATGTCCACGACCAGTGGGCGGTGGAAAGCCCGGGCCCGATCCAGGACCGCACGGTGGAGCATCTGGGGTTCACCGACAAGGCGATCATCGCGAACCGTAAGATTCTGATGCGCGCCATCGCGGCGCTCGAAAAGGGCGAGGAGCCGAAACCAGGCAAGAGCGGCAACGGCGGCGGATTTACCCGTCCGGTGGCGATCGACGCCATCGACCGGGCCGGCGACTGGCAGGCCTGCTGGCGGGCGGCCGAGCAGAAACGGCGCCAGACATCGCCCTGGGCGCGGGGCGTCGCGCTCGGCTGAAACGCACCCGCGGTCGGGTCCGGGGGGAGTGGGGAAACCGGTGGCCAGGAAAAAAACAGGCACGCTCATCGAGCGTTTCGGGCTTTGGAGCGACGACGACCTGAAGGCCGCGAAAGAGGTTGCCGGGCGGGTCAGGGCGGAAGGCCTTGAAGTCCTTCGCCTGGCGTTCGCCGACCAGCACGGGATGCTGCGCGGCAAGACCCTGATCGCCGATGATCCGATGCGCGTGCTGCGCACCGGCTGCACCATGACCACGACGCTGCTGGCCAAGGATACCGCGCACCGCACGGTCTTTCCGGTATTCACGAAGGGCGGCGGCTTCGGCATGGAGGAGATGACCGGCGGCGGCGATTTTGTCATGGTGCCGGACCCCTCCACGTTCCGCATTCTGCCCTGGGCGCCCAAAACCGGCTGGGTGCTGTGCGATATCTATTACCCCAATGGCAGGCCGGTGCCGTTTTCAACCCGGGCGATCCTGCGCGATGCGCTGGCGCGGCTCAGCCGGCGCGGGCACGATCTCATGGCCGGGCTGGAGGTCGAATTTCACCTGTTGAAGCTGGAGGACCCGAGGCTCAGCCCCGAAGACGCCGGACAGCCGGGTGCAGCACCTGCGGTCTCGCTGCTCGCCCATGGCTATCAGTATCTCACCGAGTTGCGCGCCGATGAGCTGGACCCGGCGGTCTCGCTGTTGCGTGACGGTCTGCTGGAGGCGGGCCTGCCGCTGCGCTCGTGCGAAGTGGAATTCGGACCAAGCCAGATCGAGTTCACCTTTGCACCGCTGCCGGGCCTTGAGGCCGCCGATCTGATGATGCTGTTTCGCAGCGCCGCCAAGCAGATCGCCCGGCGCAACGGCCTGCACGCGACGTTCATGTGCCGGCCCGGCATCGCCAATCTGTTTTCAAGCGGCTGGCATCTGCACCAGTCGCTGGTCGCGCGCGATGACGGGCGCAACCTGTTCATGCCCGACGACGATGCCCATGTGCTGTCGCCGCTGGCGCGGCACTATGCCGCCGGGCTGCTGGATCATGCCCGCGAGGCGGCGGTCTTCAGCGCGCCGACCGTCAACGGCTACAAGCGCTATCAGCCCTATTCGCTGGCGCCCGACCGGGCGGTGTGGGCGAGCGACAATCGCGGCGTCATGGTGCGCGCGCTGGGCGGGGCGGGGGACCCGGCGACGCGGATCGAAAATCGCATCGGCGAATCGGCCGCCAATCCCTATCTCTATATGGCCTCGCAGGTGCTGTGCGGCCTCGACGGGATCGAGCGCGAACTGGCGCTGCCGCCGTCCGCCGACACGCCTTATGAGACCGACGCCAAGCCGCTGCCGAAAAGCCTGATCGAGGCCCTCGGCGAGTTGCGGCAAAGCGCCTTTTTCCGCGGACAGCTCGGCGATCCGTTCATCGATTATCTGGTGACCATAAAACAGGCGGAAATCGACCGCTTTCTCAACTCCGTAACCGACTGGGAACAACGCGAATATTTTGCGCTGTTTTAGGGGCGTGATGAATGTGGTCCGCAGATACATCCAAGCGCGGTCAACCCGCCCCCGCGTCGTCATCACCCGGCCTGACCGGGTGATCCAGCAGCCGCCAATGATGCGGATAAACAAAGAACGGCGGATGCTGGATTCTCCCCTTTCGCGGGGAATGACGGGGGTGTGCAGCTCCGTGCAGCGCCTTGCATCAACGTATCACCCCGGCCCACGGATCAAGTCCAGGGACAGGCTGACGCCTTGGTTGTTTGTGATTTCACCGACCCTTAAGCCCGCTTCAATCCGCCGCCCAGAAACAGGCGGCCGATTTCGGGGTGATCGAGGATTTCGCTGGCCGCGCCCGAGAGCGCGAGGCGGCCTTGTTGCAGCACCAGCGCATCGTCGGAAATGGCGAGTGCGGCGCGGGCGTTCTGCTCGACCATCAGCACGCTGACGCCTGTGTCCCTGAGGCCCGTGAGCAGTGCGAACACATCGCCCACCAGCTTTGGCGACAGGCCGATTGACGGCTCATCGATCATCAGCAGTTTTGGCTCAAGCAGCAGCGCGCGGCCGACTTCGAGCATTTTCTGCTCGCCGCCGCTCAGTGTGGAGGCCTGGGCGCCGGCGCGCAGTTTGAGGGCGGGGAAGCGTTCGAACACCGCGCCCATGCGCTGCCGGGTCAGGGCAAGGGAGCCCAGCGAAACGCCGCCCAGTTCAAGGTTCTCGGCAACCGACAATTCGCCGAACAGGTTGCGCCCCTGGGGCACGTAAGCCAGACCCCGGCGCAGCAGCGCGCGGGGGGCCGAACCGGTGATGTCTTCGCCGCGAAACATGATCTTGCCCTCGCGCGCGGGCAGCAGGCCGAACACGGCGCGAAACAGCGTCGATTTGCCGGCGCCGTTGGGGCCGATGATGGTGGTGATGCGCTTTTCGCGCACCGCGATGCTGGCGCCATGGAGGATGGTGGTCGCCCCGTAACCGGAAACCAGCTTCTCGGTCCGCAGGATGATATTGCTATCCGCCAAGATAAGCCTCGATTACGCGTTCATCGCCGCGCACTTCTTCAGGCGTGCCCGATGTCAGCACTTCGCCTTCGGCGAGCACCACCACCCGGTCTGACAATTCCATGATGAAATCCATATTGTGCTCGATAATGGCGAATGTGGTGCCGGTCACGCGGTTGAGGGTGAGCAGAATTTCGCCGATCTCGTCGAGCATCGAGGGGGTCACGCCGCCGGCGGGTTCATCCAGAAACACAATGTCCGGTTCGGCCATCAGCGCCATGGCGAGATCGAGCAGTTTCTGCTGGCCGTAACTCAGGCTGGCGGCGGGCGCATCGCCAAGAGCGGTGAGGCGGAAGCGTTCAAGCGCGGCTTCGACCTGTTCGTCCAGCCCAAGCGTGCGCGGGGCGAACAGGCGTCTGGCCAGCGTGGCGATATGCTCCTGCGCGGCGACGATCAGATTGTCGCGCACGCTCAGCCCGCCAAACACCTGAAGCAGTTGGAACGTGCGCCCCAGACCGGCGCGCGCCAGCGCGTTCGCCCGCCACCCGGTCACGTCGCGGCCACGCAGCCGCACCGTGCCCCCATCGGCGCGCAATTGTCCCAGCAGGCAGTTGAACAACGTGGTCTTGCCCGATCCGTTGGGCCCGATCAGGCCGACGATCTCGCCTTCGAAAACCGCGAAGGAAACGTTGTTGAGCGCCGTCACCCCGCCATAGGAGCGCGCGATGTTGCGCGCATCAAACAGGGCCTGTGTCATGGCGAGCGCTCCCAGCGCCTGCGCGCCATGTCGAACAGGCCGGTCAGCCCGCTGGGGCAGACCACCATCAGCACCATGACCGCGAGTGCGTATACCATCAGATAATAGCCTTCTGTCCAGCGCAGCCATTCGGGCAGCAGCGTGACCAGGGCAGCGCCGATGAACGGGCCGGTGAGTGTGCCCTGACCGCCGACCACGACCATCAGCAGGAATGCGAGCGACAGCGAAAGGGTGAACGGCGTCGGGTCGATATACTCGACCAGGGGCGCGAACGCCGCGCCTGCTATGCCGGCCGCCGCCGACCCGATGGCGAAGGCCAAAAGGGTGTAGGTGACAATCGAAATGCCAAGGCTGGCGGCGCGCTCGGGATTGTCGCGCAAGGCGGCGAAGGCGCGCCCCCACGGGCTGCGCACGATGTGCCAGAACATCGCCGTCATCAACACCAGCAATGCAAGGCAGAGATAATAGAACGCCAGCGGCCCGCCCAGCGACAGGCCGAACAGGGCCGGGCGCGGAATATTGGCCACGCCGTACGTGCCGCCGGTCAGCCACTCCTCGTTGCGCAGCACCAGAAACACCAGCACGTTAAAGCCAAGCGTGACGAAAGCCAGATAGTGATGCTGCACCCGCAGGGCGGGAAAGCCGATCAGCGCGCCGATGATGAAACAGGCAAGGCCCGCCAGCGGCAGCGCCAGCCAGAAGCTCATTCCCGCCGTCGTCGCCAGCGCCGAGATATACGCGCCGATACCGAAAAACGCGGCCTGGGCCAGGGATATCTGCCCGGCATACCCAAGCGTCAGATTGAGTCCCTGGGCGGCAATCGCGTAGAGCGCCCACAGGGACAACAGATAGACGCCATAGTTTTTCAGCCCCAGCGGCGCGAGGATGGCCACGGCAAGGATGGCGGCAAGGGCGAGCCGTTTGAAGCCTTGAGCGTTCAAAGCCGCCGCTCCTCGGCGCGTCCGAACAGGCCCTGGGGCCGGAACAGAATGACCACAATGAGCAGGATCAGCGGGATCGCGTGGCGGTACTGGGTGGAGATATAAACGGCGGTGAAATTATCGATCAGGCCGATCAGCAAGCCGCCGGCAAGAGCGCCGCGCATCTGGTTGAAGCCACCAACGATGGCCGCGATAAACGCGATCAGACCCAGCGACTCGCCATTGTCGAACTTGGCCAGATAGGTCGGCGTCACCAGCAGGGCGGCCAGGGTCGCGAGCGCGGCGTTGATGAGAAACGTATAGAGCACCATGCGTTCGACCGGCACGCCCAGGATGCGGGCGCTTTCGCGGTTCTGGGCGACCGCCTGCATGCAGCGCCCGGCAAACGTGCGTTGCAGGAACAGTTGCAGCGCCAGGATGGCCACGACCGCGACGGCCAGAACGGCGATATTCTCGATCGAGACCGACACGGGACCGATGCGCATGGCGCCTTCCGGCGCGAACGCGGCGAACGGCTGGGCTTCGGCGGAATAAAACGTCTTCACCGCCTCTTTCATGAAGATGCCAAGCGCAATGGTGGCGATGATGAGCGGCAGCACGCCATGATGCGCCATGGGATCGACCAGCGCGCGCTTGAATGCGGCGCCGAGCAAAACCATCGAGACCACCAGCGAAATGACAAAGGCCGACAGCAGCCCGACATCCAGCAGGTTCATCGCCGCCAGCATGATGAACGCCGGCAACATGACAAATTCCCCTTGCGCGAAGTTTATGGTGCCCGTGGTCTGCCACAGCAGCGTGAACCCCATCGCGGCCAGCGCGTAGATCGCGCCGGTGGAAATCCCTGAAACGAAAAGCTGGACGATATCGCTCATGGCATGCAGGTCATTGTCGTGGGAGGAAAAAACCGCCCGGAACCGGCATTAGCCGGTTCCTGCGGGATTCGCCCGCATTTTTTTCGCCGTCCTTGCCAGGGTCCCACCCGGCCCTCCGCCGCCACTGGCCAGGCCCTTGCCGGGACAGGCGGCCATGAATGCGCGGAGCAGAGCCGGGCACGAAAATCCCGCGTCGAGATGGTGCGAAAAGCCAAATCCCGAAAGGTGGGCGCAGGTTGCCCCGCGCCCGCAATCCAGGTGGTCAGCAACCCACGGCGTTGCCCAGCTTGGGCAGCACGCCGGTCACGACCTGTTTGCCGTCCCTGACCTCCACCAGAAAGCTTGCGCGATCGACATCGCCGTTCTTGTCATAGGAAATGTCCATCAGCACGCCCGGTTCCTGCTCGGTCGTTATGGTCGTGCAGTGAAGCGCGTCGGCAAAGCCCTTCTGGTCGAATTTGCCCATGCGCTCGGTGATTTCCTTGACCACATGCACCGCCACATAGCCCTTGATGCCGTTGTGATCGGGCTTGCGGCCATAGGCGGCCTCGAAGCGTCTGGCGAATTCGCGGATCGCGGGAATATTGGCGTCCGCCGTCAGCCCCACATGGCCCTTGACGCCGTTGGCGGCATCCTTGGCGAGATCGAGAACCTTCTGGCTGGTGAGAGTGGTTTCGCCGACGATCTGCTTGTCATAGCCCTGTTTCTTCAGTTCGATCAGCAGCCGCGCGCTTTCTTCTTCATGCAGATAGGCGAACAGCACGTCCGCGCCGCTCTGCTTCGCCTTCACGACCTCGGCGGAAAAATCGGCCTGCTGCACTTCGGTGGAAATGTCGGCGGCGATGGCAATGCCGCGCGCCTTCAGCTCCTTGACCGCATTGTCGCGCCCGCCCTTGCCGAACGCGTTGTTGACCCAGACGACGGCGACCGATTTGGCCTTCACCTCGTCCTTGAGATAATTGGCGAGCTTGGGCATGGAGGCGGACTGGCCAAACGAGGTGCGGAAGATGAACGGGTTGCCGGTCTGTGTAATGGAGGCTGCTTCCGAACCCACGATATGCGGCACGCCGGCGCGCCGGGTGACCACCATGTTGACCTTGGTGGATGACGAATAGATCGGTCCGAGGACCACGTAGGGTTTTTCATCCAGCGCCTTGGTGATGACGGCCTTGGAGATGCCCGGCTTGGACTGGGTGTCGAAATGCTTGACAATGATCTTCCTGCCCAGAATGCCGCCCGCGCCATTGATGTCCTTGACCGCCATGTCCACCGCGTCGCGCCAGTTCGTGCCCACCGTCGCGCCGCCGCCCGAAAGCTCGATGGCGTTGATCATGAGGACCGTTTTGGCGTTCTGTGCCGGCACGACCGCCGAGGCGGCCATCAGGCCGAGCGCGCCGGCGCCCGCCGACAGGGCCCAGACCTTCAATGAATGACTGACTTGCATGACGTTAACTCCCCGGGAATTTCACATGAATTATTGCCGTTTCCGCGCGCGCCCCTGCACATCGAAACGATCTGCGCGCGAGGGGCCAAATCGTAACGCGGAGCGCCGGCGGGCGGCAAGTAATTTGTATGCAAATAGTTGCGGCCCGGGTGTCCCCGCGCCGCCTCAAAACCGGCCGTCATAGGCGCGGCGCTCCACCGGGCAGGCAATCAGCGTGAAATGGTCGCGTTTGAGCGCCGCTTCGATCTCCGCCCTCAGCGTTTCGCGGTCGGCGGCCTCCACG
>JALURZ010000250.1 GCA_027058735.1 Hyphomicrobiales bacterium | reverse complement strand
GCCATGGTCAACATGACCAATCGTGCCAATGTTGCAATGCGGCTTCGTGCGCTCAAACTTTTCCTTCGACATTCAAATCATTCCCTTGTCTCAAACCATTCCCTTGCGGATTTTCGGACTTCCCGCGGACCCCTCGGCCCGGACCAAACCGTTAAGCCAGTTTCGCGCGCACCTCGTCGGACACCGCGCGCGGCACCTGGCTGTAGTGATCGAACTGCATGGTGAACAGCGCGCGCCCCTGGCTCATGGAGCGCAGGTTGTTGACATAGCCAAACATGTTGGCCAGCGGCACCATGGCGTTGATCGCGGTGGTCACGCCGCGCAATTCGGTGCCGCTGATCTGACCGCGCCGGCTGTTCAGATCGCCAATGATATCGCCCATATAGTCTTCCGGCGTCACCACCTCGACCTTCATGACCGGTTCCAGCAGTTTGACGCCGGCATTCAACACCGCTTCGCGAAACGCGGCGCGGGCGGCAATCTCGAAGGCCATGACGCTGGAATCCACATCATGGTGCGCACCGTCGATCAGGGTAACCTTGAGATCGAGCATCGGGAAGCCGGCCAGCACGCCGCTTTCCAGCACGCTCTTGACGCCTTTCTCGACGCCGGGAATATACTCCTTGGGCACCGATCCGCCGACCACCTTGCTTTCAAACTCATATCCCGTGCCGGCCGGCAGCGGCTCGACCGTCATTTTCACCCGCGCGAACTGGCCCGAACCGCCGGTCTGTTTCTTGTGCGTGTAGTCGACTTCCGCCGCCCTGGTGATGGTTTCGCGATAGGCGACCTGGGGGGCGCCGATATTGGCCTCGACCTTGAACTCCCGCTTCATGCGGTCAACGAGAATATCGAGATGCAGTTCCCCCATTCCCGCGATGATCGTCTGCCCGGATTCCTCATCGGTCTTGACCCGGAAGGAGGGGTCCTCCTGGGCGAGCCTGGCCAGCGCCACGCCCATCTTCTCCTGATCGGCCTTGGTTTTCGGCTCGATGGCGATTTCAATCACCGGTTCAGGAAATTCCATGCGCTCCAGGATGACCGGGTGCGCCGGATCGCACAGCGTATCGCCCGTGGTCGTCTGCTTGAGGCCGGCCAGCGCCACGATATCGCCGGCATGCGCAATCTTGATGTCCTCGCGGTGATTGGAATGCATCAGCAGCATGCGCCCGACGCGCTCGCGCTTGTCCTTCACCGTATTGATCAGGGAACTGCCGGTCTCCAGCCTGCCCGAATAAATCCGGCAGAACGTGAGCGAGCCCACGAACGGATCGTTCATGATCTTGAAGGCCAGCATCGAGAGGGGCTCCGTGTCGCTGGCGCGCCGTTCGATTTCCTTATCGTTCTTGACGTCGATCGCCCTGATCGCGGGAATGTCGAGCGGGCTTGGCAAAAAATCGACAATGGCGTCCAGCAGCGGCTGCACCCCTTTGTTCTTGAAGGCGGAGCCACACAGGACGGGAACGAAAACACTGTCCGCCGTGCCCTTGCGGACCAGCCGCATCACGGTTTCGATATCCGGCTCGCTGCCTTCCAGATAGGCCTCCATCGCCGCATCGTCGATTTCGACGACCGCCTCGATCATGGCCTCGCGCGCCCTGGCCGCGCGATCGGCAAGATCGTGGGGAATGTCTTCTTCGTGGAATTTGGCGCCGAGGGATTCCTCGTCCCAGATGATCGCCTTCATATTGATGAGATCGACAACGCCCCGGAAATCGTTCTCCGCGCCGACCGGCAGTTGCAGCACCAGCGGATTGGCGCCCAGCCGCTCCCTGATCATTTCAACGGAACGGTCGAAATCCGCGCCGGTCTTGTCCATCTTGTTGACGAAAATCATCCGCGGCACATTATACCGGTCGGCCTGCCGCCACACGGTTTCCGTCTGCGGTTCCACGCCCGCATTGGCGTCAAGCAGCGCCACCGCGCTGTCGAGCACGCGCAGGGAACGCTCAACCTCGATTGTGAAATCGACATGGCCCGGCGTATCGATGATATTAATGCGCTTGGCTTTCCAGAAACAGGTTGTTGCCGCGGACGTGATCGTGATGCCGCGTTCCTGCTCCTGCTCCATCCAGTCCATGGTGGCCGCACCGTCATGGACTTCGCCCATCTTGTGGCTGCGGCCGGTATAATACAGGATCCGCTCCGTCGTCGTCGTCTTGCCGGCGTCGATATGGGCCATGATGCCGATGTTGCGATAGTCTTCAATGGGGGTTGTGCGTGCCATCTGTCTTCTGCGGTTTTTTCAATTCTCAAAATGAAACCAGACGTTCCCTTACCAGCGATAATGTGAGAACGCGCGGTTCGCTTCGGCCATGCGGTGGGTGTCTTCACGCTTCTTGACCGCCGCGCCACGCTCGTTCGACGCATCAAGCAGTTCGCCGGACAGGCGCGCCACCATCGTGGTTTCGCTGCGCGCGGTCGCGGCCCTTATGATCCAGCGGATTGCAAGCGCCTGGCGGCGATCGACCCGCACCTCGACCGGAACCTGGTAGGTCGCCCCGCCAACCCGGCGCGAGCGCACTTCGATCTGCGGCATGACCTTCTCCAGCGCTTCGTGAAAAACGCCGATCGGATCCTGCTTGGTCTTTTCCTCGATCCGGTCGAACGCGCCATAGACAATCCGCTCCGCGGTCGACTTCTTGCCGTCGCGCATCAGACTGTTCATGAACTTGGTCACAACCTGATCGCCAAATTTGGCGTCGGGAATAATGTCCCGTTTTTCCGCGCGATGTCGCCGTGACATGACCTAGTTTCTCCGCTCATATACCGCAATCAGCACCTTGCGTTCCTCAAACCACGAACGCGACGAATATATTCGTCGCGTCACTTTTGTTTTCGTGCTGTTACTTCGGCCGCTTGGTCCCGTATTTGGAACGGCGCTGGCGGCGATCGGACACACCCTGGGTGTCGAGAACGCCGCGGATAATATGGTAGCGCACGCCGGGAAGATCCTTCACACGCCCCCCGCGAATCATGACCACCGAATGTTCCTGCAGATTGTGCCCTTCACCGGGAATGTAGCTCGTGACCTCAAAACCGTTGGTCAACCGGACACGCGCGACGCGGCGCAGCGCCGAATTCGGCTTTTTCGGCGTCGTCGTGTAAACCCGCGTGCAAACGCCGCGCTTCTGCGGGCACGCCTCCATGGCCGGCACCTTGTTGTGCTTCACCTGCGGCTTGCGCGGCTTGCGGATCAGTTGATTGATTGTCGGCATTTTCGGGCCAGATTTCCGTTTCACTTCAACATCTTGGTCAAGACATTCAAATCAGCGGCCCGTGATTGCCGGCGCCCGTCACCGCAGGCAGGCGGCGGCGCAAACGCCGAGACGCAAACCCCCAGGTCCCGAGACCCAAGGGCCATTGAGCCCGATTATCAACCTCTCCGGCTTTCCAACAGTGTTTAGGCGTCACCTGCCTGGCGTTCCTGGCGAACGCCACGTCCGTGGCCTACGACCTGTCATTCAAGCTGGCGCAACATACTGACGCACCGGCGCGCCGTCAACCCCTCAGTTTCGGGAAAAACCCTTGTCTTTCATGGCCTTTTCCCAAGGACGGCGCTTCGCGGAAGGCGATGCGATGGTGCGCCGCACAAGATGATTTTCGCCCCCCGGCGCGCAGTCTTCTCACCCAGAGGTCAGACTGGCTTCATCGCCCGCATCCCGCTCCCCTTCCGGGGCAGGCAGACTGTCCACGCTTTGCGCGTCCGCCGCCGCTTGCGCTTCGGCTTCCTGCTCAGCGGCCAGTTTCGCCCTTTCATCCAGGATCATCCTGTCGCGTTTTTCGGCGACATGGCTGTAGCGCTGCAGTGCTCCGCCCGTTCCAGCGGGTATGAGCCGGCCGACAATGACGTTCTCCTTCAGCCCTTCAAGCGTGTCGATCTTGCCGTTGACGGACGCCTCGGTCAAAACCCGTGTGGTTTCCTGGAACGAGGCTGCGGAAATAAAGCTTCGTGTCTGCAGCGACGCCTTGGTAATCCCCAGCAGCACCGCGGTTCCGCTGGCCTGGGCCTTGCCCTCGGCCTTGGCCGCCGCGTTGGCGTCCTCGAAATCCAGCCGGTCAACCTGTTCGCCGACAAGGAACTCGGTATCGCCGGGATTGACGATCTCGACCTTTTGCAGCATCTGGCGAACGATCACCTCAATATGCTTGTCGTTGATCGCTACACCCTGCAGGCGGTAGACCTCCTGAATTTCCTTGACCAGATAGGCGGCGAGTTCCTCCACGCCCTTGATGGCCAGAATGTCATGGGGCGCCGGATGGCCATCGAGGATATATTCACCCTTCTCGATGAAATCGCCCTCCTGAACCGTCAAGTGCTTGCCTTTGGGGATCAGGTATTCGACCGGGTTCTGGGACTCGTCGGCCGGCAGAATGCGAATCCGGCGCTTGTTCTTGAAATCGCGGCCGAATTCGATCGTTCCGTCGATCTCCGCGATGACCGCGTGATCCTTCGGCCGTCGCGCCTCGAACAGCTCCGCGACGCGCGGCAGGCCGCCCGTAATGTCGCGGGTCTTGGCGCCCCCGGTGGGAATTCGGGCAATGACATCGCCCGCAGCGACGGTTGCGCCCGGCTCCACGGACAAGATGGCATCGACGGACATCAGATAACGTGCATCCCCGCCGCGCGGCAGTTTGGCGAGCTTGCCCTTGGCATCCCTGATGACCAGGGCGGGCTTGAGATCGGAGCCGCGCGTATTGGCCCGCCAGTCCTGCACGACCCGCTGGGTGATTCCGGTCGCTTCGTCAACCTGTTCGCTCACCGAGATGCCATCGCTCAGATCCTCATAGTCAACCGTCCCGGCGACCTCGGTGATGATCGGCCTCGTATAGGGGTCCCATTCGGCCAGGCGGGTTCCGCGCTTGACCTGGTCACCGTCGTCGACCCGCAACCGCGCGCCGTAGGCCGCTTTTTGCGTCGCCAGTTCATTGCCGTCCTTGTCGATGACGGCAATCGCCAGATTGCGGCTCATGACGATCAAATTGCCCTCGGAATCCTTGATGGCGTTCCGGTTCTTGATCTTGACCGTGCCTTCGTGGCTGGATTCCAGGAACGAATGATCGAACACCTGCGCCGTGCCGCCGATGTGGAATGTGCGCATGGTGAGCTGGGTGCCGGGCTCGCCGATCGACTGGGCGGCAATAACCCCCACCGCCTCGCCATGATTGACCGGCGTGCCGCGCGCCAGATCGCGTCCGTAGCAGCGCGCGCATACGCCGTTGCGGGTCTCGCAGGTGAGCACCGAGCGAATATGCATTTCCTGAATGCCCGCCTCTTCGATCCGCGCGATGTGCTCTTCCCTGATCTCGAGATTGCGCCGGGCGATGATCTCGCCGCTTGCGGGGTCCTTCACGGTCTGCGCGACCGTGCGGCCGAGCACGCGGGTGCCGATCGACACCACGATCTCACCGGCATCGACCACCGGCGCGATCATGATGCCCTTGGTCGTGCCGCAATCTTCCTCGGTAATGATGCAGTCCTGGGCCACATCCACCAGACGCCGCGTCAGATAGCCGGAATTGGCGGTTTTGAGCGCCGTGTCGGCCAGCCCCTTGCGGGCGCCGTGGGTCGAGTTGAAATATTCGAGGACCGACAGGCCTTCCTTGAAATTGGCGATGATGGGCGATTCGATGATTTCGCCGGACGGCTTGGCCATAAGGCCGCGCATGCCGGCCAGTTGCTTCATCTGCGCAGCCGATCCGCGCGCGCCGGAATGGGCCATCATGTAAATGGAATTGACCGGCTCCTCGCGCCCGGTTTTTTCGTCGACGCGAACCGCCGAGATCCGCGCCATCATTTCATCGGAAATCTTGTCGGTGCATTTCGCCCAGGCATCGACGACCTTGTTGTATTTCTCGCCCTGGGTGATGAACCCGTCATTATACTGCTGCTCGTATTCCTTGACCAGATCGTTCGTATCCTCGACGATTTTCGTCTTGGTTTCGGGGATCACCATGTCGTCCTTGCCGAAGGAAATACCGGCCTTGAACGCATGCTTGAAGCCCAGCGCCATGATCTGGTCGCAGAAAATGACCGTCTCTTTCTGTCCGCAATGGCGGTAAACCACGTCGATCATGTGGGAGATTTCGCGCTTGGTCAGCAACTTGTTGACCAGGTCGTAGGAAATATTGGCCTTGCGCGGCAGCAAATCACCGATCAGCATCCGCCCGGGCGTCGTATCGACGACAATGCTTTCGGGCTTGCCGTTCTCGTCCGTCTGGCGGTAGCGCGCCCTGATCTTAGAATGAAGCGAAACCACACCCTGCTCCAGGGCATGCTCTATTTCGGCCAGCGATCCGAACACCATGCCCTCGCCAGCCTCGTTGGCCTGGGTAAGGCTGAGATAATACAGGCCCAGCACGATATCCTGGCTGGGAACAATGATCGGCGAGCCGTCGGCCGGATGCAGGATGTTGTTGGTGGACATCATGAGGACACGGGCCTCAAGCTGCGCTTCCAGCGACAGGGGCACATGCACCGCCATCTGGTCGCCGTCGAAATCGGCATTGAACGCGGTACAGACCAGCGGATGCAGTTGAATGGCCTTGCCTTCCACCAGCGTGGGTTCAAAGGCCTGAATGCCCAGCCTGTGCAGCGTCGGCGCGCGGTTCAGCAAAACCGGGTGCTCGCGGATCACCTCATCCAGGATATCCCAGACTTCGGGGCGTTCCTTTTCAACCAGCTTGCGCGCCTGCTTGACGGTCGTCGCCAGCCCCTTGGCGTCGAGGCGCGAATAGATGAACGGCTTGAACAGCTCCAGCGCCATTTTCTTGGGCAAGCCGCACTGATGCAGCTTGAGTTCCGGGCCCACCACGATCACCGAGCGGCCGGAATAATCGACCCGCTTGCCGAGCAGGTTCTGGCGAAACCGGCCCTGCTTGCCTTTGAGCATGTCGGACAGGGATTTGAGCGGACGCTTGTTGGCGCCGGTGATGACCCGCCCGCGCCGGCCATTGTCGAACAGCGCATCCACCGATTCCTGCAACATGCGCTTTTCATTACGGATAATGATATCGGGCGCACGCAGTTCGATCAGCCGCTTCAGCCGGTTGTTGCGGTTGATGACGCGGCGGTAGAGATCGTTGAGGTCCGATGTCGCGAACCGCCCGCCGTCCAGCGGCACCAGCGGGCGCAGTTCCGGCGGGATCACCGGAATCGCCGTCAGGATCATCCATTCGGGGCGGTTTTTCGAGCGCATGAACGCTTCGACGAGCTTCAGCCGCTTGGCCAGCTTCTTCGGCTTGAGTTCCGATTTCGATTCGGCGATCTCGACCCGCAGGCTGCCCTGCAACTCCTCCAGATCGAGACCGGCCAGCAATTCGCGGATGGCTTCGGCCCCGATGCCGGCCGTGAACGCGTCATCGCCGAATTCCTCACGCGCGGCCATGTATTCCGATTCCGTCAGCAGCTGCATTTCCTCAAGCGAGGTCAGGCCGGGCTCAATGACGATATAACTTTCAAAATAGAGCACCCGCTCCAGGTCCTTCAGCTTCATGTCGAGCAGCAGCCCCATGCGGCTCGGCAGCGACTTCATGAACCAGATATGCGCGACCGGGGCGGCCAGCTCGATATGCCCCATGCGCTCGCGGCGTACCTTGGAAAGCGTCACCTCGACGCCGCATTTTTCGCAGATGATGCCCTTGTACTTCATCCGCTTGTATTTGCCGCAAAGGCACTCATAGTCCTTGTTGGGACCAAAAATACGCGCACAGAAAAGGCCGTCGCGCTCCGGCTTGAAGGTGCGGTAATTGATCGTTTCCGGCTTCTTGATTTCACCGAACGACCAGGAGAAGATCTTTTCCGGGCTGGCAATGGAGATCCGGATACGATCGAATGTCTGGGCCGGCCCGAGGGGGCTGAAGATGTTCATGACCTCTTGATGGTTCATGAGCTGGGTCTCCTTGAGCGCGCGGGGCGCGTTGTCTTTGCTTCTCTAAGGGTGCGCCGGGCGGGTTGCCTTGGGGCTGTGGAAACGCCGGCCCCCGCGCGGGCGACAGTCACACCTTTCACGACTGCGACTGGGTATCGAGCAGGTCCACATTGAGGCCAAGCGATCTCATCTCCTTGACCAGTACGTTGAAGGATTCCGGTATGCCTGCCTCAAACGTGTCATCGCCGCGCACGATGGCCTCATAGACCTTGGTGCGCCCGGCGACGTCGTCGGATTTGACGGTCAGTATTTCCTGCAACGTATAGGCCGCCCCATAGGCCTCCAGCGCCCAGACCTCCATTTCGCCGAACCGCTGTCCGCCGAACTGGGCCTTGCCCCCGAGCGGCTGCTGGGTGACCAGCGAATAGGGGCCGATGGAGCGGGCATGAATCTTGTCGTCCACCAGATGATGCAGCTTCAGCATGTAGATGTGGCCGACGGTCACCGGACGGTCGAATTTCTCGCCGGTCAATCCATCATACAACTGCACCTGGCCGGAACTGTCGAAGCCGGCGGTCTTCAGCATTTCGGTCACATCCTGCTCGTGGGCGCCATCGAATACCGGGGTTGCGATCGGCACGCCGTTGCGCATGTTGTTGCCCAGTTCCGCCAGTTGCTGATCGTCCAGCGATTCGATGGTCTCGTTCTTGCCATAGATCTTTTTCAGCCGCTCCTTGAGCGGTTTCACATTGGCGTTCCGGTAATACGCATCCACCGCTTCGCCGACCTGGCGTCCAAGCCCGTGGCAGGCCCAGCCGAGATGGGTCTCCAGGATCTGGCCCACATTCATGCGGCTCGGCACGCCCAGCGGATTGAGCACGATATCGACCGGCGTGCCATCTTCGAGATGCGGCATGTCCTCGATCGGTACGATCTTCGATATAACGCCCTTGTTGCCGTGACGCCCGGCCATCTTGTCGCCGGGTTGCAGCTTGCGCTTCACGGCGACGAAGACCTTGACCATTTTCATGACCCCGGGCGGCAGCTCGTCGCCGCGCTGGAGCTTATCGACCTTGTCGACGAAACGCTGCTCAAGCAGGGACTTCGAATCGTCATACTGACGGCGCAACGCTTCGAGCTCTTCGATGGCCTTGTCGTTCTTCAACGCGATCTGCCACCACTGGCTGCGCGGAATCTCATCCAGAATGGCCTGGGTTATCTTGCCTCCGGCCTTGACGCCCTTGGGGCCGCCGGCAGCCATCTTGCCGATCAGAAAGTCGGCGAAACGGCCATAGGCGTTGCGGTCCAGAATGGCGAGTTCATCATCGCGATCCTTGGCGAGGCGTTCGATTTCCTCGCGTTCAATGGCCATGGCGCGTTCGTCCTTGTCGATGCCATGGCGGTTGAACACCCGCACCTCCACCACCGTGCCGGAGGCTCCAGGCGGCAGCTTCAGGGATGTGTCGCGAACATCGGACGCCTTTTCGCCGAAAATGGCGCGCAGCAGCTTTTCTTCCGGCGTCATCAGGGATTCGCCCTTGGGGGTGATCTTGCCCGCCAGAATCTCGCCTGGATTGACCTCCGCGCCGATATAGACAATGCCCGCCTCGTCCAGATTTCTCAGGGCTTCTTCACCGACATTGGGAATATCGCGGGTGATTTCCTCCGGCCCCAGCTTGGTGTCGCGGGCCATGACCTCGAACTCCTCAATGTGAATCGAGGTGAATTCGTCATCACGCACGACGCGCTCGGAAATCAGGATCGAGTCCTCGAAATTATACCCGTTCCAGGGCATGAACGCGACCAGCACATTGCGCCCGAGCGCCAGATCGCCCAGATCCGTCGAGGGACCGTCGGCCACGATATCGCCGGCCTGGACTTCATCGCCCACGCGCACCAGGGGGCGCTGGTTGATGCAGGTGCTCTGGTTGGAGCGCTGAAACTTGTGCAGGTTGTAGATATCGACGCCGGGCTTGGTGGGGTCGGTTTCGCCGATCGCGCGAATGACGATGCGGTTGGCGTCAACCTGATCGACGATGCCTGCGCGCCGGGCGCTGACCGCAGCGCCTGAATCGCGCGCCACGACCTCTTCCATGCCCGTTCCCACCAACGGCGCTTCCGTGCGGATAAGCGGCACCGCCTGGCGCTGCATGTTGGACCCCATCAACGCGCGGTTGGCATCATCGTTTTCCAGGAACGGGATCAGGGCGGCGGCAACGGACACCAGCTGCTTGGGCGAAACGTCCATGAAATCCACCTTTTCAGGGGGCACCACATGAACATCGCCGGCAAACCGGCAGGTCACCATCTCGTCTTCGAGCACATCCCTGGGCGACAGATTGGCATTTGCCTGGGCGATATAATATTTCGCCTCCTCCATGGCTGACAGATAGACGACCTCATCAGTCGCCTTCTTGTTCACCACGCGCCGGTACGGGCTTTCGATAAAGCCGTATTTGTTGACACGCGCGTAGGTCGCGAGCGAATTGATCAGGCCGATATTCGGCCCTTCGGGCGTTTCGATCGGGCAGATGCGCCCGTAGTGGGTGGGGTGCACGTCGCGCACCTCAAAGCCCGCGCGTTCACGCGTCAGCCCCCCCGGCCCCAGGGCGGACAGCCGCCGCTTGTGGGTGATTTCCGACAGCGGATTGGTCTGGTCCATGAACTGGGACAGTTGCGATGAGCCGAAAAACTCGCGCACTGCCGCCGCCGCCGGCTTGGCGTTGATCAGGTCATGGGGCATCACCGTGTCGATATCGACCGAACTCATGCGCTCCTTGATGGCGCGCTCCATGCGCAACAGCCCGATGCGGTACTGATTGGCCATCAACTCCCCGACCGAGCGCACCCGGCGGTTGCCGAGATGGTCGATATCGTCAATCTCGCCCTTGCCGTCGCGCAGGTCCACCAGAGTCTTGATGACCGCCAGAATGTCTTCTTTTCGCAACGTGCGGACCGTGTCCTCGCAATCGAGATCAAGACGCATGTTCATCTTGACGCGGCCGACGGCGGACAGATCGTAGCGGTCCGGATCAAAGAACAGCCCGTTGAACAGGTTTTCGGCCGTTTCCTTGGTCGGCGGCTCGCCCGGACGCATCACCCGGTAGATATCCTGCAGCGCCTGCTCATGGCTGTCGGCCTTGTCGAGCGCCAGCGTGTTGCGGATGAAGGCGCCGGTATTCACATGATCGATATCCAGCAGATCGAGCGTCTTGAAGCCGGCCTCCTTGAGGCTCGCCAGCATTTCTTCGGTTATTTCGTCGCCGGCCTCGGCAAAGATTTCACCCGTTTTCATATCCACCATATCGATCGAGATATAGTGGCCATACAGGTCTTCGTCGGACACCAGAAGCTGTTTCAGGCCATCTTCGCCAAGTTTGCGGGCAAGCCGCGGCGTGATCTTGCGGCCGGCCTCCACAACCACCGTCCCGGTGCGCGCGTCCACCAGATCGCGCTGCGGCTTGATGCCGCGCAGGCGCTCCGGGTTGAACGCGGTTTTCCACCCCTTCCTGGTCAGGGTGTAGGTCACCTTGCCATAGAAAGAATCGAGGATCGTTTCGGCGTCATAACCCAGCGCCTGCAACAGGGTCGTTACCGGTATCTTGCGGCGGCGGTCGATGCGCACATGCACGATGTCCTTGGCGTCGAATTCAAAATCGAGCCAGGAACCGCGATAGGGTATGATCCGCGCGGCAAACAGCAATTTGCCGCTGGTGTGGGTCTTGCCCTTGTCATGATCGAAAAAGACGCCGGGCGAACGGTGCATCTGCGAGACAATCACCCGCTCGGTGCCGTTTATGACGAATGTGCCATGCCCCGTCATCAGGGGCATGTCGCCCATATAGACGTCCTGCTCCTTGATGTCCTTGACCGATTTGGCGTCGGTCTCTTCATCGATTTCAAAAACGATGAGACGCAGCGTGACCTTCAGCGGCGCGGCAAAGGTCATGCCGCGCTGCTGGCACTCCTCCACATCGTATTTGGGGGCTTCGAACTCATAGTCGATAAATTCAAGCGTGGACGTGCCCGCAAAATCGCTGATCGGAAAAACCGATTTGAAAACGCTTTGCAGGCCCTGATCGAGGCGCCCGCCCGCCGGCTTGTCCACTTGCAGAAACTGATCATAGGAATATTTCTGAACCTGGATGAGGTTCGGCATTTCGTCGACCTGACGCAGTTTGCCGAAGAACTTGCGCACCCGCTTGCGACCGATGAATGATTGGGACATTTCTGCTCCTTGTAGCCGCCGCATGAATTTTGCGGCACCGTCCGGCCCATGAAGGCCGGAGCGTCTGCAATGCCTCGTTCCGACTGCGCCCCTGACACAGGGCGCGCGGCGGGCGTCTCACGGGCGCTGGGAACGTGAGACGCCTGCCGTCTCTGTTACGCAGAGTGATTACTTCAGTTCGACGGTCGCGCCGGCCGCCTCGAGCTTTTCCTTGAGCTCGCCGGCCTCGTCCTTGGACGCATCCGTCTTCACGTCACTGGGCACACCTTCCACCAGTTCCTTCGCCTCCTTGAGGCCGAGGCCGGTAATGGCGCGCACTTCCTTGATCACATTGATCTTCTTTTCGCCGAAGCCGGTCAGGACCACCGTGAAGCTGTCCTGCTCCTCGACCGCCCCGCCCCCCTCACCGGGCGCTGCGGCGGCAACCGCCACGGGGGCTGCGGCCGAAACGCCCCACTTCTCCTCGAGCAGCTTTGAAAGCTCGGCCGCCTCAAGCACGGTGAGCGAAGAGAGATCGTCTGCAATTTTTTCCAGATTTGCCATTTTTCACAACTCTTGTCTTGTCGATTTGAATCCAATGGTGAAGCCGCCTGAAATCAGGCCGCCTCGTCCTTCGTCGAATAGGCACCGACCACCCGGGCCAGTTGACCCGCCGGCGCCTGCAACACACCGGCAATCCGCGTCGCCGGGGTGGAAATCATGGCGACCAGCGTGGCGCGCAATTCGTCCAGCGAGGGCAACGCCGCCAACGCCTTGACCGCACCGGGGTCCAGCACGGACTGGCCCATCGTTCCCCCGAGAATGACGAGTTTCTCGTTATCCTTGGCGAAACCGGCGACCACCTTGGGGGCCGCGACCGGGTCCTGCGAATAGGCGATCGCGGTCGGACCGGTAAACAGGTCCGCTATTCCCACGGCATCCGTCCCTTCAAGGGCGCGTCTGGCCAGGCGGTTTTTCGCCACTTTGAACGAGGCCCCCGCCTGCGCCATCCGGACACGAAGTTCGGTCATCTCCGACACCGTCAGGCCCTTGTAGTGGGTCACGACAATCACTCCGGCGGTGGAAAAAACGCCGTTGAGCGCCGTGACGAGCTTTTCCTTGCCTGCTCTGTCCACCTGTCTTCTCCTTATTGGCGGTCTTTTCGATCAAGGCCGCCGGGACACATTTGCGCAAGGCCCGCCTGTTTCCGGCTCACCCGCAAACCGGGGTGCTCCGCAACAGGCCGCCGGCCCGGCGTATATTTTCCTGTCCGCATCGTGCATGCGCCGATTTCTCGCCGCTCCACGACACCAAGGAGAACAAAATCGACCAATTCCGGCACGGGCCCCGCGCCCGCCAATCGATCCGTCCTTCTCCCGTCTGTGCAGGCCTTGCCCGGTTTAAGCCGGAACCGGCCAAAGGCCACGCCCGGCACCTGCAGTCTCGGACAGGGTGGAAAGCCGGACGTTCCGAACCCCGGCCTTTCCCTTCACGAATGGCGCCGCGCCCAACAGCAGAGCGCCACCCGGGAAACCCTAAAACAATCCACACTCCCCGTTTCAAGCGCCGGTCACGCTCATCAGATCGACCTTGACGCCGGGGCCCATCGTCGAACTCAGCGCGACGCGCTTTACGAATGTGCCCTTCGCGCCCGGCGGTTTGGCCTTGATCACGGCGTCCACGAACGCCTTGACGTTCGATGAAATCTGATCGTCGCTGAAACTCGCCTTGCCGATTCCCGCATGTATGACGCCGGCCTTCTCGACCCGGAATTCCACCGCGCCGCCCTTGGCCGACGCGACCGCCGCCTTCACGTCCTGGGTCACCGTGCCGACCTTGGGATTGGGCATCATGCCGCGCGGGCCGAGCACCTTGCCCAGTTTGCCGACAACCGCCATCATGTCCGGCGTCGCGATGCAGCGATCAAAATTGAGCTCACCTTTCTGCACCTGTTCAGCCAGTTCTTCCGCCCCCACGACATCCGCGCCCGCCGCCCTGGCCTCATCGGCCTTGTCGCCCTTGGCGAAGACCGCCACGCGCACCGCGCGCCCGGAGCCTGCGGGCAAATCACACACACCGCGCACCATCTGGTCGGAATGGCGCGGATCGACACCCAGATTCATGGCGATTTCGATGGTCTCGTCGAACTTTGCGCTGGCCGCCTTCTTGATCACGGAAACAGCCTCAGGAAGTTCATAAATCTTCTTGCGGTCAAGGCCTTCAAGGACGGCCTTCATTCTTTTTCCGGGTCTGCTCATCGTCCTATCCCACCACTTCGAGGCCCATTGAGCGGGCCGAACCGGCAACGATTCTTGCAGCCGCGTCGATATCATTGGCATTCAGATCGGCCATTTTCTTTTCGGCAATTTCGCGCACCTGCGCCATGGTGACCGATCCGGCAATTTCACGCCCCGGCGTCTGCGACCCCTTGGGCAGGCCGGCCGCCTTTTTCAAAAAGAAAGAGGCCGGCGGCGTCCTGGTTTCGAAGGTGAATGACTTGTCGGCGAAAATCGTCACCACCGTCGGTATCGGCGCGCCCTGCTCCATGTCCTGGGTCGCGGCGTTGAACGCCTTGCAGAACTCCATGATGTTGAGGCCGCGCTGGCCGAGCGCCGGGCCGATCGGCGGCGACGGGTTCGCCTGTCCGGCCGGCACCTGCAGTTTCAGGTATCCATCGATCTTCTTCGCCATCTTCTTTCCTTCGCCCCGGCGCCATTCATCCGATACCGCGGGCCGTGTTCACCTGTGGGGTCGTGGTGCGGCCGTTCCCTCGCCCGGGACGGGCCGCAGCGACAACGAACCCTTCCCCAATGCGCTGTCCATCGGCGCCAGGGCGCCAGTCAAAGTTTCTCCACCTGCGTGTATTCCAGTTCGACCGGGGTCGCCCGGCCAAAAATCGAAACCGCGACCTTCAGCCGCGAACGCTCCTCGTCCACATCCTCCACATGGCCGTTGAACGAAGCGAATGGCCCGTCCGACACCCGCACCGCTTCACCGATTTCAAACGAGACGGTCGGCTTGGGCCGCTCGATACCCTCCTGGATATTATTCAGTATCTGGCCGGCCTCCGTATCGCTGATGGGCACAGGCTTGTTTTCCGAACCCAGAAATCCCGACACTTTGGGTGTGTTGCGTATCAGGTGATAGGCCTCATCCGTCATCTCCATCTTGACCAGCACGTAGCCTGGGAAAAACTTGCGCTCCGCATTGACCTTGCGGCCACGGCGCAATTCGACGACTTCCTCGGTGGGCACCAGAACCTCTTCAAGCACATCGCCCAGCCCGGCGGCGGCCGCCTGCTCGGTGATTGCCTCGGCCACTTTCTTCTCGAAATTGGAATAGGTGTTGACGATATACCATCGCTTGGTCATGTGAGCCCGCAAAGTTGCTAGTTGCCGATACCCAGCGCAATCCCGACAAGCGTGGAAAACACCCTGTCGGCGAGAAAAAAGAAAATGGCGGCCACGAAAGCCATGATTATCACCATGACGGTCGTGATCAGCGTTTCCCGGCCGGTCGGCCAAGTCACTTTCTCCACTTCGCTGCGCACCTGTTGTATGAACTCAAACGGATTGGTCTTGGCCATGTCCTGATCTTTCCGGTGATGTTGGCAGTGAGAAACCGCCCTTGTCGCATCATTTGGCAGGAGTGGAGGGACTCGAACCCACAACCCCCGGTTTTGGAGACCGGTGCTCTGCCAATTGAGCTACACTCCTAAAAAACCCTATTCGATAATGCCGGCGACGACGCCGGCGCCGACTGTGCGGCCGCCTTCGCGGATGGCGAAGCGCAGCTTCTCTTCCATCGCGATCGGCACGATCAGTTCCACTTCCATTTCGCAATTTTCCCCGGGCATCACCATTTCGGTGCCTTCCGGCAGGCTCACAACACCGGTCACATCCGTCGTGCGGAAATAAAACTGCGGACGGTACTTGGTGAAAAACGGCGTATGGCGCCCGCCCTCGTCCTTGGTCAGAATATAGGCCTCCGCCTTGAACTTGGTATGCGGCGTCAACGAGCCCGGCTTGCACAAAACCTGGCCGCGCTCCACATCCTCGCGCTTGGTGCCGCGAAGCAGAACACCCACATTGTCCCCCGCCTCGCCCTGGTCAAGCAGCTTGCGGAACATCTCAACGCCCGTGCACGTCGTCTTCACCGTGTCCTTGATGCCGACAATCTCGACTTCCTCGCCGACATTCACAATGCCGCGCTCAATGCGGCCCGTCACAACCGTGCCGCGGCCCGAAATCGAAAACACATCCTCAATCGGCATCAGAAACGGCAGATCCTTGGGCCGCTCGGGCTGGGGAATATATTCGTCAACCGCCGCCATCAGCTCAAGAATCGAATTCTTGCCAATCTCCTCATCGCGCCCCTCAAGAGCGGCCAGCGCAGACCCCTTGATGATCGGAATGTCATCGCCGGGAAAATCATAAGACGACAGAAGCTCGCGCACCTCCAGTTCCACAAGCTCCAGAAGCTCCTCATCATCAACCTGATCAACCTTGTTCAGATAAACAACAAGCGCCGGAACCCCAACCTGGCGGGCAAGAAGAATATGCTCGCGGGTCTGGGGCATCGGACCATCCGCCGCCGACACAACCAGAATGGCGCCATCCATCTGGGCAGCACCCGTGATCATGTTCTTCACATAATCCGCATGACCCGGACAGTCCACATGGGCATAGTGACGGTTCCCGGTCTCATATTCCACATGCGCCGTCGAAATCGTGATCCCGCGCTCGCGTTCCTCCGGCGCCTTGTCAATCTCGTCAAACGCGATAACCGAACCACCCCCCGCTTCCGCCAGAACCTTCGTAATCGCCGCCGTCAAAGTCGTCTTGCCATGGTCAACATGACCAATCGTGCCAATGTTGCAATGCGGCTTCGTGCGCTCAAACTTTTCCTTCGACATTCAAATCATTCCCTTGTCTCAAACCATTCCCTTGTCTCAAACCATTCCCTTGTCTGGCCGATCCGCGTTGGGGATCGCGAAAAACCGTCGCCGGCGTCACACTTTCGCCGCCGCACCGCATCCGGTACTTTCAGCCCTATCCCGCCAACCGTATCCCGCAAGTTCGCAAAATGGCGTTGGAGCGGGTGGGGGGAATCGAACCCCCATCTTCAGCTTGGAAGGCTGCGGCTCTACCATTGAGCTACACCCGCCCGCTCTCGATCACCAGTCGAAAAACGTTCTGGTGGAGGGGGTTGGATTTGAACCAACGTAGGCATAGCCAACGGGTTTACAGCCCGTCCCCTTTAACCACTCGGGCACCCCTCCATGGTCTGGTTGAATTCGATAGCGCAAGCGACTCGGCTCGCAGTCCTACAATAGAGACTTGCGCGGGGGCTTTATGTGGCTGGGAGAGGGCGCTGTCAACCCCGTAAAATACCAAAAACATGAAAAATTCTCCACAAGCCTGCCCCCTTGCGGCCATTGTCGCGCCCCGTTAGAAACACCGGCTCCCCGCCGCGTTTGCGTCATCTCGCCGGCGCGCCTATAACCGGCCGCTATGAATCACCCTGGAAAAAGCAGCCGCCCCGGCCCGCAAACACCGGGCCGGCCACGCGGAGACGGTGGCAAATCAGCCCGCCGCCCGCGCCGCGCCAACGATGGTGTCTGGCTTTATGGCGTCCACACGGTGCTGGGCGCGCTGGCCAATCCGGCGCGGCGCAACAAACGCCTGCTGGCGACCCGCAACGCCCTCGACAAACATGGCTTGCGGTCGCGGGCCGGAGCGACGCCTTTGGAAATCGTCGCGCCCGCGCAGCTTGGCCGGATACTGCCAGGGGATGCGGTTCATCAGGGGCTTGCGCTGGAAACGGCGCCGCTGCGCGAGCCCGCACTGAAGGATATCGCCGCCCGGGGCCTCGCCGTGGTGCTGGATCAGGTGAGTGACCCGCAGAATTTCGGCGCCATCATGCGCTGCGCCAGCGCCTTTGGCGCGCACACCATCATCTGCACCAGCCGCAACAGTCCGCCCCAGTCCGCGGCCCTGGCCAAGGCGGCGTCCGGCGCTCTGGAGCAGGTCGATATCGTGCGGGTTCCAAACCTGGCGCAGGCGCTCACAATGATGAAGGAACGAGGTTTTGCGATCATCGGCCTCGATTGCGGCGCCAGCGCGCCGATTGACGCGGTGCCGCATCATGATGCTCTGGCGCTGGTGCTGGGGGCCGAAGGGCGCGGTTTACGCCGGCTGACCCGCGAACGCTGCGAGCACCTCGCCCGCATCGATCTGCCGGGCGCAATGGAGGCCCTGAACGTGTCCAGCGCCGCGGCCGTGGCGCTCTATGCCCTGGTGCGGGCCGCTCGCCGCTGAGCGCATCGCCGCCACGCTCCCGCGATCACAATTCGCTTCCCAGGGACACGATCGCGGCAAATGGCATTTGCACGCACCGCACGCGCAGGCAAAACGGAGCGCGAATCTGCGCCGGGCTATTGTTGCGCGGTCAAACCGGCCATCGATATGGCGAATCCCGTTCTGTAGGGGTGATCGTAATAGGCATAGGGGTAGTGATGCTTATAGACAAAGCGGCGGGTATTATACTGCCGGCGGTGCGCAAAGCTGATGCCGAGGCTGACATCCGCCGGTGCCAGATCGTAGTTCAACGGGGCCTGGCCGAACTCAACGCCGCCGCCGTCCGGAAAAAACTGCCCCTCCGGGGCGCCCCGCTGGCGTCTGCCGAAAATGTCGAGAAAATTGAAAAATCTGCCTTGCGCGCCATCGCGGCGCGGCAGCGCACGCCGTGCCGGCGCGCGGCGCGTCGAATCGCGCGGGAAACCGTTCTCATCGAGTTCCAGTTCCTGCGCCGTGGAAACGCCGGGAATGCTCACCAGGCCAAACGCCGCCGCCCCCACCGCAAGCACCGTACCCAGTACCAGAAAGGGCCCGATTGCCGGTCTGAATGTCATTTGATCCCGCCTTGCGCAAAGCCAAACAATGCAGCGCACTATAACAGATGTTCGCCGGCACCCAAACTCCGATTATCCCGGGGCGCGGACACTTCCGCCCCGGGCAGCCGGCACCGATGCGCGGATGGCGGCGTTTTTTCGCTGCTGACAAATCAGGAAATCAGGACTATACGGACCGCACGGCCATGTCCCCCTCCCCGCCGGCTTAGCTCAGTTGGTAGAGCACCTGATTTGTAATCAGGGGGTCGCAGGTTCGAGTCCTGCAGCCGGCACCGTTGTTTCGCTCACGCTGTCGCCCTTCGGGCTGCGCTCCTCAGGCGGCGGCGCAGGGGCGCCGGGCCGTGGCTCGCGGCCGCACTAGCCCCGCCTCCCTCGCGCGCAAACCGCAATCAGGGCATGGGACAACACCATCCGTTCGGCCCGCCCGGCGGCCATGCGAGCGCTCTCTTTCCTTGAAAACCGGAGCCATGTGTGCATTATACAAATTCTCATAATAAGAGATTTTTGTAAAATCCGACTGTGAGCCGCCGAAGCCGGCACAGAGGGAGGAATTTCATGAGAAAAACTTTCGCATCATTCGCATTCGCGGCGGGTATGTTGGCAACCGCGGCCGCCGCCCAGAGCGTCGGAATAGCGACTTCGAACCCGGGATCGCTGTTTCACAGCATCGGAACGGCGGTGGCAAAGGCCGCCAATGACGCAGGCGTTGCCGCAACGATCCAGCCCGCGACCGCGCCGAACCAGTATCTGCCCCTTGTCAATGCGGGCGAGATCGAATTCGGCGTCGTCAACCTGCAGGAATTCCATTACGCGCTGGCGGGAAAGGCGTGGTTCAAGGGCAGCGTGAACCCCAATCTGCGCATCGTCGCACTGCTGATGCCCCTTCGCGAGGCCATTTTCGTGCGCGCCGACAGTGACATCCGCTCAATTGCCGATCTGAAGGGCAAGCCGATGGTCGATGGCTATACGGCCCAAAAGACGATCCTGCCACAGCTCGATGCGCATTACGGCACGGTCGGCCTGACCCGCGCCGACATGGTGCCGGTCAACGTGCAAAGCGTGGTTGCCGGTGTCAACGCGTTCATGTCGGGGGATGTTGTTGGATTCATATTCGCACATGGCGCGGGCAAGGTGCGCGAAGCCCACGCGGCGGTCGGCGGTCTGCGCGCCCTGCCCATCAAGGACACACCGCAGGCCCGCGCATCGATCAAGAAACACTGGCCCACCGGCTATCTCATGACGATCAAGCCGGGACCAGGCGTACCCGGCGTTGAAAAGGAAGGCAAATTCATCGCCTTCCCGCAACTGATTTTCACCCATGCGGGGGTGTCCGACGAGGTCGTCTACAAGATGACCAAGTTGATCTACGAAGGCCAGAAGACGATGGCCAGGGTGTTCCCGGCTTTCCGCGGGTTCAGGCCAGAGAGGGACATGGTGCGCGACACATCGCCGGCGCAGTATCACCCCGGCGCCATCAGGTTTCTGAAAGAGGTCGGACTTTGGAAAAAGTAGATGTCCGATGAGGCGGGAGAGCCCGTCCGGCTCGGCGATCGCCTGGCGCAAACCCTCATCGCCGCTCTTGCCGCCGCACTGACAATACTGGCCGTCGGCTGGTCATTGAACGTGCCGCGGATGATGTCGCTGGCGCTCTATCCGCAACAGTTCTTCGCCGTGGTGCTGGGACTGGCGCTGGCGCTGACCTTTTTGAAAATCCGCGCCCGCAAATCCCCGCCCGGCCGGGGCGTGCCGTGGTACGACTGGGCGGCGGCAAGCCTCGCGTTCGGCGCCTGCGGCTTTGTGGCGCTCGTCTATCCCGATGTCGTGCCCAGGGTTTTTCTGCGCCCGGGCGAAG
>JALURZ010000249.1 GCA_027058735.1 Hyphomicrobiales bacterium | reverse complement strand
ACCGCACATCCGGGTTTTTCAAGGTGCGCGGGGTCAATATCAATCATTCGGAGTTCGAGGATTTCATGTTCGCGCTGGCCGACGTCAACGACTTCAAGGCCGAGGCCGTCACCAGCGACGCCGGGCAGGATGTGTTGCGGGTCTCGTTCGAGGCCCGGCGCGGCAGCGATGAGGCAGCCGTTGGCCGCGACATCGCGGAGCGCATCAAGATCACCTTTGAATCGAGCCCGGAAATCGCGCTGCTGGAGCGCGGCACGCTGGCCCGCGAGTTCGAAGGCCAGATCAAGGCCCGGCGCTTTATCGACCGGCGCGGGGAGGGTTGACCGCAATCATCGCCCAAGCGCGGCGAGCGCCTCGACCATGGCGCTGTCGGGGTCGCCAAGATCGTCTATCACCGTGAAGTGGTTGGCCCCGGGCACGGCGACATGACTGGTTTCGACCCCGCCATCGCCCCAGGTCTTGCAGATATCCGTGCTCTGGCGGTGAAACTCGCTGCTTTCGAGCTCCCCGACCCAGGCCGCGAACCGGGTGCCCGCCGGTGCCGGCCACAATGCCGGGCTGGCCGCGCGCGCTGTCTGCGGCGTCATCTTGAGGGCGTCATTGAGGCTGGTGGCGCATAACGGTTCAAGCTCGAACAGGCCGCTGATGGCAAACGCCGCGCGCACCGGATGAGGGGCCGGGCCGGTGCGCTGCCTCGCCCAGTCCGTCGCCAGCATGGCGGCGGCGAGATGCCCGCCGGCGGAATGGCCGGACACCACGAGCGGCTGTTGCGTGCGGTCATGGAGCCAGAGGCAGCAGCGGCGCATCTGCTCGATGATGTCGCCGACCGAAACCTGCGGACACAGATCATAGGTGGGGATCGCGACCGCGAAACCGCGCTCATTGAGGCCGCGCGCCAGATGGCTGAACGTGCGCCCTTCCAGCCCCTGCCAGTAGCCGCCATGAATGAAAACGAACATCGCCGCGTCCGCGGCGGCTTCGGGCGGGCGGAATATATCGACTGTCTGGCGCTCGCTGTCGCCGTAGCGCAAGCCCGGCTCCCACGCCGCCTCTTCGCGATAGCGCGGCGCTTCGCGCATCCACCGCTCGATGATACGCCCGTGTTCGGGCACCCGTGCGCGGTTGTTGTACTGGGCCTCGTAGTCCATCGCCTTGCCATCGCCTCGAGCCGGCCATCCCCGACTATCGCCATAGTCCGGGCCGCGGATCAAGTGGGGCGGAAAATCTGTTGAAACATAGATGGTTTATATATAAACTAATTGCTCGAACTGCGGGGAGGGCAACAGTTGGCTCAAGCGATGAAAATTGTCTGCGTGGGCGGCGGACCGGCCGGGTTGTATTTCGCGCTGCTGATGAAAAAGCAGAACCCGGCCCATGACATCACGGTTTATGAACGCAACCGGGCGGACGATACGTTCGGCTGGGGCGTCGTGTTTTCCGACCGGACGCTGGAGAATTTCGCCGATGCCGATCCCGAATCGAAGGCGGAGATCATCGCGTCCTTCGCTCATTGGGAGGATATCGATGTCTATTTCAAGGATCGCATGATCCGCTCCGGCGGCCACGGGTTCAGCGGCATTCGCCGCCAGCGCCTGCTGGAGATCCTGCAGAACCGGGCCGCCGAGCTCGGTGTCGCGCTCGCATTCGAAACGGAAGTGGACACCCTTGAGCGTTTCGCGGATGCCGATCTGATCGTGGCCTGCGATGGCCTGAACTCGAAAATCCGCTCCGACCACGCCCATGCCTTCAGGCCGCAGATCGACGTTCGCACCAACAAGTTCGTCTGGCTCGGCACCCGCCAGCGCCTCGACGCCTTCACGTTCGTTTTCAAGCAGACCGAATGGGGCTGGTTTCAGGCCCACGCCTATCGTTTCGATGAGGACACCTCGACCTTCATCATCGAGACCCGCCAGGACACCTGGGAAAAGGCCGGCATCGACAAGATGAGCCAGCAGGACGGCGTCGCCTTTTGCGAACGGCTGTTTGCCGATCATCTGGGCGGCAACCCGCTGATGTCCAACGCCAGGCATCTGCGCGGCAATGCGATCTGGATCAATTTCCCGCGCGTCAGCAACGAAACCTGGATCAAGGACAATGTGGTGCTGATGGGGGACGCCGCCCACACCGCGCATTTTTCCATCGGGTCCGGCACCAAGCTGGCGATGGAGGACGCGATTTCGCTGGCCCGGCATTTTGCGCATGAGCCCGATGCGCCCATGCGCGAGGTTCTGCTGGCCTATGAGGCTGAGCGAAAACTCGAAGGGATAAAAATCCAGTCGGCGGCGCGCAATTCGACCGAGTGGTTCGAAAATGTCGGGCGCTACGCGAATTTCGAGCCCGAGCAGTTCGCCTATTCCCTGCTCACCCGCAGCCAGCGGGTGTCCCATGGGAATCTGCCCCTGCGCGACCGGGGTTAGCTGGAAGGGGTTGAAAAGCGGTTTGCCGGGCGCGCAGGCGCAGATTCTCATGGGACACCCGCTGGCTGCGGGTGAGCAG
>JALURZ010000248.1 GCA_027058735.1 Hyphomicrobiales bacterium | reverse complement strand
AAGATCCGCTATGTCGTCTACAGCCACGACCATGCGGACCACAGTTCCGGCGGCGAAGTATTCGCCGATGATGGCGCGCTCGTCATCGCCCATGGCGGGGCGAAACGCGCGATCGATGGAGAAAAACGCCCGACCGCGTCTCCCGCGATCACGTTTTCCAAGCGGCTCACGATTTCGCTTGGCGGACGGACCATGGAGCTTTCCTATGTTGGCAGGAACCATTCCGACAACATGATCGTAATGCGCTTCCCAAAGGAGAGAGCGCTGTTTGCGGTCGATTTCATCCCGGTCAAAGCGGTGGCGTTCAGGGACCTGCCGGATTCGTACCTGCCCGACTGGATGCAGTCGCTCAAACGGGTCGAGGCCATGGATTTCGATATTCTCGTGCCCGGCCACGGGCCGCTGGGCACCAGGGCCGACGTCGCGGCCTTCCGCGCCTATATGGACGACCTCTACAGCCAGACGCTGGCGGCCGCGCGCGCGGGCAAATCTCTGGAACAAACGAAAGCCTCGGTCGATCTGTCGAAATATTCCGGACTGGCGCAATATGAAAACTGGCACCAACTCAATATCGAGGGCGCATACAAACGCATCCAGATGCAACGGCGCGGAAACTAATGTGTGAATCGGAAGGGCGCAGTGTGTTTTGGCGCCCATTGACGATGCCGCCGTATTCTCTGCGTTCCGGGCGAAGGGACGCAGGCTTTGCGATTGCGCCGCACCGGCAGCAACATCCCGAATTGGGTGGCAGTTTACAGTGTCCGAAGGTAGTCGTTGAATTCCTTTCCCGGCTCGCGGCGAAAAGTTTCGCCGGTTCTTTCCACGGATCTCATGCGATCGACGCGAAAGTTTCGGAAATCCGCTCTGGTTTCGCACCATGCGGTCAATAGCCAAACTCGATCAAACGCCGTTAGTCCAAGAGGTCGAATGTGACGGGTGCTGCCGCGCCCTTTCAAGTCCCGGTAGGAGATATATAGTCGCTGCCGTTCCCGCAAAGCTGCGCGCACCGGGCTGAGAAAGGCAATGGACTGGTCAGCCGTTTCGGCCTGAACCGAATAGGCGAGCAAAGGGCGGTCTGAGTAGGTTTCCCTGTGTTCGTCTGACAAAACGGCATTTATTTTCGCAGAGGCGCGAAGCGCCGCGTCAGCCAAGGGACCATCGCCTCGCGCGGCTACCAATCGCATGCCGAGAACAATTGCATCAAGTTCGTCGGGATCGAAATGAAGGGGTGGCAGGAAATACCCTTTTCCGATCTGATACCCAACGCCACCCTCGCCGCGAACCGGCGCCCCCATCGCCTGAAGCGTCGCCATATCCCGGTAAATGGTTCGTATCGACACGTTCAGCGCATCGGCCAGAAGTTGCGCCGATATCGGATGTCTGTGAACCCTCAAGCGATCCAAAATGGCGAAAATTCTCAAAACGCGCATGATCGACCCTGACACAATCTGTCAGGGTATTCCAGTATCGTGGTTCGAAACCAATCTTTGGAGAACGATTGCAATGGCAAGAAGCCTTGGACCCCTCACCATGATGGGTTTCGCCCGCTACGAAAAACGCGACGGTGTGGAAACGGAAGAATTGATTCATGCCTGCGTGAATTGGCGCCGGGAGTTCCTCGACCACCAAGACGGTATCGCCATGCATCGTTTCTTGGGAAACCTCAAGGGCCAGTTCGCCGACGCGATTCTGGCCGTCGATCAGCCTGCCTTTGAGGAAATGTCGGCTCGTCATTCCGAAGCTAAGAGCTCGCGGGCTTTCATGTCGCTGCTGAAACCGGACACGATCCGGCTCACTCCCATTGCGATACTCAAACAAGGCGTCGAAGTTCCAACCGATTTCTCGTGTATCGAATTCGGGACTTTTCGGATAACGGAGGCGTCTGGTTTTTCAGAGTCCGCACTGAAGGATATCTCTCGGAAAATAGAGGTGGAATATCTCTCAAAATTCTCGGCACCGCGTGAACACTTCATGGGAAGGGTCGATGCTGAAACTTACTCGGAAGTTGCTTTTGTCCACACGCTTGGCGCAGCGCGGGAAATTTGCAACGGGTATCTCACGAGCGATGTTTGCAGCGAACTGCTCGCCATGTTCAATCCGAAGTCCGTCGATCTGGACTTCTGGCACGTGCTGGCTTGATCGGGGCTGTTGTAAACCGCCAGAAGGACTTCATTCGACAAGGGTTGCGGAGTACGGCGACAGGATTACAAATTGCGGTGACAGTTTACTGAATACACTCAATTTGCGCGGCTGTAATTTTCCGTTCCGTTCCGCGTTTTAGGGGTTTTGGCGTTCTGCCAGACCGGTCCCTGAACTGTTCGATCCGGTCGTCCGCCCTCAAGGGGCGACCCATCGCTTCTGCCTGGCGACACAGTTTGAAGCCCGCGGCGTGGGGCTCGCCTTAAGCGAGGAAGGGCGCTGCGGACCCTTGACGTGCACGGAGCACACGGTCCGGGCGAACGGCGCAATTCACTACGCCCTGACGCCGGTTTGAATCCGAAGCCGCCCTCCCTGCATTGACAATGCCGCTACAATCCCTATGGTCCGGGCGACGGGACGCAGGCGAATCGATTGCGCCGCGCCCGGCATGATGCAAGCGGCCCGAAGCGCCGCGCCCGGTAGCGGCATTCGGCCGCCGCCTTGACCGCGATGCCTCGCAGAGCCATTGCCACAACAAAGCAAAGCACTAAATGTCATTTGAAAATCTGGGCTTAAGCCCGAAAGTTCTTGCAGCGGTCAAGGCCGCTGGCTACGAAACCCCCACTCCCATTCAGGAACAAGCCATCCCGTTCGCCGTCAAGGGCCGCGACGTTCTGGGCATAGCGCAGACCGGAACCGGCAAGACCGCCTCGTTCGTGCTGCCCATGCTGACGCGCCTTGAAAGAGGCCGGGCGCGCGCGCGCATGCCGCGTTCCTTGATCCTGGAGCCGACCCGCGAACTCGCCGCCCAGGTGGCGCAGAGTTTCGAGGCCTATGGGGCGCAACACAATCTCACCGTGGCGCTGCTGATCGGCGGTGTCTCTTTTGTCGATCAGAACCGCAAGCTCGACCGCGGCGCCGATGTGCTGATCGCAACACCCGGGCGCCTGCTCGATCATTTCGAGCGCGGCCGGCTGTTGTTGACCGGCGTGGAAGTGCTGGTGGTGGATGAGGCCGACCGCATGCTTGACATGGGCTTCATTCCCGATATCGAGCGGATCGTGAAGCTTACCCCCTTCACCCGCCAGACGCTGTTCTTCTCGGCTACCATGCCGCCGGAAATCCAGCGCCTGACCGAAGCGTTCCTGAGCAATCCCGAACGCATCGAGGCCACGCCACCCAGCACCACGGGGGAAAACATATCCCAGTTCATGCTGTTTACCCCATGCGACCCCAAGCAGAAGCGCGCGGCCCTGCGCAAGGCCATCAGCGGCCAGGATGTCACCAACGGCATCATCTTCTGCAACCGCAAACGCGATGTTCGCGTGGTCCAGAAATCACTGCGCAAGCACGGATTTGACTCCGCCGAACTGCATGGCGATCTCGACCAGCATGTGCGTCTGGAAACCCTTGGCGGTTTCCGGGACGGCAAGGTGAAACTTCTGGTCGCCAGCGATGTCGCGGCCCGCGGCCTGGATATCCCGGCGGTGAGCCATATTTTCAACTACGACGTGCCCTTCAATGCCGAGGACTATGTGCACCGTATCGGACGCACGGGCCGCGCCGGGCGCGAGGGCATGGCGATCACCCTGGTCACACCGCAATGCCGGCAACTGATTGGCGCTGTCGAACAGCTCACGAAGCAGAAGTTTGAATGGCTTGGCGATGCGCCGGACGATGCGGACTGGGAGGCGCGCCCGCGCGGCGCACGCGATGCGGGCGGACGCCGCGCGGACGGCGCAAAGCGCGCCAGGCCGGCGGGGCGCGGGCAGCCAGCGCAACGCGCCAAGCAAAAGAGCGCGCCCAAGCCGGCGCGCGCGGGGAAACCGGCGCCCGGCAACGCGGCGCCCAAAAAGGCGAATGCCCGCAGATCGCCGTGCGACTCCGGGAAAAAGAGCGCCAATAATGCACTGGGCGACAACGTCCCCGCATTCCTGCGCCGTCCGGTCTGAGCGCGTCGAAACAGAAGAAACTTGCGCGCGCCTCCCGCCTTGGCGTTAACGGAATATTGACCACCCCTTTACTATTTTTTTGTCGGGAGAAACCTGGCGATTCGCCGGTTTGCGCCGCTGCGCGAGGGCCTTGAAAGGGTGAGAGAAAAAACGTGCGCTATCCAGAAGATCTCGACCTGGCAATGAGCTATGGCCGCAAGGCCATGGAACTGATGAGTGAACACAGATCGCCGGCGACGCCGCCGAACTATGAAGTCTGGTACAACTATGTCGTCGGCAGAAACAAGACTCTGGTCAAAATACTCGACGAAGCCAAGACCGAAGACGGCAACCTGCCGCTGCAGGCCGTTGAAAAGATTTATGACGAACACCTTTCCGAGACGCGGGTGGTGGAGCAGATCGAGGAACTGGGCACCCAGATCGGGGGCGAAGTCAGCCAGGTCATGGATTTTGTCCAGGCCGCGATCGGCCAGGCCGATCAGTACGGAGAAAGCCTCGACAGCGTCACCAGGCAGCTGGGAGCGGAATCGAACGATTCCGATTCGCTGAATCTGATCGTCAAATCGCTGATCGAAACCACCAAACAGATGCGCGAGACAAACGCATCGCTGGAGACCCGGCTGCAGGAATCAAGCGAGCAGATCACGCAACTCAACGCAAGCCTGACGGCTGTGCAGACCGAATCGCGCACCGACCAGCTCACCGCGATCGCCAACCGCAAGCAGTTTGACGAATCGATCGAACGGTTTGCCGCCGAAGCCCGCGAAACGGGCGAGGAATTCTGCATGATCATCGGCGATGTCGATCATTTCAAGAAATTCAACGACACCCACGGCCATACAACGGGCGATCAGGTCTTGCGCTTTGTCGCCCATGCGTTGAAATCCAATATCAAGGGCCGCGATCTCGCCGCGCGTTATGGCGGGGAGGAATTCGCGATCCTCCTGCCCCGGACCAAATTGCAGTCGGCCGTGATCGTGGCCAACCAGGTGCGCGCCGCCATTCAGGCCAAGGAACTGGTGAAAAAATCAACCAGCGAGAATCTCGGCCGGATCACCATGTCGTTCGGCGTGGCGCGCTATCGCCCGGGCGAATCAATGAACGACTTCATCAACCGTGCGGATATCTGCCTCTATCAGGCCAAGAAGGCCGGGCGCAATCTGGTCAGATGCGAGACCGATCCCGACGTCACGCTCACACCGCACGTCGCCTGACGGATTTGCATGTCCGGGGATGCCGAAAGGGGCCGGCGCCATTCGGGGCCGGCCCTTTTTCGCCGTTTCCTTTCGGCCCGCAAGGCGGCGGCCAAATATCGCGCACCCCTTAAGCCCTCGAGGCCGGACAATTGCCGGGCCAAAACGAATCACAAACCCGGAGAGACTCCCCGCCGTGGCGGATCAGGAAGAAGCCGGCGCTTCGTCCGGCTGGACAATGGCCGGTGTGATTTCAACCGATTCCCCGCAGCCGCAGGCGCTCGTCTGGTTGGGGTTGTTGAACACGAATCCGGCGGACAGTTTGTCGCTTTTGTAGTCCATTTCCGTTCCCAGCAGGAACAGGATCGCCTTGGGATCGATCAACACCTTGACCCCCTTGTCCTCAACCACTTCATCGAGCGGATCGGCCTGTTCGGCATAATCAAGCGTATAGGACATGCCCGCGCAGCCGCCTTTTTCAACGCCGATACGCAGGCCCACGATTTCACGGTCCGCCTGTTCGATGATCTCCCTGACGCGCGCGGCCGCGGCGTCACTCAAACTGACGACTTTGGGTCTTGGATGCGGGCTGGCGGACATTTGAGGCAATCCAGTTGTTCAAAGGCTAAAACATGTTGAGCGCGACGCGCGCCTCATCCGACATCCGGCTCGGGTCCCAGGGCGGGTCGAACACCATGTTCACATTCACCGCCTGTATACCGTGGATCGCGCTCACCGCATCGCGCACCCAGATAGGCATTTCCCCGGCAACCGGGCAGCCAGGCGCCGTCAGCGTCATGTCGATATCCACATTACGCTCATCATCAACGTCGATCCGGTAGATCAGGCCCAGTTCATAGATATCGACCGGGATTTCGGGATCATACACCGTCTTGATCGCGGCGATCATTTCCGTGGTGAGATCGGCGATCTCGTCTTCCGACATCGTGCCGGGCGCGGCCGGCGGCGCCTCGGGCGCGCACTCCCCTTTTCCGGAGATATCGATTATGTCGCGTTGCTCGCTCATCACAGTCACCATTGTGTCCCAATTTAGGTAAAAAATTCGCGCGCTTCCAGCAGGGCGTCGGCCAGACGGTCGACCTCTTCCAGCGTATTGTACATGGCAAACGAGGCCCGGCAGGTCGAATTGACGCCGAACCGCTCCAGCAGCGGCTCCGCGCAATGGGTGCCCGCCCGCACCGCGACCCCGGACCGGTCGATGATGGTGGCGATGTCATGGGGATGCGCGCCGTCGATATTGAAGGCGATGATCGCGCCCTTGTTCTTCGCCGTGCCGTAAATGCGCAGCGAGTTGATTTCGCCCAGCCGCCGGTGCGCATAATCGCACAGCCTCGCCTCATGGGCCGCGATCGCGTCACGGCCAACCGTCTCGACATAATCGAGCGCGGCGGCAAATCCGATCGCCTGGACGATTTTCGGCGTGCCGGCCTCGAATTTCTGCGGCGTCTCCCCGTAGGTCACGCCATCGAGCGTGACCGTTTCGATCATCTCGCCGCCGCCCATGAACGGCGGCATGGCGTCGAGATGCCGCTTTTTGGCATAGAGCACGCCGATACCGGTCGGCCCGTAGAGCTTGTGGCCGGTGAACGCGTAAAAATCGCAATCGAGATCGCGCATATCGACGGGCATGTGGACCGCCGCCTGGCTGCCGTCCACCAGCACCGGAATGCCCCGCTCATGGGCCAGCCGGACCACCTCCTTTACGGGCACGATGGTGCCCAGCACATTCGACATATGGGTGATCGCCACGATTTTTGTGCGCGCGTTCAGCAGTTTTTCGAATTCGTCGAGGAGGAATTCACCCTCGTCGGAAACCGGCGCCCAGCGGATCACCGCGCCTGAGCGCTCGCGGTGAAAGTTCCACGGCACGATATTGGAATGATGCTCCATGACGCTGAGCACGATTTCGTCGCCCTCGCCCAGCACCATGGCGCCAAAACTTTGGGCCACGAGGTTGATCGCCTCGGTGGCGTTGCCGGTGAAAATGATTTCGCAATTCTCACCCGCATTGATGAAGCGGCGCACGGTCTTGCGCGCATTCTCGTAATTTGCAGTCGCCGTGTTGGAAAGAAAATGCAGGCCGCGGTGAACGTTGGCATATTCGTGCGTATAGGCTTTTGTCACCGCATCGATCACGGCTTGGGGCTTGTGCGCCGAGGCGCCGTTGTCGAGATAGGTGAGCGGCCTGTCATAGACCGTGCGCGAGAGAATGGGAAAATCGGCGCGGATCGCATCGACATCGTACCGCGCGCCGCTGCGGGCGCTGTGCGCCGCCATCTTGCCGCCATCAGCCATTGTCGTCTCCATGGCTGTGCGCCGACAGCCAGTTTCCGGCCAGATCGAGAAGGCGCGCGCGCGCGCCTTCATGGGCGGTTTTCTCAATCGCCTCACCGACAAAGGCCGTGATCAGCATGGATTTGGCTTGCGCTTCCGGAATGCCGCGGCTGCGCAGATAAAACAGCAGATCGGCATCGAGCTGCCCCGATGTCGCCCCGTGCGCGCATTGCACGTCATCTGCGAAGATCTCCAGTTCGGGCTTGGCGGTGAACGCGGCCCGGCCCGACAGCAGCAGCCCCTTGGTCATCTGCCGGCCATCGGACTTCTGCGCTTGCGGCGCAACGCTCACCTTGCCCTGGAAGACCCCATGGGCGCGCTCGTCCACAACGCTCTTGAACAGCACATCGCTGTGACAGCCCGGCACCGCATGATCGACAATGACAC
>JALURZ010000247.1 GCA_027058735.1 Hyphomicrobiales bacterium | reverse complement strand
CGATCAGGCTCCACAGGACGCCATGGGTGAGCGGTTCGAACTCCAGGTTGAACAGCACCTCGGGCCTGAGCAGGGCAATGCCGAACGGCCCTTCGGTGAGCAAGGTGGCGGGCATCCACCCGGAATTAACGAAGGAGGGCAGCAGCAACGTATAGGCCCACACCAGAAATCCGGCAACCACACCGGCGATGGCGCCGCGCGCGGTGGCGCGGCGCCAGATCAGGCCGCCGAACAGGGCCGGCGCGAACTGCGCGATGGCGGCGAAGGACAAAAGCCCGATCGAGGCCAGCGCGAAACTGTCGCCGACCATCCAGTAGTAGGAATAGGCGAGCAGCAGAATGGCGAAGATGGCGGTGCGGCGGATATACAGCAAAAGCCGCCCCATATCCTCGTGAGGGTCGTCGATATTGGCGTGAAAGCGCAGGATGGCCGGCACCACCAGATCGTTGCAGACCATGATCGACAGCGCGATGGTGGCCACGATGACCATGGCGGTGGCGGCGGACAGGCCGCCGATAAAGGCAATGACGGTAATGATCTCATTGCCTGCTGCCAGCGGCAGGGCCAGCACGAAGGTGTCACCATCGACGGAGCCGGGCGGGAAGGTCAGCAGTCCGGCGACCGCGATCGGCACGACAAACAGGTTGATGGCGATCAGATAGAGCGGAAACAGCCAGGCGGCCTTCCTGATGTCGCGGGGGTCCTTGTTTTCCACCACCGCGACATGAAACTGCCGCGGCAGCAGAAAAATGGCCATCATGCTGAGCAGGGTCATGGTCAGCCAGCGTCCGCCATCGAAGCCGCGGGTGAACAGCTGTGTGATATCGGTGCGCTGGCGGGCCTGTTCCAGCAGGTCGCCAAAGCCGTCAAACAGGCTGAAGGTGATTACCGCGCCCACGGCCAGAAAAGCGGCAAGCTTGACCACGGATTCCGCCGCGATCGCCAGCATCAGCCCGTCTTGGTGTTCGGTCGTGTCGATGTGCCGGGTGCCGAACAGGGCGGAGAAGGCCGCCATCAGCAGGGCGACCAGCAGGGCCAGATCGCCAAACACCGGCCACGGCATCGCCTGAACATGGGTGGTGCCGATGCCGCTGAGCAGGGTGGAGAGCGATGTCGAGACCGCTTTGAGCTGCAACGAGATATAGGGCAGCGTGCCGATCACGGCGATCACCGCGACGATGGCGCCCAATGCCTGATTCTTGCCGTAGCGCGCGGCGATGAAATCGGCGATCGATGTGATGTTCTGCTGCTTGGACAGCACCACGATGCGCCGCAGCACCCGCCAGCCCAGCCCGATCATCAATATGGGACCAAGATAGATCGGCAGGAAATCAAGCCCGGTTTTCGCGGCCAGCCCGACGCTGCCGAAAAACGTCCAGGATGTGCAGTAAACCGCCAGCGTCAGCGCATAGATGACGGTTCTGAAGGTCTGGTTGGACCGGCTCCGGCGCCAGCGATCGCCATAATAGGCGATGGCGAACAGAACCCCCAGATAGGCCAGCGCTATGGTGACTACGGTGCCGCCTTGAAACACGGAAACGGAACTCCCTGGCAATGGCGAGCGCGCCGGAATGGGCACGGCAATGTTTATTGTGCCCAATCAGCGGCTTGAGCGCAAACGATCCCGCCCATGCCGCCATCGGCGGTGTGACCTGGATCAAGGCGCATTGCGCGCTTTCGCGCTTGTGTGACATGGTTGGCGCCGTGGCCAAAAGGAGGAGACCTTGTGCCTGTGAACGCCAGCGCGCTGCCGTTGATCTCGCTTGATGCGGTCGTGCTCGACACCGAGACAACCGGGCCGGATGCCGCCAGGGCGCGGATCATCCAGATCGCCGCGATCAGGATTTCCGGCGGCCGGATCGCCGAAGACGATCCCTATGACGAACTGGTCGATCCCGGCATTGCGATCCCGGAAAGTTCGACCCGGATTCACGGGTTGAGGGATGCCGATGTGGCCGGTGCGCCGGATTTTCCATCGCTGCGGGCCGGTCTTGAGGCGTTTATCGGCGATGCGGTCGTCATCGGCCACTCGATCGGCTATGATCTCTCCTTGCTGAAATCCGAAACGCTGCGCGCCGGTGCGTCCTGGCGGCGGCCGCGCAGCCTCGATACGCGGATTCTGGCGCGGCTCCTGCGCCCCACACTGACCGGTTTCACGCTCGATATCGTCTGCGACTGGCTGGGGGTCGAAATCGCGGGTCGCCACACCGCGCTGGGCGATGCCCGGGCGACGGCGGAAGTTTTCGTCAAGATGGTACCTCGCCTGCGCGATATGGGGGTGCGCACCCTTGGCGAGGCCGAGGCCGCGTGCCGCAGTTTTTCCGATGAACTCGATCAGCATCGCCGGATCGGCTGGGTTGAGCCGGTCGCGCCCGCCAACGGCCCCGAAACATCCCTTGGCCCGCTGGCGCGCATCGACACCTATCCCTATCGCCACAAGGTGAGCGAGGTCATGAACGCGCCGCCGGTGTTCGTGAAGGCGGGGACCTCAATCGGCAAAGTGCTCAAGATGCTGGCGGAAGGGAACATCAGTTCGGTGTTTGTCGAACCGGCAACCGGGAGCGGGCCGGCCGGCATCGCCACGGAACGCGACGTTCTGCGCGCGCTGGCGCGCCTTGGACCCGAGGCGCGATCGGCGAAAATCGGCACCATCATGAGCAAGCCGCTGCGCGCGGTGCGTGAGGATGCGTTCATCTATCGCGCAATCGCGCGCATGGCGCGGCTCAATGTGCGCCATCTGGGGGTCGAAGACAGTCATGGGCGCATTGTCGGCGCGCTCACCACCCGCGACCTGCTGCGCCAGCGCGCAGGCAAGGCGCTGGCGCTTGGCGACGAAATCGACGAGGCGGCGAGCGCGGCGGAACTGAGCCGCGCCTGGGCGCGGCTGCCCGGGGTTGTCAAAAGCCTGCGCGCCGAACAGATCGATGCGCGTGACATCTCCGCCGTCATCAGCCGGGAACTGTGCGCCATCACCCGCCAGGCCTGCGTGATCGCGGAACGCTCCATGCGCGATGAAGGGCTCGGCAAACCGCCAACGCCCTATACGGTGATCGTCATGGGATCGGGCGGGCGCGGGGAAAGCACGCTGGCGCCCGATCAGGACAATGGCGTCATCTTTTCGCTGGGCGCGCCGGGGGGCAAGGCGGACCGGTGGCTGGCGGAACTCGGTGCGCGTTTCTCCGATCTTCTCGATCAGGCCGGCGTGCCCTTTTGCCGCGGCGGCGTCATGGCGCGCAACGCGGACTGGCGCCATTCGCTCACTGGCTGGAAGGACGTGATTGACGGCTGGATCCGGCGCGGCGAGGCGAAGGATGTCTGCTATGTGGACATCTTCTACGATTTCCGCCCGGTGTCGGGGGATATCAGGCTGGCGGGCGAAGTCTGGGAGCACGCCTATGCCCAGGCGCACCGTTCGCCGGGGTTTCTGAAGATGCTGGCCGCCATCGCGACCGATTTTCGCGCCCCGCTCGGCCTGTTCGGCAATATCAGGACCGTCGCCGGCCGGGTCGATGTCAAGAAGGGCGTGTTGCTGCCCATCGTCAGCGGCGCGCGGGTTCTGGCGCTGCGCCATGATGTGCGCGCGCGTTCCACCACCGAACGGCTCGAAGCGGTGCGCGACCTGGGCATCGCCGCGGCCAGCGATTTCGACAGGATCATGGCGGCCCACCGGGTTCTGCTCGGCCTGCTGCTCGATCAGCAATTGCGCGATATTGCCGCCGGCACCACGCCGTCCAACGCGATACAAATCTCGGCGCTGACACCGGCGCAGAAGAAGGACCTGAAAACGGCCCTGAGGTCGGTCGAGATCATGAACACCCTGGTCGGCGATCCGGTGGCGTTCGGGTGAGCGCGCCGTTTGGCCGGCCAATGGGTTGACGCCACGCGTCGCCGGCGCAAAAGTCTCGCCGTAACCGTAGCTCCAAACAGAATAACGCCAGCCACCACAAGGCGGCGGGAAGAGGGGACCCCATGCTCAAGGAATTCAGGGAATTCGCCATGCGCGGCAATGTTGTCGACATGGCGGTCGGCATCATCATCGGCGCTGCGTTCGGCACCATCGTCAAATCTCTGGTGTCGGACGTGATCATGCCGCCCATCGGTCTGCTGCTCGGCGGTATCGACTTCACGAATATATTCATCACGCTCAAGGGCGGATCGTTCGAGACCCTCAAGGCCGCCCAGGATGCCGGCGCCGTCACCATGAATATCGGCTCGTTTGTCAACACGCTCATCAGTTTCGTGATCGTGGCGTTTTGCGTCTTTATGCTCATCAAGGCCATGAACACCATGAAGAAGAAGGAAGAAGAAGCGCCGTCCAAACCGCAAAGCCCGCCGCGCCAGGAGGTGTTGCTGGAGGAAATCCGCGACCTGCTGGCCAAGCGGAACTAGCACGGCGAACGCTGCGGGTCGGAAAGAAAAAAGCCGGGCGGCGGGTGCCCGCCCGGCGGTCCGTCCCGTCAACTGGAATGTGGCATGTGAAGCGCCACCGGGCGCTGTTATGGTGCAGCGTAAGAAAAAAAGCCCCGGCGCGGGCGTGCGACACGGGCGGTGCCAGGCGACATGAACCCCGAAACCCATCTCGACGGATTGCGGCGCCAGGCCCGCGACGAACCCGAAAGCGGCATCGTTGAAATTTTCAACTATGGCCGCAACCGGGACGGGATCATTCCCCTGTGGGTCGGGGAGGGCAATCTGGCGACGCCCGGATTCATCTGCGATGCCGCCCGCGACAGCATGCTGGCCGGAGAAACGTTCTATACCTATCAGCGCGGCATCCCGCCGCTGCGCGAAGCGCTGGCGCGCTACCATGAGCGCATCCACGGGCGCGGGTTCGATCCTGAAAACTTTTTCGTCACGCAATCGGGCATGCAGGCCATTCAACTGGTCATTCAGGCGATTGCCGGCAATGGCGATGAGGTGGTGATGCCGTCGCCCGCATGGCCAAATTATCCGGCGCCGCTGCGGCTGCACGGCGTCGGGCCGGTTGCGGTCCCCATGACCATGGATGAGGGGCGGTGGCATCTCGATCTGGACCGGCTGTTTGATGCCTGCACAGGGCGGACCCGCGCCATTTTCATCAATTCGCCGGGCAATCCGACGGGCTGGACCGCATCGTGCGAGGAAATTCTGGCGATCCGCGATTTTGCCCGCGAGCGGGGCCTGTGGGTGGTTGGCGATGAAGTCTACAGCCGGTTCTACTACGGCCCGCCCCGGGGCAGCCGCATGGTCGCGCCCTCGCTTCACGAAATATGCGAACCCGGCGAGCGCATCATCTGGATCGACACGTTTTCCAAAAACTGGGCGATGACCGGCTGGCGCATCGGCTGGATCATCGCGCCGAAGGAACTGGGCCAGGTGCTGGAAAACCTGATCCAGTACAATACCTCCGGCGTCGCCCAGTTCATGCAGCGTGCCGGCATCGTCGCGCTCGAACAGGGCGAGGCTTTTGTTCAAGAGCAGGTGGCGCGCGCCCGGCGGAGCCGCGATCGTGTCGCCGCGGCGCTGAGCGGGAGCCCGCGCGTCAGCTTCGCCCTGCCGCAGGGCGCCTTCTACCTGTTTTTCAGGGTCGAGGGCGAAACCGATACGCGGGCCTTCGCCAAACGCATCGTCGATGAAATCGCCGTCGGGTTCGCGCCGGGGACCGCTTTTGGACCGGGCGGGGAGGAATTCCTGCGCCTGTGCTTTGCCCGCTCGCAGGAAAGTCTGGAGGCCGCCATGGAGCGATTTGTCCCGTGGCTCGAAAAATGAGGAGTGGCGACATGGACCAATCCAGATTCACCGCGTTGATGGAGCCGGTACTGGCCGTTGTCTCCAATGCGCGCATCGATGCCGCGTTGGAACGCGATCTCAACACGAAATTTCCAGCGCAAGGCGAAACATTCAAGACCATCGAGGCGGCCTGCCACGAGGCGATCGCCGCGGGCTGGATGTGCACCCGAGGCGGCGAGGGCCGTCGTTTCGGGCGCGTGGTGGAGCCCTCGCCGGATACCGGCGATCTGAGCATCGATGTGGTCGATTTGAGCGACATTGCCGGCCCGCATCACCGCCATCCGACCGGGGAGGTCTGCATGGTCATGCCGGTGAGCGATGGCGCGCTGTTCGATGAGCGCGGGGCGGGGTGGTGCGTCAATCCGCCGGGCTCGGCCCACCGGCCCACGGTCACCAATGGCCGCGCGCTGGTGCTCTATATGCTGCCGCGCGGCGAGATCGAATTTTCCTGAAGCCTGCACAAGAACGCCATGATCCCGAAGCGCACGATATGCTGAACACCACGATGGCCACACGCGCCATGGTGGTGGCGCCGCACCATCTGGCCGGCGAAGCCGGATTGTCGGTGCTGCGCGCCGGCGGCAATGCGATCGAGGCGATGGTGGCGGCGGCCGCCGCCATTGCGGTGGTCTACCCCCATATGAACGCCATTGGCGGCGACGGGTTCTGGCTGATCCATGTGCCGGGGCGCGATCCGGTGGCGATCCGCGCATGCGGCGGCGCGGGCGCTTCGGCAACGGCGGCGGCATACCGCGGTGCCGGCCATGACACGATCCCTGCGCGCGGGCCCCTGGCCGCCAATACGGTGGCCGGCACGATCGGCGGCTGGGCTGAAGCCATGGTGCTTGCCCGCGAGATTGGCGGCGCGATGCCGCTTGAGCGGCTCCTGGAAGAGGCCATCCACCACGGCGAAGCAGGGGTTGCGGTATCCGCCAGCCAGGCGCAACTGACAAAAGACAAGCTGGGCGAACTGGCGGATGTTCCGGGATTTGCCGACACGTTTCTGCTCGACGGCGCGCCGCCGCCCCAGGGCCATGTGCTCAAGCAGCCGCGCCTTGCGGCCACCTTGCGCGATCTTGCTGCAAACGGTCTTGACGGGTTTTATCGCGGCCCCCTGGCCAGGCGCATCGCCGCCGATCTGGCGCGCGCGGGCGCGCTCATCGACGGGCGCGATCTGGAAACCTACCGGGCGCAGCGGGTGCAACCGCTGTCAGTCCGGCTTTCGAGCGGCACCGTGTTCAACCACCCGCCGCCGACGCAGGGGCTGGCCTCATTGATGATCCTGGCCATTTTCGACCGGCTGGGGGTTGAGCGCGGGGAAAGTTTCGATCATGTCCACGGGCTGGTGGAGGCCACCAAACAGGCCTTTCTGGTGCGCGACCGCGCGATTTGCGACCCGGCGGTGATGGACGCGGATCCGGCCGGCTTTCTGGACACCGCGTTTCTCGATGCGGCGGCGGCCAGGATCGAGCGCAAAAGAGCGCTTGCCTGGCCTCGCCCGGCGCGCGCCGGCGACACGGTCTGGATGGGTGCGGCGGACGCCAATGGCTGCGCGGTCAGTTTCATCCAGTCCATTTACTGGGAGTTCGGGTCGGGCGTCGTGCTGGAGGACACCGGGATTTTGTGGCAGAACCGCGGCTCCGGTTTCAGTCTCGATCCCGCCGCGCGCAACGCGCTTGCGCCGGGGCGCCTGCCGTTCCACACCCTCAATCCCGCCCTCGCCCGTCTCGGCGATGGCCGGGTCATGGTCTATGGCGCCATGGGCGGCGATGGCCAGCCGCAGACCCAGGCGCAGATTTTTTCGCGCCATGTCGCATTCGGGCAGGGCCTGCAACACGCGCTCAGCGCGCCGCGCTGGCTGCTGGGGCGCACCTGGGGCGACCAGAGCACGACCCTGAAGCTGGAATCAAGGTTCGACAAGGACCTGTTGGACCAGCTTGCCGCCGCCGGGCATAATGTCGAGGTCATTGCGGCCTTCGATGATCTGGTGGGCCACGCCGGGGCCATCGTTCGCCAAACGAACCGGCTGCTGGCGGGCGCCGGCGATCCGCGCAGTGACGGTGGCGCGCGCGGCTTTTGACCTGGAAAGCTTGATTGGAGCAGACGTCCATGATTCAGGATCTGATAGCCGGGCATCGCCATGACAGTCCGGCGATTGGCGCGCCGGGGCGGCCATCGCTCGGCTTTGGCCGGCTGCGCGCGCTGATCGATGAGACCGGCGCGGCCCTGCGCTCGCTTGGCGTTGCCCGGCGCGACCGGGTGGCGATTGTG
>JALURZ010000246.1 GCA_027058735.1 Hyphomicrobiales bacterium | reverse complement strand
ACGACCGCTGCGCGGATGTCCTGTTACGATCGCTCTAGACTTTCAATCCGCGCAGCGGCGAAGCGGTGCCCTGCCGGCAGTTATCCAGTGCCGCCCTGATCGCTTTTGGCGGCGCGGAAAAGATGCTAGCAGTTTTTCAAGGCTATCCACTGGACAGAGGGGGCGGCGATGGGCGCGGGCGGATTTGCGGACAAACAGGTGATTGCGGAGATGACCGCGAAAATGCTGCTCGAAATCGAGGCCGTCCGGTTTCGCGCAGACGAGCCCTTCATGTTCACCTCCGGTCTGGCCAGCCCTGTCTATATCGACTGCCGCAAACTGATCTCCTATCCGCGCATCCGTTCCAGCCTGATGGATTTCGCCACATCGCTCATTTTGCGCGACGCCGGGTTTGAACGGTTCGACGTGGTTGCGGGCGGGGAGACCGCCGGCATTCCGTTCGCCGCCTGGATCGCGGACCGTCTCGCCCTGCCGATGGTCTATGTGCGGAAAAAACCAAAGGGTTTCGGCCGCAACGCCCAGATCGAGGGCGATCTCAAGGAGGGCGCGCGGGTGCTTCTGGTTGAGGACCTCACCACCGATGGCGGCAGCAAGATAACATTCTGCGAAGCGCTCAAGGGCGCCGGGGCGAGCGTCACCGACACGATCGCGGTGTTCTACTACGATATCTTTCCCGACACCCCGGAGCGGCTCGCCGCCCATGGCCTGCGGCTGCACTGTCTGGCGACCTGGTGGGATGTGCTCGAAGTCTGCAAGAAGCAGGACTATTTCGACACGGCCACCCTGCAGGAAGTCGAGAGCTTTCTCGGCAATCCGCTCGAATGGTCGGGCAGACATGGCGGGGCCACGCAAATCTCGAAATAGCCGCCTCGCGCTCAGCCCAGCGCCGCGATGGCCTCCTGGCAGGTCGCGACGGTCGCGATGGTGGACAGGGAGCCGATGGCTGATTTGTGCGCATCCCCCGTGAACGCGGCGCAGCCGTCGCTCAGGACCACGCAGCGGAAATCGCGCACATGAGCATCGCGAACCGTTGAGGCCACCCCGCCATTGGTGACGATGCCGGCAAAGACAAGGGTGTCAAGGCGGGCGCGGCGCAGCACCCATTCAAGACGGCTCTGGTAAAATGCGGAAAACGCAACCTTCTCGATCGCAAGGTCCACCGGCTGCAGGGCGTCGATCAGGGCATGGCCCCAGGTGCCCGGCGCGAAATCGCCCTTGGCGAGAAACGGCCGCAATGCGCGCAGGTGATCGGAGATGAAGGGCTGCCCCTGTCTGCCGGGCACCAGCGTGAAATGGGTCGAGATCAGCCAGCCGCCGGCGGTGCGAAACGCATCGGCAACCCGCGCAAGGCGCGCCGGCAGGGCGGCGATCGCCGCACTTGTCTGTCCGGCCCGGCCATAGGCGCCTTCTTCGTGCAGAAAATCGTTCTGCATGTCGATCAGCATCAGGCCGGTGCGCGCGGCATCGAACGGCTTCATGGGCTCAGCCCCCGTTTTTTCGCGTGAGGATCAGATTGCCAAAGCGGTCCACCTCGCCTGCGAGATCCGGTTCGATGAATATGGTCGCATCGGGCTGCTCCAGAACGGCCGGTCCCGGCACCATCGCCCCGACGGGCAGCGCCAGCCGCTCGAATATCGCGGCTTCGTGCCAGCCGCCATCGACCCAGACCTTGCGTGTCCCGCAGCGCGCCGTCTCCATGGTGCATTCAGGCCCGGGCGCCAGCAGGGCCAGATCGAATTTGGCGCGCGTGCCCACCGCCGAGACCCGCAGGTTCAAAACCCGGATCGCGATGCCATCGAGCGGCCGCCCGTAGACCTGGCGGTAGCGCGCCTCGAAGGCCGCCTGGATGGCCCGCGCGGTGATGCCGGTGCGCTTGTCCTTCAACGTCACCTCCAGCGGCACATCGATGGTGTGGGTCTGGCCCTGATAGCTCATGTCCAGTTCAAACAGGCAGTGCGTATCGGCGAATTCGATCCCGGCGCGGCCGAGAAGATCGAGCCCGTCTTGCGCCAGCCGGCTCATGGAGCGGTCCAGCTGCTCCAGATCCAGACTGTCCAGAATGCCGTTCACCGTTCTCACGAAGTCATGGCGCATGTCGGCGATCGTGCATCCCAGGGCGCTGTTGATGCCGGGAAAGCGGGGCACCAGCGCGCTCATCAGGCCGACATCCTTGATCAGCGAGCCGGCGTGCAGCGCGCCGCCGCCGCCAAACGGCATGGCCGCGAATTTACCGGGGTCGTGGCCCCGCTCGACCGACACCAGCCGGATCGCGCCGGCCATGCGCGAATTGGCGACCCGGATGATGGCCTCGCCCGCCTCCATCACGCCGATGCCGAGAGGTTCGCCGACTTTCGCCGCGATCGCCGCCCTCGCCGCCTCCACATCGAGCGCATCCAGATTGCCGCCTATCGGCCTGGCCGCGTTGATGCGCCCCAGCACCACATTGGCGTCGGTCACGGTCGGGCGATCGTTGCCGAGCCCGTAGCAGACCGGTCCGGGATCGGAGCCGGCCGATTCCGGGCCGATCCGCAGCAGCCCGCCCCGGTCAACCCAGGCAATGGAGCCGCCGCCCGCCCCGATGGTGGTCATTTCGATCATCGGCGTGCGCACCACCATGCCGAAATCGATGGAGGTCTGCGCGGCCAGCGCGCTCCGGCCACCGGCGACCAGGGAAACATCGAAGCTGGTGCCCCCCATATCACAGGTGATGACATTGGCGAACCCGGCCGCACCGGCAATATAGGCGCTGGCGATCACCCCTGCGGCCGGGCCGGACAGCGCGGTGCGCACCGGCAGCGCCTGCGCCGTTTCCACGGTCATGACGCCGCCATTGGACTGCACGATCAGGATCTGCCCGCCAAAATCCTTCGCCTCAAGCGCCGTCTCCAGCTTGTTCAGATAGCTGCCCACAACCGGTTGCAGATAGGCGTTGAGGGTCGTCGTCGAGGTGCGCTCGAACTCACGGATCTCTGGCAGGATGCGCGCCGAGGCATCCACATAGCCGTTGGGCCAGACAGCCCGCACCGCCTCCAGCGCGGCCAATTCGTTCTCATCATTGGCATGGGCGTTGATGAACACGATGCAAACCGCCTGGGCGCCGGCCTCGAGCAGCCGGCGCGCCGCCGTCTCGACCTCGGCGAGAACCACCGGCGTGTGAACCGTGCCATCGGCGAGCGTGCGCTCGGTGACCTCAAGGCGCAGGTTGCGCGGCACCACCGGCTCGAACCGGCCCCACAGCCCCCAGGTCCGCGGCCGGTCGCGGCGGCGCATTTCCAGCACGTCGCGAAAGCCCTTCGTGGTGATGATGCCGGTGCGCGCGCCGTTTCTTTCCAGCAGCGCATTGGTGCCCACCGTGGTGCCGTGAACGACGGTGGAGATTTCTGCGAAATCGGCCATGCGCCGGCTCAGCCCGTCGATAAACCCTTGCGCCTGATCGTGCCGGGTGGAGGGCACCTTGGCCACGTCGCATTGCCCATTGGCTTCGTCGAGAAAAAACACGTCGGTAAAGGTGCCGCCGACATCGACGCCAATGACGTATCGCGCGCCGTTGCTCATTGGCCGGCGTCTTTCCGCAATGCGCCGGTGGCTTTGGCATCGACGCTTCCATCGCCGTTGAGGACGACGCCGTAGTCGCGCGCCGCCGCCTCGGCCGTCACATAGCCAAGAGCCACATCGCGCGCGACCGCGTCCGGACTGCGCGCAAAGGGGCGCCCATAGCCGCCCCCGCCCGGCGAATTGAGATGCAGCCGCTGGCCGCGCCTGATTTTCATGCCCACCATTTTCGATTTGAGCGGCGGGGTATGCTCGCCGTCATCCTGATCGTAGGTGAAAATATTGAGTGCCCCGGGCCTGCCGCCCAAAACCCCGGGGGGCGCGAACTTGCCGCGCTCGCCAAACAGAAAGACGTCGGCCTTTTGTTCCAGCAATTCGATTTCGTAACACGCCCCGAGCCCGCCCCGGTGACGCCCCGGGCCGCCGCTGTCCGGGCGCAGCGCCCATCGGGTGAACATCACCGGATAGGCAGCCTCCAGTATCTCGACGGGCGGAATGGTGGCGGTCGATATGGGGGCGTTGGCGTGGTTCAGCCCGTCGCCTTCGGGATGGCCGCCATGGCCGCCGCCGAAAAAACTGAACATCACCCAGCGGCTGCCATCCGCGCGGTGCCCGGCCAGCGACAGCGCATTGATGGTCCCGTAGGCGCAGCCATTGGTGCGCTCGGGCGCGATCTGCGCCACGGCGCCGAACACGACATCGATAATGCGCAGGATGGTTTCGGTATACCCGCCCACCGGTTTCGGCGCGGTGGCGCTCAGCAGCGAGCCCTCGGGCAGGATGATCTCGATGGGCTCGAGAACGCCCGCATTGGCGGGCACATCGGTGAATATGTGCTTGATCACCACATAACATGACGCAACGGCGGTGGAGCGCGCGATATTGACCGGCCCGGCGCAGGCGTCAGCCGAGCGCGAGAAATCCAGCGTCATGCGATCCCCCCTGACCGTCAGGTCGAGGGCGATCTTCAAGGGTTCATCGGCAATGCCGTCATTGTCGAGCCAGTCATCGCATGAATACGTGCCGTCAGGCAGGTCCGCGATATTGGCCGCCATCAGCCGCGCCGCGCGCGCCTGCAATTCGCCCAGTGCGTCATCGACGATGCCATCGCCATATTCATCGAGCAGGGCGCCCAGGCGTCTGGCCCCCAGATCGAGCGCATTGATCTGGCCGTTGAGATCGCCGTAAAGGCTGCGCGGCTGGCGCGAATTGGCCTGCAGGATGTCGATGATGTCCTGGCGCAATTCGCCTTTGACATAGAGCTTGACCGGCGGGATCAGCATGCCTTCCTGAAAGGATTCGGTGGCCACCGGGTTGTAGTTGCCGGGCACATTGCCGCCCACGTCATGCCAGTGGCCGACCGAAGCCAGATAGCAGAACACCGCGCCGCCGCGATAGAACGGGCGCACCAGCTTGAAATCCGACAGATGGGTACCGCCGTCATATGGGTCGTTGAACAGATAGACATCGCCATCGGCGAGGTCGCCGTCGCGCGCCGCCTTTTCGATCACCGCCTTGACGGCAAACGACATGGCGCCGACGAAAATCGGCAGGCCGGACTTGCCCTGCACCAGGGTGGCCCCGCTCTGGGCGTGATAAAGACCGTGCGATGCGTCATGGGCCTCGGCGATGATCGGATTGAACGCGCTGCGAAACAGCGTTGCGTCCATCTCATCGGCAATCTGTTCGAGACGGCCCTTCAGGACCGCCAGGGTGACCGGATCAATCATCGTCTTCCCCGAACCTGCCGCGGTCATATTCCGCCCCCAGGGCGAGCACCTGCTCGGTGCCGAGCAATTCGTTCAGTTGCCCGAAATCCAGCATCCGCTCCGCGAACGGCATGGTCGTCCCGTGCGCCTTGAGGCTGGCGAAATAATCGCGCGCCATGCGCGAATAGGCGCGCACCAGCCCGCCGGGGAAAATCACCAGAGAAAATCCCATCTTCTCCAGCTCCTGCGCGTTCAGTTGCGGGGTCCTGCCGCCTTCCACCATATTGGCGAGCAGCGGCACGCGATCGGCGAAGCGGGCGACGATCTGGACCATCTGGTCTTGCGTTTGCGGGGCCTCCATAAACAGGATATCCGCGCCGGCCTCGACATAGCGCTCGCCGCGCTCCAGGGCGGCCTCGAAACCATCGACGGCGATGGCGTCGGTGCGCGCGATAATCAGGGTCCGTTCGGCGCGCCGGGCATCGAGCGCCGCCTTGATCTTGCCGATCATCTCGCCCGGCGATACCAGGGTCTTGCCGTTCAGATGCCCGCACCGTTTCGGCAGGGTCTGGTCTTCAAGCTGGATGGCGGCGGCACCATTGCGCTCAAACAGGCGCACGGTGCGCCGCACATTGAGCGCGTTGCCATAGCCCGTATCCGCATCGACGATGAGAGGCAGATCGACCCGCTCCTTGATCGCGGAAACGGTGGCGGCGACCTCGCTCATGCCGACAAGCCCAATATCGGGCCGCCCGAACCGCGTATAAGCGATGCTGGCGCCGGACAGATAGGCGGCCGGGAAACCGGCCTGCTCCACCAGCACCGCGCCCAGCGCATCATAGACACCGGGCGAGATCACAATCCGCGATGCGTTCAGCACGGTTTTCAGGTCCCCGTGATCGCTCATGAGCGCAAGCCTTCCGCGCGCGCGCCCTTCAGCCGCTTTTCAAGATGCGCCACGAGGCCGCCATCCTCAATCATCGCCATCAGCGGGCCCCCAAGCTTATCGCAACCGATCGTCTCGCCCGTGGTGCGGTTCTCGATCCGCCCGGCGCGCACATCGGCGATAATCTCATCGCGCGCGGAAATCCGGCCCGCGTCCGCGCACACCAGACAGGGCAGACCGGCATTGATCGCATTGCGGAAAAAAATGCCGCCAAACGAGCGGGCGACCACTGCCGCGATGCCCAGATGGCGCAATGCCTGGGCTGCCTGTTCGCGCGAGGAACCGATACCGAAATTTACCCCTGCCACCAAAACGTCACCGCGCTGCACATTCGCGGCAAAACCGGGATCGAGCGTTTCCAGACAATGGCGCGCCAGTTCTTCCAGCGGTCCTTTCATATAGCGGCCCGGCGCAAGCGCATCGGTGTCCACATCATCGCCGAACACCCAGGCGCGTCCGGCCTTGCCGAGCCGCCGCGCGCTCATGCGCCCGCCCCTTCCAGAAATTCGCGCGGATCGGCGATCCGGCCCGCGACGGCCGAGGCCGCCACCGTATAGGGCGAGCCGAGATAGACCTCTGAGGACGGCGCCCCCATCCGGCCCCTGAAATTGCGCGCGGTGGAAGCGATGCACACTTCGTTTTCGCCCAGCACGCCGGGCCCCATGCCGGCACACGCCCCGCAGCCCGTCGGCATCAGGATGGCGCCGGCCGCGGTGAGGTTCGCCAGCGTTCCGTCCGCGGCGGCCCGGGCGGTGGTTCGGGTCGATGCGGGCGCCACCAGCAGCCGCGTTCCGGCCGCCACCTTCCGGCCCTTCAGGATGCGGGCCGCCATGTGCAGATCCTCAAGCTTGGCCCCGGTGCACGCGCCGATATAGGCCTGGGCGACGGGCACACCGGCGCTGGCCTCGACGCCGGCCGCGTTGGCGGGGGAATGGGGCTTTGCGACCTGTGGTGAGAGCGCGCCCGCATCGAGCCGGTGGTCTTCCATGTAGCGCGCACCCTTGTCGCCCTTCCAGATATCGATGTCGCCGGGGTCCGCACCCGCCGCCATGATCGCCGCCGCCGTCACCTGGTCGGGCGCGATCAGCCCGGTCATGGCGCCCAGTTCAGCAGTCATGTTGCACAGGGTCATGCGCTCGGTCATGCCCAGCGCCTCGATGGTGGAACCGGCCAATTCAATGACCTGATACTGGCCGCCGCCCATGCCCATCCGCGCGCACAGCGCCAGGATCATGTCCTTGGCGCAGACGCCGGGCGGCAACTCGCCCTCGCACAGGATACGAATGGTTTCAGGCACCTTGATCCAGGTTTCGCCGGTCGCCAGCACGCCGGCCATGTCACTCGCGCCGACACCGAACATGAACGCGCCAAAAGCGCCACCGGTGGGAGAATGGCTGTCGCCGCCGACCACGAACAGGCCGGGCCGCAGATGCCCGCGCTCGGGCAGCACCACATGGCATATGCCCTGCATGTCGTAAAAATTCGCGATGTCATTGTCCGCCACCCATTGCCGGGTGAGATCGAGGATCGCCGCGCCCGCCGCATCCACCGCCGGCACGAAATGATCGCTCACCACGACAATTTTTTCCGGGTCCCAGACGCCGACGCCCAGCCGCTCCAGTATCGGCCCGACCCGGCGCGGGCCGCCGGAATCATGCATCATGGCGAGATCCACCGCGCAGGTCACCGTCTCACCCGGCGCAACCGCATCGCGGCCCGCCGCGCGGGCCACGATTTTTTCCGCCAGTGTCATCGGTGAACCGCGCTGCGCCATGCTTCCTAAAGCCCCAGATAGGATTTCTTGAGTTGCGGGTCCCGCATCATCTCTCCGGCCGCCCCCGAC
>JALURZ010000245.1:3281-8097 GCA_027058735.1 Hyphomicrobiales bacterium | reverse complement strand
GAAATGAAGGACTGTGGTGCGTTACGCCTGACGGCTAACGCACCCTACGCCAAAACAAACCGTAGGGTGCGATAGCGCAGCGTATCGCATGTTCGAAACCTCACTGCGGGGAAAGAGCAAGCGGCTAGATCAAGCGGCGCAATTCATTGTGCTCTACGCTTGCTGGTTGGTGGTGCCATCGGACAGTTTTGTCACGTAGCTTGATTCAGCGTCTGTTCCATCCCATATCCGTTGAACCTGTATCTTTCGAGAATGAAGGAATCTATCGGCTTTGCAAAATTGTAGCTTATGCTCGAAGTCTATTTCCGAGGGAAGACAAAGCGTAACGCAAGGCGCCACACTTTGCGTAAATTGTGCAGAAAAGTATGGCCCGGCGCCGATACGGGCTGTGGATTCGTGTTGGCCAAACGTCGATCATTGGATGCGATCATATGAACCACACGAGAATAAAGTCTTTTTCAACAAAAAGAGACGCAGACCGTGAAAGATTGTGGTTGCGATGTTGCCGCGCAGGAAAACATCTTGGGGTGGTGCGTTACGCCTGACGGCTAACGCACCCTACGCAAAAGCAAACTGTAGGGTGCGATAGCGCAGCGTATCGCACCAATGCCGCTACAACCGTTCTCCAAACTCGCTTTCATCATCCCAATCACCGGCCCAGTCCGGCGGATAAATCCCCGCAACCACGTCTCTGTGAAACGAGGAATACGGCCAGTCCCGGACACGCTTTACGTGGCCGTGTTTGACGGGATTGATATAGCAATAATCGACATGACGACGAAAATCGGTTTCATCGCGGATGGCGTGCTCCCAGAAGCGCCGTTGCCAGATGCCGCGTTCGCCACGCTTCATGCGGGATTTTGAAGGCCTGTCCAGTTTTGGAATGGCTCTGGAGAAATGCGATTTGATCAAGCCCCAACGAACGGAAAAGTTAGCGTCGTCCTCTGGCAGTGTCCAAACCGCATGAATATGATCCGGGAGAATCACGACCGCGTCGATTGAAAACGGAAACTTGTGCATCGTTTTCTGTGTCGCTTCGCGCAGGGCAGCAATATTTTCCGTCAGCAGACGGCTGTTCCGGTCGAGCAGGTTGACTGTGAAAAACCAGCTTGTCCCCTTGATTTTCGGGCGAATGTACCTCGGCATTGACGCAGTATGGCCGAAAAGCGGTTCCGGTGTGAAACGGCTTGCGCTATCGCATCCTACGTATCCCCATCCACCAGATCCTTGCGCGCAAGGGCCAGGGCCTGGCGCAGGGTTTCGATGTCGCCGATGTGGTTGGCGAGGATCAGCACCAGCCGGGCGTTGAGTTCGCTGCTCGCTTCATCGCTCAGGCCCCGGTGGGCGTCGATGATCTCGCAATAGGCGATATCGGTCTGGTCCAGATTGGGGCCGGTGATGAGATCAGCCAAGGTCGCCTCCCAGTGCGCGCCGCCGGGCGGCTTCAAGCGCTTGCGCATCGAAGGCGCGGAATCGGGCGCACAGATACTGGTCCGGGCGCACCAGATAGACGCTGCCGGGCTGCGCATCGAAGCGTTCGGCGAATTTGCCTTCCTTATCCATCAGATCTTCGCCGATAACTTTGAGTTCGATTCCGGCGGGGGCTGCGGGCCGCGCGCCGTTGGCCATGCACAGGGCGGTGAAATCATTTCCCAGCGAGTCCAGCAGCCAGCGGTCCTTGCCGTCCGCACCTTTCAGCGGCGCATCGGGCAGAGGCGCGCCGAGCCGGGCCGATCCTGCAAACGTCTCGCCATCCGGGGTCGAGAGCGGCGTGTCATAGACCGACGGGGTCGACAACCGGCCCGTGTTCACCATCGCCTTGGCGAAATCGGCATGTTTGGCGAGCTTCAGGGTGGCATTGCGGAAGGTCCGCGACACCGCGCTCTTCGGCGAGATGAAATCGGTGGCGCGGGTCGAATAGCCGATGTTTTCAGCCGCCGCGAATTCGCGCTCCAGAGCGTAGGTGTCCAGCAGCGCCGGGCCCGCCTCGCGCTTGAGAACGGCGGCCAGTTTCCAGGCGATGTTCTGGGCATCCTCAAAGCCCGAATTGGCCCCGCGCGCACCGAACGGCGACACCTGATGGGCCGCATCGCCGGCGAAAATCACCCGCCCATGCACGAAGCGCTCCATGCACATGCACTGGAACGTATAGACGCTGACCCACTCGATATCCACATCGACATCCCCCAGCATGGCCTTGAGGCGCGGCATGTAGCGTTCGGGTTTTGCCTCTTCGAGAGGGTCTGCATCCCAGCCCAGCTGGAAATCGATGCGCCACACATCGTCGGGCTGGCGGTGCAGCAGGGTCGACTGGCCGCGGTGGAATGGCGGGTCGAACCAGAACCAGCGCTCGGTGGGGAAGTCCGCCTTCATCTTCACATCGACGATCAGAAAACGGTCGCGGAACACCTGGCCGGAAAATTCAAGCCCCATCATGTCGCGCAAGGCCGAGCGCGCGCCATCGCACGCGATGACATAGTCGGCCCGCAGATCATAGGCGCCATCGGGGGTGTCGATGGTCAGCGTGACGCCGGCATCGTCCCTGTCAAGGCCGCTCACCTTGTTGCGCCAGCGCAGATCGATGTTTTCATGGGCAAGCGCGCGTTCGACCAGATAGGCTTCCACATAATATTGTTGCAGGTTGATGAACGCCGGGCGCTTGTGGCCCTCTTCGGGCAAAAGATCGAAGCCATAGACCTGCTCGTCGTCCAGAAACACCTTGCCGGTGCTCCAGGTCACGCCCTTGGCGACCATGGCATCGCCGACGCCGAGCCGGTCGCACACTTCGAGCGCGCGTTTGGAAAAGCAGATGGCGCGCGACCCTTCACCGATGCGGTCGCTGTCATCGAGCAGCACGACGCGAATACCGCGCTGGGCGAGATCGATGGCCGCCGCCAGCCCGATGGGGCCGGCCCCCACCACGATGACCGGATGGCGCGCCGGCGGCGTCTGGTCCTGGTCCCTGTGGCGCTCATAGGCGTATTGATAGATGACTTTGCGTTTCTGTGCGGTCATGGGGCGGACATTCCTTGCGCCTCTATCCTTGCAGGGCGGCCCACATCTCGCGGTCGCGCTGATCGGTCCAGATGCGCGGATGGTCGAGGCCCTGGGCCTCGTCATAGGCGCGCGAGACGTTGAACGGCATGCAGTGTTCGAAGATCGGCCAGTCTCCGAACTTCGGCGCCATGGCCGCGTGGGCCTCGTCGTAGCACTCCTTGAGGCTGGCGCCGCGCGCCGCGCCCTTCGAGACCGTGTCAAACAGCGTTGAGAGAAAATCACGGGTCATGGCGATGCCGTCGTTCAGCAGCTTGCGGGTCGCCAGCGCATCGCCGCGCCCGGGCATCAGCGCGTCGGGCTTCAGCGCTTCGAGCCGGTCCAGCGTGCGCGGCCAGTCGGCAAGATGCGCATCGCCGCAGTAACACGCGGTCTTGTATTCAACGAGATCGCCGGAAAAAGCGACGCGGGCATCCGGCACCCAGGCAATGATATCGCCGGCGGTGTGGGCGCGCCCCAGATGCATCAGTTCGACCCGCCGCTTGCCGAGATAAAGCGTCATGCGTTTTTTGAACGTCATGGTCGGCCAGGTGAGGCCGGGAATGCTGTCGGCATCGCTGAACAGGCGGGGAAAACGGCCAAATTCGGACTCCCAGTCCTCCTGGCCGCGTTCGACGATCAGCGCGCGCGTGGCGTCCGACGCGATGATTTCCTGCGCCTCATAGGCGGACGCCCCGAGCACGCGCACCGCGTGATAGTGGCTCAGCACGACATATTTGACAGGCTTGTCGGTCACGGTGCGGATGCGCGAGATCACCTCTTTGGCCATCGCGGGCGTGGCCTGCGTGTCGATGACGATGACCCCGTCATCGCCGATGATAACGCCGGTATTGGGGTCGCCTTGCGCGGTGAAAGCGTACAGACCATCGCCGATTTCGGCGAAGGTGATGGTCTTTTCCTCCATATCTCCGGTGGATGCGAAGTCAGCGGCCATGTGGTTTTCGATCCCTCAATCGTGGCTGTGTTGAGCCGAAAATTGTGGAAGGCGCCGGGAATGCGCGGCGCCTTCCACTGTTGCGCTCGCATCGACGGGTGATGCCTAGAACTCCTTGCCCAGCTTTCTGTCCAGCGACATCGGGCCGCCGCCGCGGATCAGGACGACAAGGGCCAGAAGCCCCCACATGAACGGCATTTCCCACCCCGCCTTGTTCCAGAAATAGCCGAAGCTCCAATGCACCATGAACGTCGCCACGATCATGAATCCGAGCACCTGCGCGGCGATGATGCGGGTAAACAGCCCCACCGTCAGCATGGCGCCGCCGACGAGTTCAAGAACCCCGAGATAATAGGCGACGGGCAGCCAGTCGGCGACGAAATTACCGGCGACTTCCTTGGGATTGCCGCCAAGTTTCATCGACATGAAAAAAGCGGTGCCGTTTGCCGCATCGCCAAACAGCTTGACATATCCGTGCGGGATCAGCAGCGCACCGGTCGTGGCGCGCACGATCGGGTAGCTCCAGGGTTTCAGGCTTTCGTATATCCCGCCAAGTCCCGGAATGATGAGTTTTGTTTCCCCACTTGCCATAAGTTCCTCTCCTTTGTTGATTTGCTGCTTTGCCTTTTCGGTGTTGTTCCGGCTCTTGACGGCCCGGTGCTGCTGTTGAACAACCCCCCAACAAGAGGGCCTCGCGCGGATGGTAGCGCTTCAATCTTGCCTGTAGCAACGCACTTCGTTCTCGATTTCGCCGAAAATCGATTGCCCGGCGCTGTCTTTCATTTCAATGCGGACGCGATCGCCAAAGCGCAGGAACGGGGTTGCCGG
>JALURZ010000245.1:0-3271 GCA_027058735.1 Hyphomicrobiales bacterium | reverse complement strand
GTGATCGACTCGATAACCAGCAGGATCACCGAAATCAGGTTGGCGAGCAGCGCGCCACCGGACAGCGACACGATGCTGGCGATGGCCATGGGCGACAGGCCCGCGTCGCTGATGTTGACCGCGTAGCCCCACACCAGGGCGGCGGTGATCAGTTGCAGGTCGGCGACCAGGCTGGTGGCCAGCAGCAGGGCGCCGATATGGGCCCGGTCGCCGAATTTCATGAAATCGGTTTTCGGCTTGCCGTGCATGATGGTTTCGATCATGCGGATTTCGGCGATGCACGAATATCCCGCCCCGCCCTCGCTCACCGGCTTGCCCGGTCCGCCATCCAGTTTGTTGGAAACCGTGCCCGACCCGATAATGGCGCCCGCGCCCAGCGCCCGCGTTTTGGCGGCATGGGCAATCAGGGTCGGAAAATCAAATGTCATGTCCCTGCCGGCGTCCGGCTTGCCGAAAATTTCGCCATTGAGCGTGCTGATGAGACTGGCGTGAACCCTGGCGCCGTCCCAGGCATCGCCCAGTTCATCCGGCGTCACGGCGAGCGGAGAAAATGCCGAAGACGGCTTGGACTGGAAAAAGCCGAACCCCTTGGCCAGTTCCGCGGGGATCAGTCCGCGCAGGGATACATCGTTGACCAGCATCACCAGCTTGATATGAGAGCCGGCGTCCTGCACGCTCACCCCCATCGGCACATCGTCGGTGATGACCGCGATCTCGGCCTCGAAATCGATGCCCCAGGCCTCGTCGGCCAGAACGATCGGATCATGGGGGCTGAGAAACGTGTCGGAACCGCCCTGATACATCAACGGGTCGGTCCAGAAGGATTCGGGCATCTGCGCGCCGCGCGCCTTGCGCACCAGTTCCACATGGTTGACATAGGCCGATCCGTCCGCCCACTGATAGGCGCGCGGCAGCGGCGACAGGGTCCGGCTCTGGTCGAACGGCTGGCCGGCTTTCGCATCGGTTTCCAGCTGTTCGGCGATCTTGCGCAACTGCGGTTCGCTTTCCGCCCATTGATCGAGCGCGCTCTGCAGGGTCGGCCAGTTGCCGCCGGCCCCGGCGCAGCGCGCCAGATCACGCGAAACCACAACCAGCGTTCCATCGCGCGTTCCGTTTTTCAGCGTCGCAAGTTTCACCCGAAAGTCTCCCCGAACGGCCCGTTTGATATGTGTTTTTCTATTCAGCCGCCTTGCGCGGGATTTTCGGTGGCCTCACCGGCCCGTCGGTGGCCCGCCAGCTCTGCGCATAGCCGTCCCATTCCACCCGCGCCGCCGCCTCGCCCATCTCCAGCGGGTCGCGGGTGTCCAGCATCACCGCGATCTCATCGGTCATCGGTTTTTTCTGCTCGAACATGTTTCGCAATGCCTTGGGGTGCGGGCCGTGGGTGAAGCCGCACGGATGCCAGGTCAACATGCCGGCATCGATATTGTCACGGCTGAAAAAGTCGCCCGCATGATAGAACAGCACTTCGTCATAGTCGTCGTTGTTGTGGAAATAGGGCACCTTGAGGGCGCCGGGATCCTGTTCGAACGGGCGCGGCAGGAAGGTGCAGATGACAAACCGGTTGCCGACCCAGGTCGTATGCGCGGAAGGCGGCAGGTGATAGCGATGGCTCATCAGCGGGCGGATATCCTTGACGTTGATGCGCACCGGCGAGAGATCCCCCTGCCAGCCCACGGCGTCGAGCGGGTTGAACGGATAGTGCACGCGCGACAGCTCGTCGCGGCGCTTGATATGCACCAGCCATTCGTTTTCATCCTGCTGCGCCCTGAAGGCGTCGTCGATTTGCGGCGTGTCCAGCATGCCCCGGTCGAACTGCGCCTGATGGCCCACCATGCCGCGGTCCGGCAAACGATAGGCGCCGCCGGAACACTCGATGGCGAGCAAGGTGGTGGCGGCGTCCGGCTCCATGCGCCACATGGTCGAACGCGGGATTACGATATAATCGCCGGCCGCATAATCCAAATGCCCGTAGTCGCAAAACAGCGCCCCTGTGCCGTGGTGGATGAACAGCAACTCATCGCCATCGGCATTGCGCACCAGATGATCCATCTTCGCGGCACAGCGCCATTGCCGCAGCTTGACCGATGCGTTGTGCAGAATGACCGGCGCATCCCAGAAAAACCCGTTCGCCTCCTCAAGCCTGTTGAGATCGAAGCAGCGCGGACGCAGAGGACCCGACCAGTTCAGCCAGCCGGTGGGGGGATGGGCGTGATACATCTGGGTGGCGGGGCCGAAAAACCCTTCCCGCCCCAGTTCGCGCTCGAAGGTGCCTTCGGGCAGGTCGCAATGGGCCTGGCGTGACACCTCGCCCTGACTGCGGGGAAATGATAAATCCTTGCTTGCCACGGTCTTATCCTCCACGGTGTCCGCAATGCACCGGCACGATACCGGGTTCGCGGGGATAGACAAAATCGGCTATTTTGATAATAACAGTTATTAGTTACATTTGAAACTAATGTCAAACGACGCCACCAGAACCCGTGCGCGCGACGCCGCCGGGCCGGACCGCGCCCTGCTGGAGCTTGAGCGGTTCCTGCCCTATCAGTTGAACGTGCTGATGGAGGCGGTGAGCCGCTCCTTGTCGAAGCTTTATGGGGAGCGCTATGGGCTGAGCGTGCCGGAATGGCGGGTGATCGCGACGCTGGGACAATACCGCACCATGACGGCCAAGCAGATCGGGGCCCACAGCCGCATGAACAAGACCATGGTGAGCCGCGCGGTCAGCGCGCTCCAGCGGCGTGGGGTGGTCCGCCGCGACCGCAACGCCAATGACCGGCGCGAGGAATTCCTGTCTCTGAGCGATGAGGGCCGGGAAATCTACGATGATCTGGCGCCGCGGGCCGCGCGGTTCGCCGACACGCTGCTGGAGGCGCTCAGTGTGGAGGAGCGCGCGCATTTCACCCAGATGCTGTGGCGCCTGGAGGAACGGGCAAAGCAGATCTCGGCTGCCCGCGGGAAGGACATCATATGAAGCTTTATACCTATTTCCGCAGTTCGGCCGCCTACCGGGTGCGCATCGCGCTCAATCTCAAATCCCTCGATGCGGATTATGAGTTCGTGCACCTCGTGCGCGGTGGCGGCGAACACAGAAGGCCTGCCTACACCGCGCTCAATCCGCAGGCGGCGCTGCCCACGCTTGTGCTCGACGATGGCGAGGCGCTGACCCAGTCCCTCGCCATCGTCGAATATCTCGACGAGGCCCACCCGCAGCCCGCGCTGCTGCCGGGAGACCCGGTCTCGCGTGCAAAAGTGCGCGCCATCGCCGCCG
>JALURZ010000244.1 GCA_027058735.1 Hyphomicrobiales bacterium | reverse complement strand
CATGAGGGCGCAGGCATTGTGGTCGAGACCGGCCCCGGCGTGACGTCGGTCGCCAAGGGCGATCATGTCATTCCGCTCTATACGCCCGAATGCCGGGTCTGCGACTATTGCCTCAATCCGAAAACCAATCTGTGCCAGGCGATCCGCACGACCCAGGGCCAGGGCCTGATGCCCGACGGGTCGAGCCGGTTTTCCCATGACGGCAAGCCGGTGCTGCACTATATGGGTACCTCGACCTTCTCCAACTTTACCGTGCTGCCGGAAATCGCCGTGGCGAAGGTGCGCAAGGACGCGCCGTTCGACAAGATCTGCTACATCGGCTGCGGCGTGACCACCGGGATCGGCGCGGTCATCAATACGGCCAGGATCGAAGTCGGGTCCAACTGCGTCATATTCGGGCTTGGCGGCATCGGACTCAATGTGGTGCAGGGCTGCCGGCTTGCGGGCGCCAACATGATCGTCGGCGTCGATCTCAACAACGACCGCAGGGCCATGGCGGAGAAATTCGGCATGACGCATTTCGTCAATCCCGACGATGCGGGAGACGATCTGGTCGATCATATCGTCGATCTGACCGGCGGCGGCGCGGACTATTCGTTCGAATGTATCGGCAATGTGCAGGTCATGCGCCAGGCGCTTGAATGCTGTCACAAGGGGTGGGGGGAGAGCATCATCATCGGGGTTGCGGGCGCGGGCCAGGAAATCGCCACCCGGCCGTTCCAACTGGTAACGGGACGGGTCTGGCGCGGCACCGCGTTCGGCGGTGCGCGCGGACGCACCGATGTGCCGCGCATCGTTGACTGGTACATGGATGGCAGGATCGAGATCGATCCGATGATCACCCACACCATGGCGCTCGACGACATCAATTCGGCCTTCGATCTGATGCACGCGGGCCAGAGCATCCGTTCCGTCGTGGTCTACTAGCCGGATGGGCCTGTCCCAGATATCCGCCGCCGCCTGCTTTGGCGGCGAGCAGTTGCGGTTCACCCATGCCTCGCGCGCGTGCAACTGCACCATGACGTTTTCGATCTACCTGCCGGCGCAGGCGAAATCGGGCGCGGTGCCGCTGGTGTGGTGGTTGTCGGGCCTGACCTGCACGGACCGCAATTTCGTGGAAAAAGCCGGTGCGCAGAGGCTGGCGGGCGAACACGGGCTGGCCGTTATCACGCCCGACACCAGTCCGCGCGGCGAGGGTGTGCCGGATGATCGCGATGGCGCCTATGACTTCGGTCTGGGGGCGGGGTTTTATGTCAACGCCACCCGCGCGCCCTATGCCGAACACTACCGGATGTATGATTATATCGTCGATGAACTGCCGCAGGTCGTCAGCAGGCATTTTCCCGTCGATCCCCGGCGGCAATCCATTTCCGGCCACTCGATGGGAGGTCACGGCGCGCTCACCATCGCCTTGCGTAATCCGGGAAAATACAAGTCGGTGTCGGCCTTTGCACCGATTTCTTCGCCCATTAACTGCCCGTGGGGGCAAAAGGCGCTCAAGGGCTATCTGGGCGAAGATCGCAACGCCTGGCGGGCCCATGACGCGGTTGCGCTGATCGCGGGCGCGGGCGAACGGCTGGATCTGCTGGTGGACCAGGGCGAACGCGATGAATTTTTGTCAGAACAACTCAGGCCGGATCTTCTCGCACAGGCCTGCGAGGCCCACGGCCATCCGCTGAGGCTGCGCATGCAGCCGGGATACGACCACAGCTATTTCTTCATCGCCACATTCCTGGCCGATCATTTCGCCCATCATGCCCGCGCGCTGGGAGGCGAATAGCAGGCCGCCATGGCGCCAAAACATATCGCACTGGCGCTGCTGGTCGCCCTGATATGGGGGGCGACCTTTCCGGTCACGGCCTTTGCCTTGCGCGATACGCCGCCGATCTTCTTTGTCGTTGTGCGCTTCGTTATCGCCAGCGCCTTTGTGCTTGTCGTTCCGCGCCCGGCGGTGCCGTGGCGCGTATTGATCCTGCTTGGGCTGCTTCTGGGGGCCGGGCAATTCGGCTTCATGTTCGTGGCCATGACCAGGGGCATATCGGCCGGGCTCGCCTCCCTGCTCATCCATTCCCAGGCGTTTTTTACCGTCATGATCGCCATGGTGGCGTTCCGCGAGCCGGTGCGTTTCCGGCAGGCCGTCGCATTGCTGCTCGCGCTCGCCGGGTTCGCCTGCCTGGTGTTCGACAGATCACAGGCGGGCAGTCTCGTGGGCATGGGCCTGATCCTCACAGCCGCGCTGAGTGCTGCTGCCGGCAACAACCTGCTCAAATCGCTCGGCGATGCGGACATGCTCGGCGTTTCGGTGTGGATGAGCCTCGCGGTGCCACTGCCGCTGCTGGCGCTTTCGGTGTTTGTCGAGGCGGATGGCGATGTCGCCGGCCTGTTTGCCTCCATGAGCTGGGTCACTCTTGCGGCGGGGGTTTATTCGGCTCTCCTTGCCAGCGTGTTTGCCTTCGCCGTGTGGGGATATCTGTTTGCGCGCTATTCGGCGGCGAAGGTCGTGCCGTTTTTTCTGCTCGTGCCGGTATTTGGCATGGGACTGTCGATGGCGCTGCTCGGCGAAACCCTGTCGCGGCTGCAATTTGCCGGCGCGATTCTGATTTTCGCCGGCCTTTGTCTGGCCCTGTGGCCGGCCCGGAAACGCAGCGCCGCCTGATTTGCGGGCGGTGCGTCATTGCGTCCGGAGGACCGATTGCCTATAACCCTCGCAATCCATGGACTTGACGGCAATTGCTCCCTATATAGGGGGCCAACAGTCGCAAGGAACCGGCCGAAGGCGGCGAACACGATCGGCCGACAGTCAACCTGAAGGAAATCCAATCATGCCCTGGAACAATCAGACCGGCGGTGGCGGTGGTGGCTGGAAGAGCAGCGGTGGCGGCGGCGGCCCGTGGGGCCAGGGGCCGTCCGGTCCAGGACAGCAGCGCCCGGATCTGGATGAACTCCTCAAGACCGGCCAGGACCGGCTGAAAACGCTCATGCCAGGCGGCTCCCTTGGCGGCAGGGGGCTCATCCTGCTGCTAGGATTGCTGATTTTGGGCTGGCTTGCCAGCGGTTTCTATCAGGTCAGGCCCGACGAGGAAGGCGTGGTCTTGCGCTTTGGCAAATTCGTGAAACGCACGACGCCGGGCCTCAACTATCATCTTCCCTTTCCTATCGAGGCGGCGCTGACCCCCAAAGTGACGGTCATCAACCGCATCGAGGTCGGCATGCGCACCGCGCCCGATAACGGCGTCGGGGCCCGTTCCGGCGTTGTGCGCGATGTGCCCGAAGAAAGCCTCATGCTGACCGGTGACGAGAATATCGTCGATGTCGATTTCACGGTGTTCTGGCGGATCAAGGATGCGCCCAAATATCTGTTCAATATTCAAAATCCCCCCAATACCGTGAAAGCGGTGGCCGAAAGCGTGATGCGCGACATTATCGGCAAGGGCAAGATTCAGCCGATTCTGACCGAAGCGCGCCAGAAGACCGAAGTGGCGGTGCAGGAACTGATGCAAAAGACGCTGGATGGCTATGAGGCGGGCATAGAGATTACCCAGGTGCAGTTGCAGAAGGTCGATCCGCCCGCGCAGGTCATCGATTCCTTCCGCGACGTTCAGGCCGCCAAGGCCGATCAGGTAAGGCTCCGCAACCAGGCCGAGACCTACGCCAACAAGGTGATACCCGAGGCGCGCGGTGAAGCGCAGACGATCCTGCAGGCGGCCGAAGCCTACAAGCAGCAGACAATCGCTGAGGCGACGGGGCAGGCGGCCCGCTTCCTCTCGGTCTATTCGGAATACAAAAAGGCGCCCGATGTGACCCGTCAGCGCATGTTTCTGGAGACCATGGAGCGGGTGTTTTCCAAGATGGACAAGGTCATAATTGACGGCAAGAACGGGAGTACCGGCGTGGTCCCGTATCTGCCCCTGTCAGAACTGAGAAAGCAGGGAGACAACTGATGAAAAAGACGCTGGGTGTAGGGTTGCTGGTGCTGCTGGGCATACTGATTTTCGTCGGTTTCAACTCGTACTACACGGTCCATCAGACCCAGCAGGCGCTGGTGCTTCAGTTTGGCCGGGTCATCGGCGCGGTTTCCGAGCCGGGGCTGCACTTCAAAATACCGTTTGTGCAGAATGTGGAATATTTCGACCGGCGCATTCTCGATCTGGATTCCCCGGCGCAGGAAGTGATTGCATCCGACCGCAAGCGGCTGGTGGTGGATGCCTATTCGCGTTACCGCATCGTCAATCCGCTGCTGTTTTATCAGACCATCAGGACAGAAGCCGTGGCGCGCTCAAGGCTGTCCACGGTTCTCAACGCTTCTCTGCGCCGCGTGCTGGGCGAATCGACTTTCCAGGCCGTGGTTCGCGATGAGCGCGAGGCACTGATGGGGCGCATCACGGATATCATGAATGTGGAAGCCGCGAAGTTCGGCTTACTCATCGTGGACACGCGAATCAAGCGTGCCGATCTGCCGGAGGCGAATTCGCTCGCCGTTTACCGGCGCATGCAGACGGAGCGCCAGCGCGAAGCGGCCGATTTCCGCGCGCAGGGCGAGGAACAATCGCGCCGCGTGCGCGCCAATGCCAATCGTGAGGTCACGATCATCAAGGCGGAGGCCACGCGCGACGGCGAAAAACTGCGCGGCGAGGGCGATGCGGAACGCAACAGGATTTTCGCCGATGCGTTCACCAGGGATCCGGATTTCTTCGCGTTCTACCGGGCCATGCAGGCCTATGAGAACGGGCTGAACTCCGGGGATACCCGTTTGGTGCTTTCGCCGGACAGCGAATTCTTCCGCTATTTCAATGATCCGCTGGGCAAGGATAGAGGCGCAGCCGGCGGGCAATGAGCGAGTTTGTTGTCGCTGTCGGTCTTGTATTGGTCATTGAAGGACTGGTGTATATTGCCGCTCCGGGGGCGGCGAAACGCATGATGGCGCTGGCGCTGGACAGATCGGACCAGTTGCTGCGGACAGGCGGTGCAATAGCGCTCGGCGTCGGGGTTGTGATTGTATGGCTCGCGAAAGGCTTGTAGCCGGAAATTTCCGCGCGGGCATGACAATGGCAAAGCCATATTTTGCGCATAAAGCGCTGGCATGGCTTAAGCAGGACAGGACAATGATGATGAATCCGCTATCAATCAGCTTTGCGGCGCAGCCGCGATATGGCGCAGCGAAGACTGTGCGCCAGGCAGTTTTTCCGGTTGCCGCGTTCATTGCGGCGACAATGGCGTTGATTCTGGCCGCGCCGGCGCGCGCCCAGGGGCCGGCATCCCTTGCCGATCTTGCCGAACGCCTGCAGCCCTCCGTTGTGAACATATCGACATCGAAGACGGTGCTGGCGAGCCGGTCGGCGCCACAGTTCAATTTTCCCCCAGGCTCGCGCCTGCGCGATCTGTTTGACGAGTTTCTCAAGAACCGCGGCAATGGCAACGGCATTGGCGGCGAACAGCGCCGCCGCCGCGTGCGTTCGCTCGGCTCCGGCTTCGTGATCGATTCGGCCGGTATCATCATTACCAACAATCATGTCATCGCGGATGCGGCCGACGCCAAGGATGGCGAAATCCTGGTGCTGTTCAACGATGGCACCAAGCTCAAGGCGGACGTGGTCGGCCGTGACAAGAAGACCGATATCGCCGTGCTGAAGGTGAAGCCCGAAAAACCGCTCAAGGCGGTGCCGTTCGGCGACTCCAACAAGCTCAGGGTCGGCGACTGGGTCATGGCCATCGGCAATCCGTTCGGGTTTGGCGGGTCGGTTTCCGTCGGTGTGGTCTCCGCGCGCAATCGTGACATCAACTTTGGTCCCTATGACAATTTCATCCAGACCGATGCGGCCATCAACAAGGGCAATTCGGGCGGGCCGCTGTTCAACATGGCCGGTGAGGTTGTCGGCATCAATTCCGCGATCATTTCGCAGAGCGGCCAGTCGGTTGGCGTCGGCTTCTCCATTCCCGCCTCGACCGCCGTCGGCGTGATTTCGCAATTGCGGGAATTCGGCACCACGCGGCGCGGCTGGCTGGGTGTCCGCATTCAAACGGTGACCGAGGAAATGACCGAGACCCTCGGTCTCGACGAACCGCGCGGGGCGCTGGTGTCCGACGTTGTCGAGGATGCGCCCAGCGCCAGGGCGGGCATCAAGACCGGCGATGTCATCATCAGGTTCGACGGCCGCGACATCAAGAAGGTGCGCGACCTGCAGCGGATCGTCGCCGATACGAAAGTGGGCAAGAACGTCAAGGTGGTGGTGCTGCGCAAGCGCAAGGAACTGTCCGTCGATGTCACGCTTGGCCGTCTGGAGGATGGTGAGAAGAAGCTGGCGGCGCGCGTGGCCGGCGACGACCAGAAAGGCGAAACCGGCAACGCCAATGTGGAACGCAATCTGCTGGGGCTGACCCTGTCGAAGATTTCGCCCGACTTGAGGACGAAGTTCAAGATCTCCAAAAAGGTTGACGGCGTTGTCATAACCAAGGTGGAAGCGGACAGTCTGGCGGCCGAGCGGCGCATTCGGGCCGGCGAAGTCATTCTTGAGGTGGGCCAGGAAAAGGTCAGCGATCCGCAGCAGGTCTCGCGCGAGGTGAGAAAGATCAGGAAGCAGGGGCTGAAATCCGTTTTGTTGCTGCTGTCGAACCGGGCTGGCGATCTGCGCTTTGAGACCATCAGCCTGAAGAAAAAATAGCGTTCTGGCGCCGGGCGGCGCCGGATCAGGCGTTTGAAACCGGCGGCGCTTGCGGCTGCCGTTTTCCTTCCGCCACAGGCGCGAATTCCGATTGCCGGTACCCCTGCAGGTAGAGCAGGGCGCTGAGATCGCAGGCGTCGATCCGCACATCGGCGGCGACCGCGACGCAGTCCTTGGCATGATAGGCGACACCCAGTCCCGCTTCCTCCAGCATGGCGAGGTCGTTGGCCCCGTCGCCGACGGCGAGGGTTTGCGTCTGCTGCAGGGCGGCGGCGGAGCGCAGTTCGCGCAGCGCGGCGGCTTTCGCGTCGCGCCCGAGAATGGGCCGCGCGACCTCGCCATTGAGCCGGTCGCCATCGAACAGGAGGCGATTGCCCCGGTGGTGATCGAACCCGGCCCGCCTGGCGACGGGCGCGGTGAAATGGGTGAACCCGCCGGACACCAGTGCGGTCGCGGCGCCGTGGGCGCGCATGGTGGCTACCAGCGTGCGTGCGCCGGGGTTGAGGGAGATGCGCGCCTCAAGCACTTCGTCGAGCCGGGCGCGCTCAAGCCCGCGCAACAGTCTCACCCGCTCGATGAGGGCGGCCTCGAAATCGAGTTCGCCGGCCATGGCGCGCCCGGTGATCGCCGCGATGTCTTCGCCGATCCCCAGGATGCGCCCCAGTTCGTCGATACATTCCTGGCCGATGATGGTGGAGTCCATATCCGCGATCAGCAGGCCCTTGCGCCGGCCGGCCGCGGGCTGAACCGCAACATCGACAGGCGCGCCGCGCAGCGCCTCGCGCAGGCGCGCCGTCAGGGCGCCGGCCTGCCCCTCATGGGCGGCAAACAGGAAATCACAGGCGATGCCTGGGGCCAGCCAGTCGGGCCTTGCGCCTGCGGGCAGGGCGCGCGCGCAGGCATCGACCAGGGGCGCGTCCAGCATTGCGCCCGATGGCGCGGCAATTAACGTGGCGGCGTATTCCATGGTATGAGCGATGCCTTGAGGCTGGCCGGTCGTTGAGGATTTGGTCGATGGTGGCGATACGCAACGCGCTTCTTATCGCAGGGCCGACGGCCAGCGGCAAGTCGGCGCTGGCGATGGATCTTGCGCTGGCGCTCGATGGCGAGATCATCAATGCGGATTCCATGCAGGTCTACCGGGGCCTGAGGATATTGAGCGCGCAGCCGACGGCGGCAGACGAGGCGCGGGTGCCGCACCGGCTCTACGGGATCGCCAGCCCGGATGATCCGTGGTCCGTGGGGCGGTGGCTGGAGGCGGCGGGACGCGAAATGAACGCGGTTCACGCCGCCGGCCGGCTGCCGGTTTTCGTCGGCGGCACGGGGCTGTATTTTTCGGCCCTAGAACAGGGTCTGAACGACATTCCCGCGGCCGACGGGAAGATCCGCGAACACCTTGCGCGCCGTCTTGCGGCAGAAGGGCTGGAGGTCTTGCGCGGGGAACTGGAGGCCTGCGATCCGGTTCTGGC
>JALURZ010000243.1 GCA_027058735.1 Hyphomicrobiales bacterium | reverse complement strand
TCCGCACAGCGCGCGCGGCCTGGCCGTTCTGACGGGCAAGCGCCTTCCGGCAGCGCGCCGCATACAGCCTTCGCAGCGCACCGGCGTCACCGCCCAGCGCATCGGCGGACGCGGCCATGTGCTCGATGATCCCGGATACCCTGCTTTCGACTTCCGATGGCGTGATCCCGACGAGCGCGTTATCGGCGAAGCGCGCCTTGAGCCCGTCGAGCCGCGCGGCCTCGCCTGCCCGGTTATCGGCCTTGAGCGCGCTCTGGAGAGCCTCAATATAAATGGCGCAGGTCAACTGTTCGCCGGGCGATGAGGGACGGGCGGATTGCGCGTCATGGGCCCCATGCGCAGGCGCGAACAGCGCCAGTCCGCCGAAAATCATCGCCGCCGACAGGCCGCGCACGGCGGCCCGAAGGGGCGCGGGCGCAGGCGGGGATGCGCGTGGAACCGGACTGTGTCGGGGGTGCCTATCCATGATCACTCCTGATTGTGCCTGCCGCGATCGCGCAGCCCGCCCGCCGGTCCGGCGGCGCGCGCCAACGACATCCTTTTCGGCCCGAAGCATGGCCGAACCACGGCGAAGTTCGTGCCCCTTTGTGACGATCGGACGTTTTCCACCGGTCGTGAACCCGCATGACCAACCCACGGGAAATGCCTGAGAGAAAACTCGCGCGAAAGGCGGCGTTTGTCCGCCGCCGGCGGGGGCCCCCGAGCGTCATTGTCCGCTCTCGCGGCGCGGCGCGGGCCGGGCGCGGCCCAGCGCGCGGCGCGCCATCAGCAGCATCGCCGGCAGGACCAGGATATCGCCGAGCAGGGCGACCGCGAACACCACAAGGCACAACAGCCCGAACATCTGGATACTGGGCAGGTTGCTCAGCACCGTGACACCGAAGCCAAGCCCCAGAATAACCGATGTGGCGATCAGCACCGGGCCGACATGGGTGGTGGTCCATGCAACCGCGTCGGGCACGCTCATGGAGCGGCGCTCAAGCGTGAAGCGGCGCAGGAACTGCACCGTGTCGTCCACCGCGATGCCGAACGCCACGATCAGCGCCACCACATGGGACATCTGCAGGCCCGGCCTGACGAAATAGATGAACGTGGCCGCCGCGGTGATCGGCAGGATATTGGGCAGCATGGATATGGCGGCGATCCTGACCGATCCGAACCACACCGCGATGGCCGCGAACGCCAGGGCGATCGCCGCCACCAGGCCGCCCTGCAGCACCGCGATCATGCGCCGGCTTTCCAGGGTGGACAGGGGAAACAGTCCGGCCATGGCGATCCGGTAGTCCGGATTGGCGGCGTCCAGTTCGGCCACCTCCCGTTCCATGGCCCGCAGCAGCGGCACGATGATCGCAGGGTCGGTGTCGGCAAGAAATCCGGTCACCAGCCAGGCCGGGGCGCGCTTCGATGTCAGCCGTTCCAGATAGTCGCGCTGAAAATCGCTCAGTTCCCCGGAAGTATCCAGCAGCGACGCGCCGCCAGTCCCGGTCGCGCCCTGAAGCCAGCGCAGCATGGTTTCAGGCGACCACACATATGAAACGGAATTTCCCCGCGCAAGCAGTTCATGAGCCTGGCGGACCACCGCGAGATCGGCGTCGGTGGCGCGCTTGTCGGCGGTGTTCCGGCGTTCAACGGTAATATGAACGGCATCGAGCCCGCCCAGCTTCTCATCGACCGTCCTGGTCGCCGCAAGCGAGGCGCTGTCGACCGGCAACTGGTAGCGGTAAAAATAGAACGGCGAGAGCGACAGATAGGCGCTGGCCGTCGCCGTCAGGAACACAATGCCCGCGGCGACGATGGCGCCGCTGTGGCGCATCGCGGCATGGGCCGACATCCGGCTCAAACGTTTCGCCAGCTTCAACAGCCGCGTATCCGCGATCTTTCTGCCGGCTTCGGCGGTTTCGCGAAACAGCAGCGCCGCCGCCGCCGGGACTACCGTAATCATGATGAAATAGGTCACCAGCACGGCCCCGGAGCCGAACAGGCCCATCTGACGGATAACCGGGGAGCTGGAAATCACCAGCAGCCCCAGCGCTGTTGCCGTCGTCAGACAGGTCAGCGCGCAGGCCGGCCCGATTTCGCGCAGCGCGATGTGCATCGCCTCGCCGCGCCGGTAGCCTTCGCCCAGCTTGGTCCTGAACCGGTAGACCAGATGCAGCGCGGTACTGAACGCGATCACCAGCACCAGTGGGGGCAGAATATTCGTCAGCGGGGTGATCTTCTGGCCCAGCAGCCCGAAACCGCCCATCGACCAGATCAGCGCCACGACCGCCGGCAGGGCGGTGATGACGGTCAGCCGGATGCCGCCAAGAAAGAAGATGCAGATCAGGATGGTGATGGCCAGACCGGACAGGTTGAGCACGAGCCGGTCGCGGTTCAGGTTCGCGGACAGTTCGGCGGTGAACACCTGATATCCGGTGGTGCGCACCGTCAGGCCGGCGGGGCCCGCCTTTTCCGCCGCCAGCGCATCGATCGCGCGCCACACCGGCGCGAAGGACTCGCGATCAGCGATCGCGGCGTCGAGCAGCACGACAAGAACGGTCGCACTCGCGTCCGCGGACAGCATTTTGGGGCTCAGAAACGGATTGGCGCGATTGGCCTCGATCAGCGCGCGCAGACGCTCACCCCGGGGCAGGACTTCCGGAAAGACCGGCGCGGTCTCGCCGTTTTCGTCGGGGGGGTGGCGCGCGGACAGGATTGAAAGGACATTTTCGACCCCGCCGAGCAGCGCCAGATCGAGATGCAGATCGCGAAGGACGGCCAGTTTTTCAGGCGTGGCCAGATCGGGCGCGGTGACAACCAGATAGACCTGGCGGTCGGATGCGGGAAACAGGGCGCGCATTCGCGAAAAGGCCTGATACGCGGCTGTTTCGGAGCGGAAATACGCCCCCAACTGATCGTCCGATTCAATGTTCCTTACGCCATAGGCGGCGGCCATCGTGACGGCCAGCACCACCAGCAGCACCGCCCAGGGGCGCCGCTGACTCAAATCGCCCAGCCATTCCGGTTTGAATACGTTGGGCATGGAACGTTCGGTCACGCTGCTGGATCAGTATTCCGGTAATGTGGCCGGGGCCAAAAACTCCCGCGCCGCGCATGATTTCTTTTAGGGCCATGGGGCGGTCTTTGCAATTGCCGCGCGGGGCTGTTCCCCGGACGTCACGGGACCGTGCATTCGTGCCAGCGCGATCCGCGCGCGACCCAGAATGCCGCCACCCCAAGAAGACAGATGGCGCCGGACAGCGCGAACGGGCCAAAGGCAAGGCCGTGGCCAACCGCAATGCCAACGAGGCTTGCAAATGTCATCTGAATGAAGCCGAACAGGGAGGAGGCCGCGCCCGCATGGCCGGGAAATGGCGTCAGCGCGCCGGCCAGGCTCAAAGGCGCCACCAGGCCGACGCCGAACATGTAGATCACCATGGGCGCCAGCACATCCCAAAACCCGAACAGGCCCGCCCCCATGGCGGCAACCATGGCCATGCCGGACAGGGCCAGCAGCGAGGCGCCCCGATAGATGGTGCGGTTGAGCCCGCGCGTCATCGCCAGGCGGCTCGCCGTCAGGGTGCCGAGAATATAGCCGATGACGGCAAAGGCAAAGCCGTAGGCGAAGCCGCGCGGGCTGACATCATATGTTCCCTGCAGCACAAAACTCGATCCGGAAATGAACGCGAACAGACCGGCGAAGGTGAGGCTGTTGGTGGCGACATAGCGCTGGAAACGCCGGTCGCGGGCAAGTTCGCCGAAGGTCTCGCACATCGCGCGGATGGACAACGCCCCGGTATCGCGGCGTTGCAGGCTTTCGGCGAGTTTCGCCCAGCTCACCACGCCCACCACCATACCGAACAGGGCGATCGCGCCGAACACCGCCCGCCAGCCGAATGCAACATGGATGAGCGCGCCCAATACGGGCGCAATGGCCGGCACGAATCCCATGATCGACCCCATCAGGCTGAGCAGCCGGCCCGCCTCGGCCCCGGTATGCAGATCGCGCGCCACCGCGCGCGCCAGAACGACCGGGCCGCACGCCCCGAACGCCTGCACGAAGCGCAGCGCGATCAGGCCTTCGATGCCGGTGGTGAACATGCAGCCGATCGTGGCGGCGATGAACAGCCCCAGGGCGGCGAACAGCACCGGGCGGCGGCCATAGCGGTCGGAGACCGGCCCATAGACCAGTTGCCCCCCGGCAAAGCCGACAAGAAAGACGCTCAAGGTCAGTTGCGTGCCGGCATCCGTTGTCGCCAGGTCGCGGGTAATGGCCGGCAGGGAGGGCAGATACATGTCCGTGGACAGGGGCCCGGTCGCGGTCAGCAGGCCGAGCACGGCGACCAGCGTGGCATAGTGCGTTCTGGATGGCATGGACGGGTCCCGGCGGCTCAGATGTCCGCACCATAGCGGTGCATTTCGGGTCCGTGACGGCGCAGCCACTGCTTTTGCGCCTTCACATCGCTGACGGTTCGCGCCACCAGCGCCCAGAATTGCGGTGAATGGTTCATCTCGCCGAGATGGGCAACCTCATGGGCGGCGACATAATCGAGCACATCGCGCGGCATCAGGATCAGACGCCAGGAAAAGGACAGATTGCCCGAAGACGAGCACGATCCCCAGCGACTCGCCTGATCGCGCACGGATATGCGCTTCGGCTCAAACCCCATGGCGCGTGCATGAAACGCGACCCGCGCGGCGATGTCCCCGCGCGCCTCGCGCTTGAGCCAGTCGGTCAGCCGGCGCGCGAGGTGATCCGCGGCCCCCGCAACGCACAGCGCGGGCAGATGCCCGTCGCGTTCCGCGACCCACACGGTTCCCCGCTCACCGGGACAATGGCGGATACGGTGCGCGCGGCCGCGCAGCGGGATCACCGCGCCATCCTCGAACGCCACCGCGCCGCCCATGTCGCCCAGCGCGCGCCTGATCCAGTCGGTCTGCTGTGCCACAAACCCGAGCGCCGCCTTGCGCGAGGCATCCGCCGGCAGGGTCACCACCAGGGCCCGGGACCTGGGATCGAGACGCAGGATAAAGCGCCGCGCCCTTGGGTGCCGGCGGAACCTCACCGGCAGCCGCCAGCCATCCACCTCGAATACCGGCGGCTCTTCGCGCCGCCTCAGAAACTGGCTCAACATCGTCGCGGACCCGCAAGTGCGTTTCGAACATGCCGGGCGCGGCGAATCACACCCCCCCGGCGGGCCCGAGTGTCAGGGCCTGGCGGGCGGCGTGCAATCCCTATCTTGCCCTATCTTGCACGGGGCTTTTTGCGCGATGCACGGTTTTTCCTGATGAACGCGCCGATCCTGGGCGCGATCTCGCTGCGAAACCGTGATCCGTTGAACACCCCGTAATGGCCGACGCCGGGCTGGAGATAGTGGGTCTTGGCGCGCGCGGGAATACCCGTGCACAACGCCTGGGCCGCTTCGGTCTGTCCGACGCCGGAAATATCGTCTTGCTCGCCCTCTATGGTCATCAGCGCCGTCTTTTTGATGAGCGATGGATCAACCGGCCGGCCGCGATGGGTCATGACCCCACGCGCCAGCGCATAGTCCATGAACACGGTCTTTATGGTCTGCAGGTAGAATTCCGCGGTCAGATCCATGACCGAGAGATATTCGTCATAAAACGCCTTGTGCGCCTGCGCTGAGTCGCCGTCGCCCTCGACAAGGTGGTTGAACAGGTCCTTGTGGGCGTTCAGATGGCGGTCGAGATTCATGCTCATGAAACCGGTGAGCTGCAGAAATCCCGGATAGACATCGCGCATGGCGCCGGCGTGGGGAAACGGTACCTTGACGATCACATTGTGGCGGAACCAGTCGAGGGGGCGGCTTTCGGCGAGCCTGTTGACCGCGGTGGGATTGATCCGCGCATCGATGGGCCCGCCCATCAGTGTCATGGAGGCGGGCACGGAAGCGCTGTCTTCGGCGGCCATCCTGGCAACCGCCGCCAGCACCGGCACCGAGGGCTGACACACCGCCATGACATGCACATCGCTGCCGAGATGTTCGATCATGGCGATCAGATAGTCGATGTAATCGTCAAGATCGAAGCGCCCCCTGGTCACGGGCACGACCCGGGCATCGGTCCAGTCGGTGATGTAAACGTCATGGTCCGCCAGCATGGTCCTGACCGTACCGCGCAGCAAGGTGGCGTAATGGCCCGACAGGGGCGCGACGATCAGCAGCCTGGGATCATCGGCGCCAACCGCGGCACCGCTGCGCTCGAAATGCAGCAGCCGGCAAAAGGGCCGCGACCAGTCCACCGTTTCACTGACGCCAACCGGCTGTCCGTCGATTTCGATCTGATCGATGCCGAATTCCGGCTTGGCGTAGCGCCGTGTCGCGCGTTCGAAAAGATCAAGGGCGGCACCGGCGTTGCGGGCGAACGGCGTTTCGGCCAGCGGATTGAGCGGGCTTGCAAAAAACCTCCTGCCCGCCTCCGCCAGCGCGCGCGCCGGCGCCAGCGCCGCATGGTTCAGTTCATAGAGATAATACATCATGGATTGCCGGACCCGGCGCAAGCCTGCTGGTTGCCCTGAGCGCGCGAAGCCTGCGCGCGGCGCCAAGGTAGCAAGACATCTGTTGCGCCGCAACATGAGCCGTTTCGCAATGCGAAAAGAAGCGAATCGTGCGGCAACCCGCTATTTCAGGGCTGTGGCGATGCGGGCGGCCATTTTCTCCGGCCTCACGCCATAGGGGAAATGGGCGATGAACTCCCCCTCGGGGTCCATCAGATAGACGATGCTGGTGTGGTCCATCAGATAGTCATCGTCCTCGACTTCGGCCTTTTTGTAATAGACGCGATAGGCCTTGGCCGCCTTGGCGATCTCCTCGGGCGTGCCCGTCAGCCCGACCAGGGTCTTGTAGAAGTTGCCCACATAGTCCTTCATCCGGTCCACCGTGTCGCGCTGCGGGTCGATGGTAATGAACAGCGGCTGTATCCTGTCCGCCTTGTCGCCCAGCAGGTCCAGCGCCAGCGTCATGACCTGCAATTCCGCCGGGCACACGTCGGGACAATAGGTGTAGCCGAAGAAAACCAGCAGATATTTGCCGCGATAGTCGGCGTCGGTGACCCGCCTGCCGGTGTGATCGACCAGTGAGAACGCCCCGCCGACCAGCGCCTTGCCGGTGGTTCTCACAGTTGCCGGGCCCGCGGCGTCGGGCCGGTTGGTGCGCACATAGTCGATCGCAATGACCGTAAACAGCGCCATCGCGGCAAGGGCGAGGGTGACGGTCAGATATCTGCGCTTCATCGAGACGCCATTTCACTTGGCCGGGATCGACGCTGCCCGGGGATCGACGCTTACCCGCGGCGGGAGCCGGGGGTGAGCGCACCGGTGTACAGAATTCGTCAACCCGGTGCAATTGTGTATCCTGTCGCAGGGACGACGAGGCCGGGCGCCGCGCCCGGCATGAGCAGCGGGTAATTCGACATCGACACCAAACAGAAAACAGGGCGCCAACGCCCGAAGGTGCGGACCGCGCAACTGCGCGCGCTCACACCGTCGCGATTTCGTCCCGGCGCCAGCGGGCTGCGCCTGACGACACTGATCCGGCTGCGCTGGGTCGCGATTCTGGGGCAGGCCGGGGCGGTTCTTTTTGTGCACTACGTCCTTGGATATCCCCTGCCGGTCGGCCTGTCGCTTGGCGTGATCGCCCTGTCCGTCTGCCTCAATATCGCGCTGCGGCTCACATGGCGCGCCAATCTTCGCCTGCGCAACCGCTACGCCGCGCTGCTGCTGGGCTACGACATCGTGCAGCTTGCCGCCCTGCTTTATCTCACCGGGGGGCTGGAGAACCCGTTCAGCTTCCTGTTCATGGTGCCGGTGACCATTTCGGCCTCCACCTTGCGCCGGCGCCACACCATATTCCTCGGCGCGATCACGCTGGCTTCGATTTCGCTGCTGGCCTTTTTCCATCAACCGCTGCCCTGGGATCCCGACGCGCCGCTGGTCATTCCGCATTATTATGTCCTGGGCGTCTGGACTGCGCTGGTTTGCGGCCTGGGCTTCATGAGCGCCTATGCGTGGCGCATAGCCCAGGAAACGCGGCGCATGACCCAGGCGCTGTCGGCGGCCGACGTCGTTTATGCGCAAAAACAGCGGCTGTCCGCCCTCGATGGGCTGGCGGCGGCGGCGGCTCACGAACTGGGAACCCCGCTGGCGACCATCGCCCTGGTGACAAAGGAACTGCGCCGCGCACTGGACCCCGACAGCCCCCATGGCGAAGACCTGGCCCTGCTCGCCAGCCAGTCGGCGCGCTGCCGCGACATTCTCGCCAAGCTGACGGACGTTTCCGATGTGCACGACGCCATGTTTGACGAGGTGCGGTTGTCGGTGCTGCTTGAGGAGGCCATCGCGCCCCATCGCCGGGGCGATATCGAGATCGTGATTCACCTGCCCACGCCCGAAGACGGCGCGGCGGGCGGCGAGCCGGTGATGTTTCGCACCGCGGCGGTTCTGCAGGGGCTCGGCAATCTCATTGAAAACGCCACGCAGTTCGCCGCCACGACGGTGGATGTCATCGTGCTGTGGACCCCCAAGGCACTGAAACTGACCATCAGCGATGACGGGCCGGGATTTGCCGTCGATATTCTGGAAAACCTCGGCGAACCCTACGTGACCAGCCGGCGCAGGCGCGGCAGGGCGGCCGGCACGGGCGAGCCGGCATCCGGCGCCGGCCTGGGTCTGGGCTTCTTTATCGCCAGGAACCTTCTGGAGCGTTCCGGCGCCAAGCTCAAGCTTGCCAACAAGGCGTTGCCCGATCATGGTGCGGTCGTACAGTTGCGCTGGTTGCGCGAGGCCATTGAACGCCAGCCCGGCACGCGATAAATTGATGCCTGCCTCAACAGCACCCGGCGAGCCGGAGGCAGGGAAGGTCGCAGGCGCGACAATATCGCGCGCGGACAGGGAATTTGTGGGGACAACGGCATGCAAGAGGGTGGTGACAAGCCGGTCATGCCGGCGGATGCGAGTCTGCTCATCGTCGACGATGACCGCCCGTTCCTGCAGCGGCTGGGGCGCGCCATGGAAGCGCGCGGGTTCACGGTCAATCTCGCCGAAACCGTCGCCGAGGGCCTGCGCATGGTCAAATTCAGCCCCCCTGCGTTCGCCGTCGTGGACATGCGCCTTGGCGATGGCAACGGGCTGGACGTCATTGCCGCATTGCACGCCGCGCGCAGCGATGCTCGCGCCATCGTCCTCACCGGCTATGGCAATATTTCCACCGCCGTCACATCGATAAAGCTTGGCGCGACCGACTATCTGGCCAAGCCGGCGGATGCCGATGAGGTGTTCGACGCGCTCATGGCGCCGCCGGGCGAACAGCCTGAGCCGCCGGACAATCCCATGTCGGCCGACCGCGTCCGCTGGGAGCATATTCAGCGGGTTTATGAGTTGTGTGACCGGAATATCTCGGAAACCGCGCGCCGGCTCAACATGCACCGGCGCACGTTGCAGCGTATTCTGGCGAAACGCGCGCCACGCTGATATTTCGCGCGCGCCGCCTAGGCCGGATCAGGATCGCGCAGGGCGTGGAGCTGGCGCGCGCAGGCGTGCGCGAAGCGCAGGGTCACCGCTTTTCTGCGGGCGCCGCTGAGCTTGTGCTCGGGCGCATCGCGGATGATTTCGCCGCCATAAGGGTCGGCCAGGATAAGGCCGGTGTCGGCGGGCAGAACGTCGGCCGGAAAATCCCGGGCCACCGCGAAAAGCAGCCGGTCGCAATAGTCGCGGTAGCCGCGCCATTTGCCGTCGGCGCGAAAGTCCTCCAGCGACGATTTGATTTCAACAATCCAGATTTCACCGGTGCGCCCGATGGCCATGACATCGGCGCGGCGCGCGTTGGACAGGGTCACTTCGAACATGGCGGCAAATCCCCGCTCGCGCAAGACCCGCAAAACGCCGCGCTGGATGGCCACGGCCCGCGGCGACTGGCGCCCGTCCAGCAGGAGCGATCCGTCCCGATCCTTCATTCCGTTCTCCACATCCGGCACAAAACACCCACGCAAGGCCACTGTTGTTGCGGCGCCGATGGCTATACAGTGGAGCACACGGGCACATCAGGCAACGGGGTCGGGGTGTTGCAAACGGGGCGGACATGAAAATCATCGTAATTGGCGCCGGGGTCGTCGGGGTGACCTGCGCCTATGAGTTGCTGCGCGATGGCCATGAGGTGGAAATCGTCGAGCGCGAACCGGCGGTGGCGCAGGCGGCGTCTTATGCCAATGCGGGGCTGATCGCGCCCAGCCATTCGTTTGCCTGGGCATCGCCCAAGGTGCCCGGGATCCTGCTCAAGTCGTTTTACCGCAACGACCAGGCGTTTCGCATCCGCCCCACGCTCGATCCGGATTTCTGGCGCTGGACGCTGAAATTCTTCCGCCAGTGCACCGCCGGCCGGGCGCGGACCAATACCCTCAGAAAGCTGCGCCTGGCCGCCTATTCGCAAGCCCGCCTGCACCTGTTGATCGATGAGGTCAAGCCGGTCTTCGACCATATCAGGGATGGCATCATCTTTTATTACCGCTCAGAGCAGTCCCTGAAGGCGGGCATCGCCAACATGCGGATGATTGGCGATGCAGGCCGCGAGTTCGATGTGGTGGACACGGCCCGGATCGTCGAGATCGACCCCGTCTTCGAGCCGGTGCGCGACAAAATAGCCGGCGGGATCTTCGGCCATGACGAGGAAAGCGGCAATTCCAACCTGTTTACCCGCGAACTGGCCAGGGCCTGCGAAGCGAAGGGCGCGGTGTTTCACTTCAACACCAATGTTGAGCGGTTGATTGCGAGTGGCAAAAAAATTGAAGGCATTGCGACCGGCGCCGGCACCATGAACGCCGATGCCTATGTCCTGTCGGCGGGTGTGTGGAGCCCGCATCTGACCAAACCGGTCGGGGTCCGCCTCCCGATCTATCCGGTCAAGGGCTATTCCATGACCGCACCCATTGGGCCGGACCATGCGCCGCCGCGGCTGAGCGCGGTCGATGAGGACCGCCTGCTTGCCTATTGCCGCATGGGCGATACCATCCGGTTCACCTCAACGGCGCAGTTTTCAGGCTACGATCTTGGTCACCGGCCTTCTGATTTCGCCAATATTCTGAATGTTGCCCACGAAATCATTCCCCGGGCCGCCGATTATGAGCGCGCCGACATGCGCGCCTGCCTGCGGCCCATGACGCCGGAGGGGACGCCTGTCTTCGGCCGCGGCGGGTTTGAAAATCTCTATTTCAATACCGGGCACGGACATATGGGCTGGACCATGGCTTTCGGCGCGGCGCGGATCGCGGCCGACATCGTCGCCGGCAGAACGCCTGACATTCCCCTCGACGGCATGACCCTGGCGCGCAATTGAGCACGGGGACAAGGAGGCCCAATGACGCAGACCCGGAAAATCGATCGCGAAGCCGGTTTCGACTTGCGCGAACACCTGCGCTTCGAGACCGATCACGGCGTGGGTGCCCGGGGGCGCATCGGCGTGATCGTGCTGTCGAACGACCAGACCCTGGAGCATGAATTCCGCACCGTCCTTCCCGCCGATGGCGTCGCGCTTTATCAGACGCGCGTTTTCTGCGACGCGCGGGTCACGCCCGAGACCCTGAGCGCCATGGCACCGCGCATTGGACCGGCGGTCGAACTGCTGGTTCCCGGCCTGCCGCTCGATGTGGTGGGCTTCGGATGCACCTCGGCGTCGATGGTGCTCGGCGAAGAGGAAATCTTTGCCCGCATCCGCGATGTCCGCGCCGATGTGGCCTGCACGACGCCCGTTACCGGCGCCTTCGCCGCGTTCGCGGCCCTCGGCGTGCGCCGTGTCGCGGTGCTCACCCCCTACCGGCGCGATGTCAACGAGGCGGTTCGCTCCTATCTCGGCGCGCGCGGCATCGCGGTGCCGGTGTTTGGCTCCTTCAACGAAGAAGACGACAATATTGTCGGGCGGATCGATCCGGCGTCGGTCCGCCGGGCGGTGCTCGAAATCGGCGCACGCGGCGATGTCGATGGCGTGTTCGTATCATGCACCAGTTTGCGGCTGGTGGAGATAGTGGCCGATCTCGAAGCCGGACTGGGCAAGCCGGTCACCTCGTCAAACCACGCCATGATCTGGCACTGCCTGCGGCTCGCCGGCATCAATGACGAATTGCCCTTCGGGCGGTTATATTCGCGGCCCCTTGCGGCACCGACAAGGGCCGCGCAATGAACGAACGCACGTCCCTGCGCATCGCGCGGCCCGATGACTGGCACCTGCATCTGCGCGACGGCGAGATGCTGAAGGCGGTGCTGCCCTATACCGCGCGTCATTTCGCCCGCGCCATCGTCATGCCCAACCTGTCGCCGCCGGTGACAACCACCGCCATGGCGTACGCCTATCGCGAGCGGATCCTCGCGGCCCTGCCATCGGCAATGACCTTCACCCCGCTGATGACGCTGTATCTTACGGATACCACCGATGCCGGCGATGTGCGCGCCGGCGCCAAGGCGGGGCTGATTTCCGCCGTCAAGCTCTATCCGGCGGGCGCCACCACAAACTCCGCTCACGGGGTGAGGGATATTGAACGGGTCCATGGCGTTCTGGAAACCATGGCGGAGATCGGGCTGCCCCTGCTGGTGCATGGCGAGGTGGTCGCGGATGATGTGGACATCTTCGATCGCGAGGCGGTCTTTATCGATACCGTTCTCTTCCCACTTCGCGAGCGTTTCCCATCCCTGAAGATCGTGCTCGAACACGTGACCACGTACCAGGGCGTCGATTTCGTGATGGCGGCCGATGGCGGCACCGCCGGCACGATCACGCCGCACCATCTGATCCTCAACCGCAACGCCATGCTGGTGGGCGGTATGCGTCCGCATTATTTCTGCCTGCCGGTCGCCAAGCGCGAGGCGCACCGGCTGGCGCTGCGCAAGGCGGCGACATCGGGCGATGAACGGTTCTTTCTGGGAACCGATTCAGCGCCCCACGGGGACGGCGCCAAGCAAAGCGCATGCGGGTGCGCCGGCATATTCAACGCACCGGTCGCCCTGGCCTGCCTGGCGCATGTGTTCGAGGAAGACGGCGCGCTTGACGCGCTGGAGCGCTTTGCATCGCTCAACGGCCCGAAATTTTACGCTCTGGAGCCGAACCGGGACACCGTGATGTTAGAAAAATCCGCCGCTCCCGGGCCGTTCGAGGCGCAAATCGATGTGGGGACGGACAAGGTGACCGTTTTCGATCCAGGCTTTCGCTTGTGCTGGCGGGTGCGTTCGTGAAAGCGCCCCCGCCGGCGCGCGGCCGGATCTCGACGGCCTGACATGAAAAGACGGCCCGGCGGGCCGTCTCATCACGTCTTGGAAAATACGGATGGGAGTGGAGATTAGCGTCCGCCGGCTCCGCCGCCGCCACCGCCACCGCCGCCGCCGGCACCGCCACCGCCGCCGCCACCGGCACCGCCGCCGCCTTCGCCTTCACCAACCTCCAGATTGGGACCTGGCCGGACGGGAGCCGGAGGGGGCAAGAGAAAGATGATACGCCGCGCCCGCCTGCGGTTCTGCTGTTCGCCATCGCACGATTTCGCATCATAGATGCAATCGGTCGTGAAGTTATAGGTGGTCGTGCCGCTGGTGTGCTTTGCTTCCGCGGTATTGGAGGCAGTGCTCATGGCCATTGCCGAAACGGCAACTGCGATCGCTGTGAGTGTCAGGGGCTTGAACATTTTGGTCTCCTTGAACTGGACTGTCTTTGCGAGACGGCCGATGGCCGGTTTTCTGTCCGATTGAACACTCCGGCCCGCTGTCCGTGTCCATGAGACGCGCCGTCGCGAAAAAAGGTTCAAAGGAGATGCATTGATTTTCCCCCCGTCCGGACGGGTTGGAGCGTGGAACACCCCGGTTTGCACGTATCGGCGGCAAGAAATCCGCCCCGGGCGACGCAACAGGACGGCCGCGGGGCCCGTCCTGCTCCGGATTGAAAGCTGAAGCTGGGATTGCAGGCGGGGCTTAGCGGCCGCCACCGCCGCCGCCACCGCCGCCACCGCCGCCGCCGGCACCGCCGCCGCCTTCACCGCCCATGAGGGGACCGGCGGCGCGCTGGAGCAAACCTGAAGATGAGGGTGGAACATATCTGACCGCGGGCCGCGGATTTGCGTGCGTGGCGCTGCGGCCTTCGCACGGCTTGTTGTCGGCGATGCATTTGATATTGAAATTATAGGTGGTCCCGCCCCGCACATGGTTGGCACTCGCGGAATGCACCGCAGCACCCATGGCCATTGCCGAAACAGCACCAGCGATCGCTGTGAGTGTCAGGGTCTTGAACATTATTCTTCTCCTTGCAAGATTTCCCGTCTGCCAAGATCGCCGGAGGTCAATGGAACGACCATATAGCACATCCCGGCCCGCTGTCCGTGTCCATGAGACGCGCCATCGCGAAAAAAGTTCAAAAGGCCGGTTCCGCCGCGGCGCAGCGGCGCCACGGGACGGGCTGACGGTTTCAACAGCGCAGCGCGGGAATCAGGCGGCGATCAGCGACTCCGCCCTGGCTTCGGCCTTGCCCGCCAGTGCGTCATTGCCCAGGCCCTTATGGGCGCGGGCGACGAAGTTCCAGTTCTGCGGGCTGGTTGGCTTGGTGCCGCAGCGCTCATGGGCGAGCGCGAGGGCAAGCCGGTAGCGTTTGGCACGCAGGGCCGCCTCCAGCAGGGTCCAGCCGATAATGTCGCGCTGGGCGGCGCTGCCCCCCAGCCGGTGGGTGCGGTAGCGGACCGGGATCATGGTATCGACGCATTCGTCATATCGGCCGGCGGCAAAGGCCTGCAACGCCCGCGAAAAAGGCAGGCCGATAATCCGGCTCATCGCCGCATTGGCGTCGGTCGCATGGTCCACATAGCGTTCATTGGCGTTGAGCAGCCTGCTGGCGGCCTGCGTGCGGTTGTCGGAGACGAAGGTCATCATGGCATGCACATCGTTGAACGCATACAAGGTGTCGGTCGCGGAGGGTTCCCAACTGTCGGCCAGTTCGCGCCAGCGCGCGCCAACATCGATGCCCAGCAGATTGAGCCGCCACAGCAAGGCGGCCGAATCCAGTTCGGAATATTTGTCGCCGATATGGTCGCGCTGGCGCAAATGGTTGTCATAGATGGACAAAACCGTGTCGATCTGGTTGAGGTCAAGGTGAAACAGCGCCAGGTGCCACCACAGGTGGTTGTCGAAATTGCTGTCGGCCCAGTCAGCCGTGCGGCTGGTCATCCACCAGATGCCGCCGGACTGGCGCCCCGACATTTCCAGCACATGGGCGACCGCATGAATGGCATAAGGGTGGGCCGGGCGCATGGCCACCGCCCGCCGGCCCAGTTCCTCGGCGCGGGAGAAATCGCGGTTCTCCTCCAGCCCGAAGGAATACAGCCCGAGCACGAATTCATATCCGGGCATGTCTTCATCCCACAGCGGAAAGACCCGCGCGACCGAATCGCGCTGGCCGAGCGTATCTCCCAGCAGCACATCGCTCAGATGCACCAGCTGCAACGCCAGAAGATCATGAGGACAGGCGATCACCACCTCTTCCCAGTGCTGCACGGCGAGCGAGAAATCGCCGTCGATCCAGGCGCGCACCGCCGCTATGTGGCCGCGCTCGCGCTCATTTGCGTTTGGCGCCAGTTTTTCCGCCGCTTCGACGCTGCTGACCATCTCATCATAGATCCGCACCTCCATGGACTGGGTCAGCAGACCCGCCTTGAAGCAGTGCCCCATGATGAAATCGGGGTGTTCAGCCAGCAGCGCGTCCGCCCCGGCAACGGGATCGCCGGCAAACGCCAGGCTGTCCTCCAGCAACCCATCGAGCCGGTCGATGGCGCTCTGGTCGTGGTGGGAAACGGGTACGTTGCGGCAATCATGGCGGGTCATGGGCGGCACCTCGATCGTCTGGACGGGCCAATCTGGTCTGTTCACCGGGGCCAAATCTAAGCGAACCGGCCCGGGTTTGTCACGCGCGCGCCGTGCCGCCGCTGGAAAAATCCGGGCCTGCGCTTGGGTTCGGCCCGCAAGGCGCTATACTGGCCGCGACAGGCAAAAGATACGCGGCGACGCCCGCGCGAAAGGGGGGAATTCATGAACGCCGATGAACTCCATGATGAGGCCGTCATCTTCGATGGGCTGGTGGTTTCGCGCTGGAGCCACGATGTGTTCAGGGACATGCGCAAGGGCGGGTTGACGGCGGCCAACTGCACGTGCTGCGTGTGGGAGAACTTTCGCGACACCATGGTCAATATCGCGCGCTGGAACGAGTGGTTCCGCGATCACGGGGATCTCATCGTCAAGGCGCGCAGCATCGCCGATATCCGCCAGGCCAAGATCGACGGCAAGACCGCCATCGTTCTGGGTTTCCAGAATACGTCGGCCTATGAGGACGATCTGGGCTTTGTCGAGATTTTCAAGGATGCGGGCGTCGGCATCGCGCAGATCACCTATAATACGCAGAATCTGGCGGGCAGCGGATGTTATGAGAGCACCGACAGCGGATTGTCCGATTTCGGCCATGACCTGGTGGGCGAAATGAACCGGGTGGGCGTTCTTTGCGATCTCTCCCACGTGGGGGCTGTAACCTCGCATGATGTGATCGAGGCCTCGAAGAAGCCCGTCGCCTACAGCCATTGCCTGCCGTCGGGCCTGAAAGAGCATGCGCGCAACAAATCCGACGAACAGCTCAGGTTCATCGCCGACAAGGGCGGGTTCATCGGCGTCACCATGTTTCCGGCCTTCCTGAAGAAGGGGCCGAAGGCGACCGTGGACGATTATGTGGAAGCCATGGACTATGTCATCAATATCGCGGGCGAGGACGCGGTCGGCTTCGGCACCGATTTCACCCAAGGCTATGATGCGGAATTTTTCCGCTGGATCACCCATGACAAGGGCACCGGGCGCAAACTGACGGACTTTGGCGACATCACCAACCCGGAAGGCATCCGAAGCTTAAGCGATTATCCCAACCTGACGGCGGCCATGGCGCGCGCGCGCTGGAGCGAGGCGCGCATGCGCAAGGTGCTGGGCGAAAACTGGCTGCGCCTGCTTGGCGATGTGTGGGGGGAATAGGCCATGGGCGATCCGCAGGTTCCCATCGACGTGGATGAAAAAACCGGCATCTGGACCACTGACGGCCTGCCCATGATCTATCTGCCGCGGCATTTTTTCATCAACAACCAGAACGTCGTCGAGGACGCCATCGGCCGGGCGGCCTATGCCCGGCAACTCTACGCCTCGGGCCACAAATCCGCCCATAGCTGGTGCGCGCACGAGGCAAAGGTCCACGGCCTCACCGGCATGGCGGTCTTCCACCACTATCTCAAACGCCTGTCGCAACGCGGCTGGGCGCAGTTCGACGGCGGATCGATCGACCCGGAAACCGGCTGCGGCGAGGTGCGGGTGAAAAACTCCTGCTTCGTGCTCGGCAACGCCGAAAACCGGCCCGGCAAGCTCTGCTACCTCTTCACCGGCTGCTTCCCCGGCGCACTCGCCTGGGTCGCCGGCGAAAGCACAGACGGCCCGCACACGCTAACCTGCGAAGAAACCCGCTGCGCGAATGAGGGCGGGGGGGAATGTGTGTTTGAGGTGCGGGTGGGGTGATTAAAAAGAATGAATTATGACAGGGCCAAATGATGAGCAATCTTTTCAAAGTGGAAAACGGGAAACTTGTGAAAGCGCAGGCGCGAGCACTTTCCAAAGAAAGTCTCATTGAAGAATGGGTTGCAAATGATCCGGGATTATTGGGTTTGGATGCCGTTATCATCGGGCGGCAAGTTTCCACTGACCATGGGAAATATATTGATCTTCTGGCGCTTGATCGGACAGGTGGGTTGATCGCAATAGAACTAAAAAAGGATCGGACACCGCGCGATATCGTGGCGCAGGTGTTGGACTATGGTTCATGGATTCGAACGTTGGTTACACCTCAAATTTATGAAATGGCGGAGCGGTATCATCAGAAACGTTTAACAATTGTGTTTCAGGACCATTTTGGCGAACGGATTCCCGAAAGGCTCAATGGATCGCACTCAATGTTGATTGTTGCAAGCGAACTTGATCCAGCATCCCGGCGAATTGTTGAATATTTGTCTGAAGAACACGGCGTCAGTATCAACACAGCGTTCTTTAATGTCTTTGAAACAGATGGTCAGGAGTGGTTGACGACTAACTTCCTGCTTGATCAGTCAGAAGTCGAAGAGCGATACGAACGAAAGGTACGCCCGCCTTGGTCGGGATACTTATTTGTGAACGCCGGGCTGAATGAAAACCGATCGTGGGAAGACTACAAACAATATGGCTTTGTCGCGGCTGGCGGTGGAGAATTTTATTCGAAGTCGCTCGATCAACTGAGCGTTGGCGATAACGTTTTCGTTTATGACAAAGGGAACGGCTATATCGGACACGGCATAGTCACATCCGAAAAAGCGATCGGCTCAGAGTTCCAAACACCGGATGGCCCGCTGTTCGATCAGCCGCTTGAGCATCCGGGATTGATGCATGATTCGGACGATCCAACATTAGCTGAATATGTCGTGGGGATTGAGTGGAAGAAGGTGTTCGATCCTGCACAGGCGAAAACCTTCAAAGGTATATTTGCCAATCCACATATTGTCTGCAAACTTCGCGATCCTGCCACCATTGATTTCTTGCTGGAAGAATTCGAGGTTGAGAGTCCATCAGATTCGGTCTTGGACTCATAAACAGGTCCCTGTTTATGCGCACAATTTCAGGTTTACACGCGCCAGGCTAGCCTCTGCGCGTGGGGCTTGATAAACACCTACATATGTAGTAACATATGTATTTGTGGTTTTTATATATGTAATTACAAAAGGCACCCCGGTCATGAAGCTGAAGCTGACAAGGATTGGCAACTCGGTGGGCATGGTTTTGCCCCGGGAAATCCGCGACAGGATGAATTTGGAGAGCGGCGATCTTGTCTATCTGACGGAAACGCCGGACGGCTACACGATCACGCCCTATGACGACGAATTCAGCCAGCAAATGGATGTGGCGCGAAAAATCATGAAAAAGCGCCGGGCCGTGTTGCATGAACTTGCCAAATGACGGAAATCCTCTGGGTCCGTAACGAGATCGTTGTCGCAATCCATGATGAGCAGCTGGCCGAACATGGCGGCCTTGAGGGCGTGAGAGACAAAAGCCTTCTGGAATCGGCTCTGGCGCGACCTCAAAACATGTTTGCCTATGACAGGCCCGCCCGTGCGGGCCGCGAAGGGGTAGCGAAGCTGGCGGCGGCTTATGCTTACGGGATCGTCAAAAACCATCCGTTCATTGATGGCAACAAGCGCACCGCTTTTGTGTGCGCGGAATTATTTCTGGCGCTCAATGGTTTTGAGTTGGCGGCGTCTGACGGCGATTGTGTATTGACGATGCTGAGCGTGGCGGACGGCACGCTGTCGCAGGACGATCTGGCCGCGTGGATTGCGGCCAATATCGTCGCCGGCGGCTAAAGCAGGGCGACCGAAATCACCCCGTGCATCCCCCCGCCCGTTGCGCTAAACCTGTTCGCCCGCGCCTTACGCACCACAGGGATCCCGCCCCCATGAATGACGCCTCCGCCTATACACCGCCGAAAGTCTGGAAATGGGAGATGGAAAGCGGTGGCGCGTTTGCCAATATCAACCGCCCGGTGGCCGGCGCGACCCATGACAGGGACCTGCCCGTGGGACGGCACCCGATCCAGCTTTATTCACTCGCGACACCCAACGGCGTGAAGGTGACGGTGATGCTGGAAGAACTGCTGGCGGCGGGGCACGACGGGGCGGAATATGACGCCTGGCTGATCCGGATCAACGACGGCGAACAGTTTTCCAGCGGATTTGTCGAGATCAATCCCAACTCCAAGATCCCGGCTATGGTGGACCACGGCGCCGCGCCCCCGATACGGGTGTTCGAATCCGGCGCGATCCTGCTTTATCTGGCGGAAAAATTCGGCGCGTTCTTGCCCGGCGACCCGGCGAAGCGGGCCGAATGCCTCAACTGGCTGTTCTGGCAGATGGGCAGCGCGCCCTATCTCGGCGGCGGGTTCGGGCATTTTTACGCCTATGCGCCGGAAAAGTTCGAATATGCAATCGACCGGTACGCCATGGAAGTGAAGCGCCAGCTCGATGTGCTCGACCGGCATCTGGCGGACAACGAATATATGTGCGCGGACGAGTACACGATCGCCGATATGGCCATCTGGCCGTGGTATGGCGCGCTGGTGCTGAACAAGGCCTATGACGCGGCCGAATTCCTCGATGCGAAGAGCTACACGCACGTCAACCGGTGGACGAAGCAGATCGCGCGCCGCGCGGCAGTCGGGCGCGGGCGCATGGTCAACCGCGTTTCGGGGCCTCTGGAAGAACAGCTCCGCGAACGCCACGAGGCCGGCGATTTTGAAAACAAAACCCAGGACAAACTGGAACCGGCTGAAACCAAGCCCTGACAAGCCACGGCTTGGGATCGTTCCAGCGGCGCGGACGCCCCCGGCCGGGTCAGGCCGCGCCGCCGCAGGCCCGGCGCGCAGCACCGATATGGCCGCGAGACGAATAATCCCCCGTGATTCCCGTATACTATTGCCCGGGGGTTTGCCAAAGTCGCCCTGGACCCTCCTGTCGCCCCGGCCTTTGCGAGCGAGACATCCGTGGAATTCACCATTCAGCTCAGCCCCTATTATCCTGACAAGTCCTATGGCGGCGCGCGCATATTCAACGACATGCTCGAACAGGCGGTCCTTGCCGACAGACTCGGCTATGAGTCGGTTTCCATCACCGAACACCATCTGGTGAATATCCTGATGATGCCGGCCCCGCTGCAGTTCGCCACGCTGATCGCGGCGCATACCGCTCGCGTGAAGATCCTCACCTCGGTCGCGGTTCTGCCGCTGCATGACATGCGCATATTCGCCGGCGAAGTCATCGCCGCCGAGATCTTCACCAAGGGGCGCTTGATGCTCGGGGTCGGGCGCGGCGCCTTTGCCTTCGAGATGGAGCGGCTGGGTGTCCCCATGGAGGAGAGCCTGGACAGGTTCAACGAGTCCCTGGAGGTGCTGCAGAAACTTCTGAGCGAGGAAGAGGTTTCCTGGGACGGGCAGTATTACAAATTCGACCCGCTCACCATCATGCCGCGGCCGATATCGCCGGGCGGGCCGCAACTGATGATGGCGGTGCTCAATCCGCAG
>JALURZ010000242.1 GCA_027058735.1 Hyphomicrobiales bacterium | reverse complement strand
CTTTTCGGTGGCGGCGGCATGCCGCCGATGCCGCCGGAGGGGCTGCCCCCCGGGGAGCCGCCGCAACTGCCGCCCGGAATGGGCATGCCCGGCGCCCTGCCGGGGCTTGGCGGCCCGCCGGGCATGATGCCGCCCCTGCCGGGCAAGAAGAAATAATCGCGATCGAGCAAGTCAACCCGAACAGAATTCGAATTTCAGGAGAACGGACCGAAATGGCACTGAAAATAAGGCTGGCGAGAGCCGGGGCGAAGAAGCGCCCCTATTACCGCATTGTTGTCGCGGACGTGCGCGCCCCGCGCGATGGCCGTTTTATCGAAAAACTGGGCACCTACAATCCGCTGCTGCCGAAAGACCATGATGACCGGGTGCGGCTCGATGCCGAGCGCATCAGGCACTGGCTCGGCCATGGCGCGTTGCCGAGCGACCGGGTCAACCGGTTCCTGGATGAAGCCGGCATCATGAAACGCGATGCGCGCAACAATCCCATCAAGGCGAAGCCCGGCAAGAAGCGCCTTGAGCGCGAGGAGGCCAGGCGCCAGGCCGAGATTGACGCCAAGGCGGCCGCCAAGGCCGAAGAGGCGCCCGCGCAGCAGGCTGGCGAGGCGGCTGAGGAAAGCGCTGAGGCCGCGCCGGAGCCCGGCGATGACGGTGCGGGCGAGGATGCCGGCGAGGCGCCCGCCGAAAAGGCCGGCGGCGATGAATCGAAGGAAGACGAAAAATCCGGAATGTGAGGCCCTGTGTGCGGTGAGGAGCGCATTCTGCTGGGGGCCATCGCGGGCGCCCACGGGGTGCGCGGCGAGGTCAGGCTCAAGTCCTTTGCCCAGGTGCCGGGGGATATCGCGCGCTATGGGGAACTGGAGACGCAGGACGGATCGGCGCGCTTTCGCATCACCGCGCTGAAAGCGGTGGGCAAGTCGCTGGTTGCCCGCATCGAGGGGGTGACCAGCCGGGCGGCGGCCGACCGGCTCAAGGGAACACGGCTCTACATCGCCGCCTCGGCCCTGCCGGAGGCGGGCGAGGAGAGCTGGTATCACGCGGAGCTGATCGGCCTGAGGGTGGAGAGCGAAAGCGGCGAACATCTTGGCGCGGTCGCGGGGGTGCAGAATTTCGGCGCCGGCGACCTGCTTGAAATCGCACTGAAAAAACAGCGCGAAACGGAACTTTTGCCATTTACGAAGGCGTTCGTTCCCGAGGTCGATCTGGCGGCGAAGCGACTTGTCGTGGTCTGGCCCGAAACCATGCAGGACGACTGACAATCCGTGAGGGAGCCGATATGGGCACGGTCGGCAATGTGCACATTCGCGAGGCGCGCGGCGGCGATCTGTATGCGGTCGTAACCCTGCTGGGCGACGATCCGCTGGGCCGGGAGCGGGAGGACGATCTGACGGCCAACCCGGCCCCCTACCGGGCCGCCTTTGCGGCGATCTCGCAGGATGATCGCAACTTTCTGCTCGTCGCCGAATGCGCCGGCGTTGTGTGCGGCTGTCTGCAGCTCACGTTCATCCCCGGCCTCACCCACACCGGCGGCGAACGCGCCCAGATCGAGGGCGTGCGCGTGGCGCGCAGGCATCGCGGGTCCGGTATCGGGCGCGCGCTCGTCGAGCACGCCATCGCCCGGGCGCGCAAGCGCGGCTGTGTGCTGGTGCAGCTCACCAGCGACAAGACCCGGCCCGAGGCAATCGCATTTTACCAAAAGGCGGGATTTCAGGCCTCCCATATCGGCCTGAAACTGAGGCTCGGATGACAAAGCGATGGACCGTGAGCGTCCTGACGCTCTTTCCTGAAATGTTTCCCGGCCCGCTGGGGGCGTCGCTGGCGGGCAGGGCGCTGGAGCGCGGCGTCTGGTCGCTCGAGACGGTCGATCTGCGCGATTTCGGCATCGGCGCCCATCGCTCGGTCGACGATACGCCGGCCGGCGGCGGGCCCGGCATGGTGATGCGCGCCGATGTGGTGGCCGCCGCACTCGATCATGCCGCGCGCGGTCACGGCGATGTGCCCGCGATATATCTGACGCCGCGCGGGACGCCGCTGACCCAGAGGCGGGTCCGCCGGCTTGCCGAAGGGCCGGGTGCGATCGTGCTGTGCGGCCGGTTTGAAGGGCTCGATGAGCGGGTTCTCGAAGCCCGCGCGCTGGAACAGATCAGCATCGGCGATTTCGTTCTTTCGGGCGGCGAGGTGGCGGCGCTGGCGCTGATGGATGCGGCCGTGCGGCTGCTGCCCGGGGTCGTCGGCGCCGAAGGTTCCCTGGATGAAGAGAGCTTTGAGACCGGGCTGCTGGAACACCCGCATTATACGCGGCCCCGGGATTGGGAGGGGCGTGCGATACCGCCGGTGCTGACCTCGGGCGACCACAACAAGATCGTGCAATGGCGCCGCGCCCGCGCGCGTGCCGACACCAGGCGGCGCCGCCCCGACCTGTGGGCGGCCTACGAGGCCCGAAAAGGGCGAAAACCGGACCGGTGATTAACCGTTTTTCGTGTATTTAACATTGTCAGAGTGCCCCGGGTGATGATAGGACCTGCGGCGGATTGTAGGAACGAGGACCGGCTCCATGAACCTGATTGAAGAAATCGAAAAAGAGCAGCAGGCGGCGCTTGAGGCCGCGCGGCCGGTCCCGGAATTCGCGCCCGGCGACACGGTACGGGTCAACGTCAAGGTCAAGGAAGGCCAGCGCGAACGGGTTCAGGCCTATGAAGGGGTCTGCATCGCGCGCAATGGCGGTGGGCTCAATGCGAGCTTCACGGTGCGCAAGATCTCCTATGGCGAAGGGGTGGAGCGGGTGTTTCCGCTGCACAGCCCGATGATCGATTCCATCGATGTCGTGCGCCGCGGCAAGGTGCGCCGCGCAAAGCTCTATTATCTGCGCGGGCTGCGCGGCAAGGCGGCCCGCATCGCCGAACGCCAGGACCAGCGCCAACGTGAAGCAAAAGGCGCAAAAGGCGCAAAAGGCAAACCGGCCGCGGCGGCGGGCAGCAAGACAAAACCTGAGGCCGCCAAGGCGAAATCGTGAAAACCGGTCCGGCTCCGCCGGCGCAAATGTCATAATCCCACAGGTGCACAATGCCGGCTCCCAGAACCCTTTATGACAAGATCTGGGACGATCATCTCGTACACAGCGCGGATGACGGCACCTGCCTGATTTATATTGACCGGCATCTGGTCCACGAGGTGACCAGCCCCCAGGCCTTCGAGGGGCTGCGGATGTCCGGGCGCAGGGTTCGCGCGCCGGAAAAAACCCTTGCCGTCGTCGATCACAATGTTCCCACCACCGACCGCTCCAAAGGCATAACGGACCCTGAATCCCTGTTGCAGGTCGAAACCCTTGCCGCCAATTGTGCGCAATTCGGCATCGAATATTTCGATGAGGTGGACACGCGCCAGGGCGTCGTCCACATCATCGGGCCCGAGCAGGGCTTTACGCTGCCCGGCACGACCATCGTGTGCGGTGACAGTCACACCTCGACCCATGGCGCCTTTGGCGCGCTGGCCTATGGCATCGGCACGTCCGAGGTTGAGCATGTGCTGGCCACCCAGACCTGGATCCAGAAAAAGGCCAAGAACTTCCGCGTGGTGGTCGACGGGGTGGCGCCGGAGGGGGTTGCGGCAAAAGACATTATTCTGTCGATCATCGGCGAGATCGGCACGGCCGGCGGCACCGGCCACGTCATCGAATATACCGGTGCGGCCATTTTGGCGCTGTCCATGGAAGGGCGCATGACGGTCTGCAACATGACCATCGAGGCCGGCGCCCGGGCGGGCCTTGTCGCGCCGGACCAAAAGACATTCGACTATGTCGCGCGCACGCCGCGCGCGCCGAAAGGAAAGGATTGGGAGCGCGCGCTCGACTACTGGCAGACACTGCATTCGGATGATGGCGCGCGGTTTGACCGCGAAATCCGCCTTGACGCCGCCAACCTGCCGCCTCTGGTGACCTGGGGAACCAGCCCTGAAGACGTCGTTTCCATTGAAGGCTGCGTGCCCGATCCGGCCGACGTCGCCGACGAAGCCAGACGGGCGTCGATGCAGCGTTCTCTCGACTATATGGGGCTGAGCGCCGGCACGCCCATGCGCGACATCACCATCGACCGGGTGTTCATCGGCTCGTGCACCAACGGGCGGATCGAGGATCTGCGCGCCGTGGCGAAGCTGGTCGAAGGGCGCAGCGTCAATGGCCATGTCAACGCGATGATCGTGCCGGGTTCCGGCCTGGTCAAGGCCCAGGCGGAAGCCGAAGGTCTCGATGATATTTTTGTCAAGGCCGGTTTTGAATGGCGCGAACCGGGCTGTTCCATGTGTCTGGCCATGAATGCCGACAAGCTTGAACCCGAACAGCGCTGCGCCTCGACCTCCAACCGCAACTTCGAGGGCCGTCAGGGCCGTGGCGGGCGCACCCATCTGGTGTCTCCGGCGATGGCCGCCGCGGCCGCCATCGCCGGGCGGTTCGTCGATGTGCGTGACCCGGGCTGAGGGCCCCGCTCATTTGCCAAATCGGCGATAATTCCCCATACTTCCGGTTTCGAGGCGGAATACGGGGTCAGGGCATGCGTACTGGCGGCTTCCTTGCGATGATCTTTGCCGCCGCGGCCTTCGGGTTGGCGGGTCTTTCTGGGCCGGGGGCGGCGACCGAAAGAATCTCGGCCCTGCTGAAGGGCGCGACCATATTGCCGCCGGGCAATTACCGGATCGGCAAGCGGCGCATGTCCTGCGGCACCGCCAAGACCGTCATCGCCCCGTATTTCCCCGACTATGGCGGTGCGGTGCGCGGCCTGATCTTTCTCAATCCGGGCAAATTGCGGCGCCTGCCGCGGGAAGTCAGAATGTTTGTCTATGCCCATGAGTGCGGCCACCAGATCAATGGCGGCAACGAAAGCGCGGCGGACTGTTATGCGGTCAAGCGGGGGCGCACCGAACGCTGGCTGAGCAAGCGGGGCGTCGTCAGAGTCTGTCAGTCGCTGTTTGCCGGGCGGCCCGGCGATGCGGCCCATCCGCCGGGGGACCGGCGCTGCGAGGCGATTTTCCGGTGCTATGCCGACGCCGCGCCCTCGGCGAAGAGAAGCCTCGTGTCCGCGCCTGCATCCGAGGAGTCGCTGCGCTAGAGGGTGCTTTTTTGGGCACAGTGTACGGTGTATTGTCGGGCGCACGCCATGGCCGTTGATAGAGATCCGCGCCGGCGGCAATGCAAGTGTTGATGGCCATGAACGACAGGAAAACCCGCGACAGACATGCCGCCAAGGCAAAGGCGGCGCGGCGCGACCTTGAACGCCTCGCCGAACAATCCGAAAAGCTGCTCGGTGCTGCGCATGACACGCAGCAGCCCGGCGGCGCGCAGGACTGGAGCGAAGTCTGGGGCCGGCGCATCGGACGCGCGCTCGGGGTCGTCGCGGTGATTTATCTGATCTATTATCTGGTCGGGCTGCTCTCTTCATGACCTAGGGCGGCGGAAAAAAGGAACCGGTGTGCAATGGAAAAATTCGACCGTCTGGAGGGTGTCGCCGCACCCCTGGCGATGATCAATGTCGATACCGACAAGATCATCCCCAAACAGTATCTCAAGACGATAAAGCGCTCCGGTCTCGGCGAGCATCTGTTCGATGAAATGCGCTTTACGCCCGATGGCGCGGAGGTGCCGGATTTCGTGCTCAACAAGCCGGCCTACCGGAATGCGAAAATTCTGGTGACCGGAAAGAATTTCGGCTGCGGATCGAGCCGCGAGCACGCCCCCTGGGCGCTGCTGGACTTCGGCATCCGCTGTGTCATATCGGAATCCTTCGCCGATATCTTTTACAACAACTGTTTCAAGAACGGCATCCTGCCGGTCATCCTTCCGCCTGAAGATATCGAAAAGCTGATGGATGATGCGCAGCGCGGCGCCAATGCGACGCTGACCATCGATCTTGCGAACCAGACCATCACCGGGCCCGACGGTGGCGCCATCCGTTTCGACATCGACCCGTTCCGCAAGCAATGCCTGCTTGAGGGTCTCGATGACATTGGCCAGACGCTGCGCAGGTCCGCCGCCATAGAGCGCTTTGAAGGCGAAATGAAGAAGCAGCGTCCCTGGGTTTAGTCATAAGCCCCCTGTTTGGCCCGCGGTGCCGGGGGAAGGCGCCGGCGGGCCACCGCAATACCGCAATACCGCAATACCGCAATATTGCATCGCGCCCCTGAACTGTGATAGCCCCTCGCTGGTCTTCGGCCATCTGGCCGAGCCGTTTGGTGGCGGGGCTGGATCAGCGATGGCGCATTCTCTCCTTCTTCTTCCCGGCGACGGGATCGGTCCGGAAGTCATGGCCGAGGCCAGACGGCTGGTCGAGTGGTGCACCGAAGCCACGAACCTGCACTTCACAATCGAGGAAGATCTCGTCGGCGGCGCGGCCTACGATGCCCACGGTGTTTCGATTTCGGATCAGGCGATGGCCAAGGCGCAGGCGGCCGATGCGGTTTTGCTCGGCGCGGTCGGCGGGCCGAAATGGGATGGCGTCGAATATGACGTCAGGCCCGAAGCCGGCCTGCTGCGTCTGCGCAAGGAACTGGGCCTGTTCGCCAATCTGCGCCCGGCCATCTGCTATCCGGCGCTGGCCGACGCCTCGTCGCTGAAAAAGGACCTGATCGACGGGCTCGATATCCTGATCGTGCGCGAATTGACCGGCGGGGTCTATTTCGGCGAACCCAAGGAGATCACCGATATCGGCAATGGCCAGAAGCGCGCCGTCGATACCCAGGTTTATGACACCTACGAAATCGAGCGCATTTCGCGCGTCGCCTTCGAGCTGGCGCGCGCACGCGCCGGCCGGGTTTGCTCGTCGGAAAAGCGCAATGTCATGAAGACCGGCGTCCTGTGGCACGAGGTCGTGAGCCGCGTTCACGCCGAGCACTACGCGGATGTGGCGCTGGATCACGTGCTGGCTGATAATTGCGCCATGCAACTGGTGCGCAACCCCAAACAGTTCGACGTCATCGTCACCGACAATCTGTTCGGCGACGTCCTGTCGGATATCGCGGCGATGCTGACCGGCTCGCTGGGCATGCTGCCGTCCGCCTCGCTCGGCGAGACGGACGAAAAGACCGGCCGGCGCAGGGCGCTTTACGAGCCGGTCCACGGCAGCGCGCCCGATATCGCGGGCCGGGGCCTTGCAAATCCGATCGCCATGGTGGCGAGTTTCGCCATGGCACTGCGCTATTCGTTCGATGCGGGCGATATTGCCGGGCGCATTGAAACGGCGATTTCGCGGGTGCTGGACGATGGTCTCAGGACCGCCGATATCATGGAACAGGGTGCGCGGCAGGTATCGACCGCAGACATGGGCACGGCCATTCTGGACGCGCTCTAGGTGTGGGCTTTCAATAGGTTGTCCATTCGGCCCTGACCGAGGAGACTGGATTTACGAGACTTCAGAACTCTTTGGAGGAGCCGAATGAACATTCACAAGAATGCCCGTTTAACACCGCTTGGTCGCGAGCGGATGGTGAAGGCGATGCTAAGCGGGCAGACGCCGGAGGCCGCCGCACGAGCCGCAGGCGTCTGCCCGCGGACGGCGCGCAAATGGCAGGCGCGCTACGAGACGGAAGGCGTCGCCGGTTTGCAGGATCGATCCTCAAGACCGAAGACATTACGCAAGCCGACGCCCGCCAAAACCGTCGATCAGATCATTGCGTTGCGTCGAAAGCGCTGGACCGGCAAGCACATCGCCCGTGAGACCTGCGTGTCGCCGGCGACCGTCAGCCGTGTGCTCAAGCGGGCGGGCCTGTCCCGCCTGAAGGATCTTGAGCCCGCCGAGCCGGTTCGCCGCTATGAGCGAAAAACCCCTGGCGAGATCATCCATCTGGATATCAAAAAGCTTGGCCGGTTCGAACGCACAGGCCACCGCATCACCGGCGACAGAACACGCCAGTCAAATCCGCGCGCCCGGAAAGAAGGCGGCTATGGCTGGGAATATGTTCACGTCGCCATCGACGATCATTCGCGCCTGGCGTTCAGTCAGATCCATCCTGACGAGAAGGCCGCAAGCGCTATCGCCCACCTCAAAGCTGCTGTCGCCTGGTACAAAAAGCTCGGTGTCAAGGCCGAGCGCGTCATGACCGGCAACGGCCCGTGCTACAAATCGAGGGCGTTCGCCAACGCCTGCCGTAATCTGAAGATCAAGCACATCAGAACAAAACCGTACACGCCAAAAACCAA
>JALURZ010000241.1 GCA_027058735.1 Hyphomicrobiales bacterium | reverse complement strand
TTCTAAGGCTTTCAGCAATATGCGCAGATGGGGCAGCGCTTCGCGAAACCGTGCCGCGAAATGCAGGGTCACGGCCAATGTCAAACGCGAGTTGATCGCATTGGGATCGCGCGCGATGGCCGCCATCGACATGGCGGTGGAGCGGTTGAAACGCTGGCCGCGCGCAAGAGCCTGGGCGGCAAGATCAAAATACTGGCGGTTGCGGCTCGCCGTGCAGGAGCGCACCAGAGCATCGGCGCGGGATTCTTCAACAACACCGCGCCGGCGCGACAGGCTTTCAAGGGATTCGGCGCACTCGCGATAGGCCGCCGAGATTTCATCGTGGCGACGCTTCGCGTCCTCACCGCCGCCTGCCATGACCTTGGCGATTTCGCCTGCCGGAATGGCCTCATAGCGGCCCTCGCCCCCCGATGTCACGATCGCCACCAGTTCGCCCGCCCCATTGACCAGCGCACCGCCTGAGTTGCCCGGCTGGCTGTAGGCGGTGTGAAACAATCGCGAAAACGGCGCGGGCTTGGCGATATCGCGGAGTCTGCGGCCCGGCGGATAGGCCCTGACGGTGCGCCGCGACAGATCGGCGCCGATCGTGAACAGATCGCCGCTGGCATCCCTGGCGATACGCTTCAGCACGGGTCCGTCCCCCAGGCCGGTGCTCCTCACCAGCACCAGATCGCCCTCATAGGCGCTCGGCACAACCTGGCCCTGCACCGTCGTTCCATCATGAAGGAAAATATCAACCTGCTGTTCATCCGCCACCGAATGGCGGTTGGTGACCAGCAGATCGGGGGCAATGCGAACCGCGCTGGCCAGCGGATCAAACGAGGAAATCCGGAAAACACTCGCGCGCGCATCGCAGACCGGCGCCGGCTGGATGCACGCCGCGTCGGTGGCCCCGCCCGCCGCCGGCCCAAGGGCCAACAGGACCGCGGCGAAGAGAAATCGGTGAAGACTTTTCATTTTTCTCCGTTTTTCACTATGGTTCGTTTTCAGCGCTCATTATTTCATGTGGCGGTGAGCCGGTGCATGGGCAACAATCCCTGCGCCCGCGGCAATCTGGAGGGAACCTCGAAATGAACCGCAAGGAACGGCGCGCGGCGCGCAAGGCCGGTGAACTGGATACCACGGCGTTTATCGATGCGGCCGACAGGTTCATCGATCTCGCCAATCGCGAGAACCGGAAAATCGAAGCCACCCGGCTGCACATGGTGTTTCTCTATGCCGCGGCGCGCTACAACGCCTTTGTGGCCAAACAAATCCTGCATGTCGAAAAACACGAGGAATTTGTCGAGCATCAGGTCAACGAATACCGCGATATGCTGCGCCAGCACCTCGCCGACGAAACCCTTGATCCGCCGCCGGCCGATTGATCCGCCCGCACCGGCCATCAGATCTGCTCGCGCAGATAGGCCGCGATCTCGTCATGGCCCGCCATCTCCGCCGCCTTGATGGGGTCCCATCCGTCCTTTGCCCGCAACGACACCCGCGCGCCTGCCCGCATCAGGCGCTTCACCATGGCAAAATCACCGGCATTCGCCGCCCACATGAGCGCGGTGGTGCCATCCGCGACATTGGCGAGATTGACATCCGCGCCCGCCCTCAGCAAGGCCTCCACCATATCCATCTGGCGGCTGCCGGCGGCGAGAACGAGCGGGCGCTTGCCGCTTCTGCCCGGCGCGTTCGGGCGGACGGCCCGCGACAGCAGCCAGGCGACCAGTTCGCCCGAGCGGGCGCGCACCGCCTCGCTCAGCGGTGTCATGACGCCTTCGCGCCCGTCCAGATCGGCGCCCTCGCCCGCGAGCAACCGCACCAGGTCGAGGCTGCCGGCGGCCGCTGCGATCGAGACGGCCGTTCGCCCGTCCCTGGCGGCCGGCTGGTGGCGTGCGCCGCGCGACAGCAGAAATTTGACCATCAGCGTCTTGCGCGATCTGACCGCGGCCATCAACGGTGTGAAACCGTCCGCGGCCGCGCCATTGATGCGCGCCCCCGCCTCCAGCAATTGCACGGCGATCTGGGCGGCCTTCGGCGACCTGTTAGCCAGCGACAGGATCAACGGGGTCAATCCATCTTTGGTATCGGCCATGTCCACATCCGCACCCGCATCCAAAAGCAATGCGACGATCTGCGCGCTGGAGCCCAGGGCCGCGACATGAAGAGCCCCGCGTCCATATCGCTTTTCCCTCAAGGCGGGGTCGGCCTTGTGATCAAGCAGCAGGCGCATCATGGGCACATCGCCACGCAGGGCGGCCGCCATCAGCGGCGTCCAGCCTCGCGCATTGGCCCTGTTCACGTCCGCGCCGCGTGTGAGCAATAAACCGGCGGCGGCCCGCGCACGGTTTCCCGCAGCCGCGATGAGCCCCGTATTGCCCCGCGGATCCGTCGCGTCGGCGTCAATTCCCTTGTCGAGCAGTCGAAAGAGAATATCGATCCGGTTGGCCGCGGCCGCGCGCAGCAGCACACGGATTTCCGGCGGGCCCGCATCAGACGCGGCCGCTGCCGAGGAAACCGGCGCGAACACGACGCACACCGCCATCACAACAGCGATGACCAGGTGACGCATCATA
>JALURZ010000240.1 GCA_027058735.1 Hyphomicrobiales bacterium | reverse complement strand
CCGTGTCCGCGCCCGCCTCATTGGTCCAGTACTGATATTTATTGGCCGCCGGGGGATTGATCACACCGGCAATATGCCCCGATCCCGCCACCACAAGCCGGTTTCTGCTGCCGCCCAGAAACCGGCCGATCTTGAATGCCGAAACCAGGGGCGCGATGTGATCTTCCCGTGCCGCCAGGTTGTAGGTGGGAAGTTCGATGCGGCCCAGATCAAGGGTGACGCCATCGAGAATCATCTTCTTTTGCGAAAGATGATTGTTGAGGTAGCACTCACGCAGATAAAAGCTGTGCACGGCGGCGGGCATCCGGGTCGAATCGGAATTCCAGAACAGAAGATCGAACGGAAACGGCTCCTTGCCGAGCAGATAATTGTTGACCACATAGGACCAGATCAGATCGTTCGACCGCAGCATGTTGAAGGTATTCGCCATGCTGCTGGCGTCCAGATAGCCGGTTTGCGCCATTTTGCGCTCGAGCGCGCCAATCTCTTCCTCGCTCACGAAGACCTTGAGATCGCCCGCGTCCTCAAAGTCGACCTGGGTGGTCAGGAAAGTGGTGGAATTGATGCGCTTGTCGCCTTTTTCGGCCAGATAGGCGAGCGTTGCGGCCATCAGCGTGCCGCCGATGCAATAGCCGACGGTATTGAGCCGCGTTTCGCCCGTCGCGGCGGCGACGGCGTCCAGCGCCGCCAGAACGCCCTCCTTCATATAGTCTTCGAAGCGTTTGCCGGCCAGGGTTTCATCCGGATTGACCCAGGAGATGACGAACACGCTCAGCCCGCGCTCGACGGCCCATTTGATGAACGACTTCCTGGGCACCAGATCGAGAATATAGAATTTGTTGATCCATGGCGGCACGATAAGCAGCGGGATCTGGAACGTTTCATCGGTCGCCGGTTCATATTGAATGAGCTGCATGAGGTCGTTCTGGAATATGACCTTGCCCGGGGTGAGCGCCAGATTGCCGCCGACCTCGAACGCATTGAGATCGGTCTGGCTGATCCTGAATTCGCCGGTCTGCGAATCATAATCCGACAGCAATTGCTCCAGCCCGCGGGCCAGATTTTCCCCGTTGGTGGCGAGCGTTGCGCGAATGACTTCAGGGTTTGTCAGAGCGAAATTGCTTGGCGAGAGGGCATTTGCCAGTTGACGGACATAGAAAACGCCCTTGCGGCGGGTTTCCGGATCGACCCCTTCTGCCTGCTGCACCATATCCTCGGCCCATTTGGCGGTCACGAGGTAGGACTGCTTGAGGAGATCGAAAAACGGATTGTCTTCCCATTCCGCATCCGTGAACCGGCGGTCGCCCGGTGCGGGCCGGACCGCGGGGTCTTTTTCCTCCCCCATGAAGCGGTCCCACGAATTCCGCCAGACCTGCGCTTGGCGCCGCCACAGGTCGAACTGGGCATCGAGAAGCCTGTTCGGGTCCGTAAGGTAGGGCTCGGCGACCCCGAAAAGCGCGCGCGCAACGGGCGAAATGCCGTCAGCGCCCGCATCGGGCCTGCCCGCACTTTTGCGCCGGCTGGCATCGCCAAGCACCGCCGTGACGAGCGATGCCGCGCGATCCGCGACTTTCGCCATGTTGCGGACAAACTGTTCAGGGTCGCTCAACCCCGCAGCGCCATTCGGCTTTTTCTCATTCTCGCCCATGGTCGTTTGCCGGCTTGCCCCTCATGCGCGTCCTCTTCGCGCCCGCGCTTAACCATAGCAACTCTTGTGCATAAATACAGCGCAGACGCGCGCGCGCGTTGATGCCATAATCCTGCCTTGCTCTGTGATACAACTAGCAGGCGCTGCACCGGCCGGTTGTGGCGCGGGGACGCAGGCGCGGGGTTCGGGTATCCTTTGACCAGCCGTGCCGGGGCGGTGTAGACCGGCATGCGCCCGCGCGGTTATGCTGCGCGGGCGCGGTGAAAACGATATTGGGTGGCAGGCTTTGGGGCGGTATCGAAAGACCAGGGATATGAAACGGCTCCGGCTGGCCGGCGTGATTTCGCTGCTGGCGGTTTCGCTGACATCGACCGGATGCACGAATGCCACCAATGCGTTTGACTGGATGGGCCTCAAGAAGGAACAGCCCAAAGTCGCCGAGGTGAGCGCCGGAGATCCCGATCTCTATCAGCGCGCGGTGCCTGGCGAGGCGCTGCCCAAGGGGGCGCTGCCCGTGGGGGTTACAAGCGCCTATGCGCCGAGCGCGGTGCCCGATGCCATGGTCAGCGCCGATCTGCCACCTGAAGACCCGCCCGCATCAGCGCCCGCGCGCCGTGTCGCGGCGCTGCGCAGGACGCCGGTTCGGCCCGCGCCGCGCGCGCAGGCCGCGCCGCCGCCGCCGGCAGTGCGCCAGATGCGCGCCCCCGCCGTCGCGGCGCCGCCTGTGCGCTCCGGCGACAGCGCGCGCGACGTGCTCCGCGCCGCCTGGACCCTTCACGCCTGCGACGCCCTCGACGCGATGCGCCGCCGCGTCGGCGGGGCGGTCGGCGAGCTCGCCGCCCATCGGGACGCCGCCGGCGTAGGCCTGGTCGAGCTGGTCCATCGCGTCGCACAGATCGGTCGGGTAGCCCCAGCCG
>JALURZ010000239.1 GCA_027058735.1 Hyphomicrobiales bacterium | reverse complement strand
CAATATGCCCCGATCCCGCCACCACAAGCCGGTTTCTGGGCGGCAGCAGAAACCGGCTTGTGGTGGCGGGATCGGGGCATATTGCCGGTGTGATCAATCCCCCGGCGGCCAATAAATATCAGTACTGGACCAATGAGGCGGGCGCGGACACGGTTGAAGCCTGGCTGGACGCGGCTGAACAACATGCCGGCTCCTGGTGGCCGGACTGGGGGGCATGGATCGGGAGGCTGAGCGGCGCCAAGATTGCGGCCCGGCGCCCCGGCGATGGAAAACTCAAGCCGATCGAAGATGCGCCGGGAAGCTATGTGCGGGTCACAACGGCAAAGGCGGTCACGGCGCCGAAATCGCCGGCGCCCGGCTCCCCTCCGGCAAAAAAGGCCTGATCGATGCCCGCAACCGTTGAAATCCCGACATGGATCGTCGGAATTGTCGTGATTCTCGCGGGCGTCACCCTGCTCAATCACTTCCTGCTTCCCGCCGCGCGCTGGTTCCTGCGCCGCCGGGTGAACCGGGTCATCGATCAGGTCAACACCCGGCTGCGGCTGGAACTGCCGCGCTTCCAGCTCACCAAGCGCGAAGTGCTCATCGACCGGCTGACCTATGATGCGCAAGTCATGGCGGCCGTGGAAAAAGCGGCCGGCGAACGCGGTATTCCCCGCGATGCGGTCATGGCCGACGTGGCCATCTATGCGCGTGAAATGGTGCCCGCGTTCAATGCCTATTTCTACTTTCGCGTCGGCTACTGGCTGGCGCGCAGATTCGTGCGCATGTTCTACTGGGTCAAGCTTGGCTATGCCGATGAAATCGCCATGGGCGAGGTGCCGCCGAATACCGCCGTCGTCTTCATCATGAACCATCGCAGCAACATGGACTACATGCTGGTCAGCTATCTGGCCGCGCGCTCCGCCGCCCTGTCCTATGGCGCGGGCGAGTGGGCGCGGGTCTGGCCATTGCGCTCCATACTCCGGTTCGCCGGCGCCTATATCGTGCGGCGCGGCGGCGACGACCCGCTCTATCGCAAGGTGCTGGAACGCTATGTGCAGATGGCGACCGAATCCTGCGTTCCCCACGCGGTCTTCGCCGAAGGCCGCCTGTCGCGCGACGGCAAGCTGCACAATCCCAAACTCGGCATTCTCGGCTACATCACCAAGACGTTCAGGAACCAGGGCGATTTCGATATCATGTTCATCCCCGTCGGCATCAATTTCGACAAGGTGATGGAGGAACGGACCCTCGTCGCCAATCAGGAAACCGATTTTCGCGGGCGCGGTTCGAAGTTCGTTCTGGGGTCGTCCATCAGCTATTTCGCAAGGCTTTTCTGGCAGCGCATGCGGGGCAGATGGAGCGGGTTCGGTGTCGCCTGCGCCAGCTTTGGCCGGCCCGTGTCGCTCAAGGACTGGGCCATGCGAAACAAAATCGAGTTCGAAAAGCTTTCCGGCAAGAAACGGTTTGCCGCGGTCGAGAAACTGGGAATGGACCTGATGCGGGAAATCGCCAATGTCATTCCCGTTCTCGCGGTCCCGCTGCTGGCGACGGTCATCGTTGAAGCCGACGAAGCCCATGGCCAGTTGGACATACTGTCACAGGCGCACCGGTTGATGGTGGCAATGCGCGAACGCGGCGCCCATATTGCCCTGCAAGACGAAACCCAGGATGTGGCCCTCGAAAACGCACTCGCCATGATGAAGGAGCGCGGCCTGGTCAAGACGACGGATGGGGGCAAGCTGGTTGCCGAGCCGGCGGAAATTCCGCTGCTTCGGTTTTACGCCAATTCGATCGACCATCTGCGCCCGGGCAAAAAGTGGACCCCAGACGATGCATGAGAAAGTGATGCGGCGCTTCGATGCTCCCGAACTGTTGAGCGGCGCGCTTCGCTCCCCCGCCGGCGGCCTTGTCGCGCGCCCCTGGTTCGACCGGGTCGCCCTGTCCTTTCTGGCGCACTGGTTTTTTCCCTTGTCGCGCCTCTGGGCGGCGGCACGCACCGCGCAGGGCTCGACGGCCGGATTTCTCGATGAGGCCGGCCTGTCCGCCGTGCCGGTCAATGAAAAACGGCTGGCAGCGCTGCTGCACCGTTTTGAAGATGCGCGCCAGGCGCTCGCCCCGTGCGAAAGCGGATGGGAAAACGCGTTTTTCGGTAGCAGCGCTGCCGGTAACGAAACCCTGGCGCAAATCGAACGGCGCCGCCTGGCCGCGCGGCACAATTACAACGCCATGCGCTGGCGGTTTGCCACTCTTGGGGTGCGCCGGCGGGTGTCCACGATCAAATGGGACATCCCCTCGCCTGACTTCGTGGAGGGCGTCTACGGACCCGCCATCGAGGACCCGGTGCTGGCGTTCGGCGCGCCGGACCCCATGCCGGAGGTCGAAGTCTCGCGCGCCGTGAGGACGGGCGCGTCGCGGGAATACTGGATCCGTTTTCCCTCGCCCGCGCCGCGCATGAACGACACGCTCGTGGCCCGGGTCTATGAGCCGGCCGGGCTATCCAACCCGCCGACGCTCATATTCGGTCACGGTATCTGCGTTGAATTCGACCACTGGCGCGGACTTGTGGATGAGGTGGCGGCCATGGTAGCCATGGGCATCCGGGTGGTGCGCCCTGAGTCTCCGTGGCATGGCCGCCGGGTTCGTGCCGGCCGGTATGGTGGTGAAAATTTCATGGCCACCGCCCCCATCGGCGCGCTCGATCTGTTTTCGTCCGCCGCGCGCGAATGGGCGGTGATCATCGACTGGTGCCGGAGCAACAGCGCCGGGCCGGTCGCGGTCGGCGGCAGCAGTCTTGGCGCGATGACCGCCCAGCTGGTTGCCGAAAAGGCGCATCTGTGGCCCGCGCGCCTGCGCCCCGACGCCTTGTTTCTCATCACCCATTGCGGCGAAATCGAAGAGGCGGTGAGCACCGGCGCGCTGGCCGCGCGCTGGGGGATCATCGAGGCGACGGCGGCGCGTGGCTGGACCCCGGGGCTGGTGTCGCGCTATCAGCCGCTGCTCGATCCGCTGGGGCAACCGGTCATGGCGCCGGACGCCATCGTCAGCGTGCTCGGGCGCCGCGACGAAGTCACCCCCTACCCCAGCGGCAAAGCGCTGGTGGAGCGCTGGCGGCTGCCGGAGCAAAACCTGTTTGAGTGGTCGCGGGGCCATTTCAGCGTGCCGATCGCCATGATGCACGATCACACGCCCCTGACACGCTTCCGTGACGTTCTGGCCGCAGTGTAGCTACTCGCCGCCCCGGGCGCCCCAGAAAACGACCCAGGTCGCGAAATCGTCGGTAAAATCCTCGAAGCGATGAACCTGTCGCGCGGCGGCAAATATGGCGTCGCCCGGCCCGAACGTGCGGCGCGCAAGGTTTTCCTCGTCCGGCCCGAGCGCGAAAGTGCCGCTGCCGGACACGACGATATAAATCTCGTCCTGCTCATGAGGCGTTTGCGGGTCATGACCACGCGGCTGATAATAGCGCAGCGTCATGGTGCCGTGCTCCATCAGCAGCGCCGAGCGGTCCCCGTCGCGAATGGGGGCGCCGGCAGCGTCCGCCAGTCTGATCAACCACTCCATGGCCGCCCCCCCCGGTTGATGCTGGCGATTACCCGAGTTTGAAATCCAGCACATCGCGCGGCAGCGGGATGGCCGGGTCGAGCCGCGGGCACGGGACCGGGCTGCCCAGAACCTGGTTGATTGGCAGCACTCCCGCCCAGATGGGCAAGGCGTAGTCTTCCTCATCGTCCACCGGCGGGCCGGTGCGGATTTTGGCCGCGCCCTCTTCAATGGGCATGGAGAGCACCGTCGTCGCCTTCAGTTCCTTGTCGTTCATGGGGCGCAACGTGTCCCAGCGGCCGGGAAACAATCCATCGATGAAATTTTTCAGATGCGCCGTCGCGCGTGCGGGATCGGCCACCTTTTCCGCCCGCCCGAACAGCATGAGCGAGCGGAAATTCACCGAGTGGTGAAACGCCGAGCGGGCAACGACCATGCCATCGAGATGGCTGACGCTCAGGCACACCTGCGCCCCTTCGGCCTGGCGCAGCATGCGGCTTGCCGATGACCCGTGCCAGTAGACCCGGTCGCCTTCGCGCCATTGCAAGGTCGGCGTGACCATCGGCGCGCCATCGACGATGTAGCCCACATGGCACAACGGGCCGGCATCGAGGACACCATAGATGGTTTCGCGGTCGTAATGCCCGCGCTCGCGCACGCGCCGCAGCCGGCTGCGCCCGGTTTGCTCCAGAGTGGACATCGCCTCCGCTCCATCGGTTTTCGTTCCTTGCCCCTGTGTTGGATAGCGCAATTGCGGCCTCGTTGAAAGGTTCATCCAGTACAGGCTTGACCATGACGCTTCTGTGAACCGGCACACGGCTGCGCGGTGCACCCGGCCCAGCGCGCGGGTCGAAAATTCCCCACACCGAGGCTTGATCGGGACGGCCCGGCACTGATAGGCATGGAGACAAGCAATACGGCGGTAACACCCAATGGAGACGACATCATGAATTTTATGCGATTCTGGTCCGACCTGAGTATGTGGAACAAATTCGGACTAAGCATGATTGCCGCCGTCATTATTGTGTTTGTTCTTGTCTCGATATTCTGACGCCTCTGTCTTCACATCAGGGAAACAGCGGCTGCTGGCCCAGTCCCGTTGTTTCTTCCAGGCCGAACATCAGGTTCATGTTCTGCAGCGCCTGTCCGCTTGATCCCTTGACCAGATTATCAAGGGTCGAAAACAGGATGACCCGGCCTGCCAGCCGGTCCTCGAACACCGCAAGGTCGCAATAGTTCGAACCCCGCACGCTTTGCGTACGCGGCGGCACGCCCTCATCGAGAACGCGGACAAACGGTTCATCGGCATATCTGTTCCGTAACGCCTCACGCACTTCATGCGCGGTTGTCTTGCCCGCAAGGGCCGCATAGGCGGTAATCATTTCGCCACGGCTCATGGGAATGAGATGGGGGGTGAAACCGACGATCACGTCGTGCCCCGCCGCGACGCTGAGTTCCTGTTCGATCTCGGGCGAATGGCGATGGCCCGCGACCGCATAAGCGCTCAGGCCCTCGCCGGTCTCGCAGAACAACATGGCTTCCTTCGCGCCCCTGCCGGCGCCGGAAACACCCGACTTCGCATCGATAATCAGATCGTCGCCGGCAATGATTCCGGCCTCAAGCAAGGGAACGAGCAGCAACAAGACCGCCGTTGGATAACACCCCGGACAGGCCACAAGCCGCGCTGACGCGATGGCGTCGCGATAATGTTCGCTCAATCCGTATACCGCCGATTTCTGCAATTCGACGGCGCGGTGTTCATGGCCATACCAGGCGGCGTAGGCCGCCGGGTCGCGCAGCCGGAAATCCGCCGACATGTCGATCACCCGGACCGCCTCGGGCAGGCTGGCGATAATCTCCTGCGTGGTGCCATGGGGAAGCCCGCAAAACACCACGTCCACCGCGCTCCAGTCCGCGTCAGCCACACTCACGAGGCGGGGCAGATCGAGGCGGGCAAGATGGGGAAAAACCGCGCCCAGCGTATTTCCCGCGCGGGTATTGGCGGTCAGCACCGTAATCTCGACTTCCGGGTGCCCGGCGATCAGGCGCACCAGATCCGCGCCCGTATAGCCGGAGGCGCCCAGAACCCCTGCCTTGATCGCTGCGCCGGCCATCGCATCGGCCCTTTATTTTATTTTGCGGACGTGATCCGCGCGTTTAGCGGAAATTCGCCCGGTTGTAAAACCGTGCGCGGACCCCCGCGACACATTGGCGGTTTTGTGTCTGCCCGGTGGCTGCGCTAGAATGGCGGGCCTTTGCAGTGAGCCATTCGGAGAGGCCGCAATCATGCAAGACACCGTCAAGGCGCTGGCGTTCGATGTCGGCGGGACCGTATTTGACTGGCAAACACCGATCCGCAAGGAGATCGATGCGCGGGCGAAGACACTCGGCATCGGGATTGATTCGAAGAAATTCGCCTTTGCCTGGCGCACCGGCATGTTCGCCATTCTCGCCGAAGTGCGCAGCCACAAGCTGCCATGGATGAATGTCGATGAAATCCATAGCCGCACCCTGGACAAGATCGCGCTCGATTTTCCCGAACTCGAGTTCAGAAGCGAGGATCTCGATGACCTGAACCGCGCCTGGCACAAGATGACCGCCTGGCCGGAATTTCCCGATGCGCTCACCCGCCTGCGCGAGCGTTATACGGCGATCGTGCTGACGGTGCTGAGTTGGTCCATCGCGGTGGACTGTTCGCGCAATGCGGGGATCTGCTGGGACGGCGTGTTGAGCTGCGAATTCCTCGGCCATTACAAACCGGACCCGGAAGTCTACTGGTCGGGCGCGCGGCTGCTCGGGCTCAAGCCCGAACAGGTCATGATGGTCGCATCGCACGGCGCTGACTTGCGCGCCGCCCAGAAGGCCGGCCTCGCCACGGCTTATGTGGCGCCGAAACTGGCAGAGCCGGAATTTCCCGGTTTTCCCGAAGCCTCCCCGGACGAATTCGACATCGCGGTGGACGACTTCACCAAACTGGCCGACCGGCTGTGCGATTGACGCACAGCATGAAACGGTCCCGTTCTAGCGTTTCGAGAACTGGAAGCTGCGCCGGGCCTTGCGGCGGCCGTATTTCTTGCGCTCCACGACACGCGGATCGCGGGTCAGGAAACCGCCTTTCTTCAGGACGCCGCGCAGTGCCGGCTCATAGAACGTCAACGCCCTGGAAATGCCATGACGCACCGCGCCGGCCTGTCCCGACAGGCCGCCACCGGTGACCGTGCACTTGATATCGTACTGATCCTTGCGGCCGGCGGCTTCGAGCGGCTGCAGCAGGATCATGCGCAGCACGGGGCGCGCGAAATACTCGGTCATTTCCTTGCCGTTCACTTCGATGCGCCCGGCACCCGGCCTGACCCAGACCCGGGCGATCGCGTTCTTGCGCTTGCCCGTCGCATAGGAGCGTCCCTGAGCGTCAATCCTGGGCTCCGCCATCACCGGCGCATCGCCGCCCGCCTTTCCGGCATCCAGTGCCTCTCCCAGATTCTCAAGCGTGGTGGCCGTTTCGTCTGACATGGTCACGCTCTCCTCGCGTTCTTGGGATTGAGGGCTCCAACATCGAACACCGCCGGACCCTGGGCTTCATGCGGGTGGGCCGCACCGGCATAGAGCTTCAAATTCCTGAACTGCCTGCGCCCCATCGGCCCCTTCGGCATCATCCGCCTGACAGCAAGCGCCAGAAGGTCCTGGGGGCGTTTGCCATCCAGGATATCGGATGGGGTGCGGCTGCGAATGCCGCCCGGCCAGCCGGTATGGTGGTAGTGGACCTTGCCGTTCAGCTTGTCGCCCGTCAGCGCCACTTTCTCCGCATTGATAACAATGACATGATCGCCACAGTCGATATTGGGTGTGAACACGGGCTTGTGTTTGCCCCGCAGGCGGGTCGCGATCAACGCAGCCAGCCGCCCCAGAACGAGACCCTCGGCATCGATGACAATCCAGTCCTTTTTGATGTCAGTGGGTTTTGCGGAATAGGTTTTCATAGGCTTTATCCGTATACTGAACAGCTTTATCCGTATGCTGAACAGCTTTATCCGTATGCTGAACAAAGGTGCGAACAGATCCGCTGCGCGATGCACGCGCACAAAGACGCCCTCAGTCCGCTGACGCCGCGTTCATAGTCCAGGGGACCTTTCGAGTCAACATGAGCAATGTGTTTTACGCATTAAAACAAAGATTTAATTATGTGGTAATAGGTTACCGTTTTGCGGCCGGGGGAATGGAATAGGTACAGGTCGCCTGCGCGATCGGTGCGTTCTGCCCGTCCTGGCGCAAGGTGACGTCCATGACCGCCAACCGCCTGCCCAGTTTGAGAAACCGCGCCTGGGCGATGACATCCACCGCGCCCGGCATGCGCAGAAAATTGATATTGAGGTTGACCGTGACCGCCATGGGCACCCGTCCCAGGCGCGCGAAAATCAGCATGTAACAGGCAGAATCGGCCAGCGCCATCATCGCCGGCCCCGAGACCGTTCCCCCGGGCCGCAGGGTGTATCGGGTGCACGCCATCCGCACCTGCACCCCTTCGCCATCCGCCTGCATGACCCGGTAGGGCCGCGTCGATCCGCCCTGCAATATCTGCGGAAATACCTCATACAGGTAGTCCTCGATCTCACCGGCACTCATTGTCGCTGTCATGATCGCCTGCCTGCCCGTGTTCCGCCGTATTTACGAACACCGATCAAGGGGCTATAC
>JALURZ010000238.1 GCA_027058735.1 Hyphomicrobiales bacterium | reverse complement strand
ACCGCGCCCGCGATGCTACCGACAATCGTTCCCACGATGGCCAGCGCAACGGCGCGCCGGCTGCCGCCCTTGTTGGCCGCCCCGGCCGCGCCGGCAAGAAATTCAAGCACCTCGCCGCCCGCCGCGGCCAGCGCCAGCAGGCCGAGCGCGCTCCAGTTGAGCCCCTGCGCGGCATTGCCGCTGTCCATGGCCAGAACGAACAGCGCCGCCAGGGCGATGATGAACCAGTTGCCCGGCAACGCGAAAAAATTGGCCATCCAGACGAAACTGGCCGAGACGACAAGCAGCAGCGCCCAAGCGTAATAGGAGAATCCGAGTTCGGCCATGCAGGGAAAGATAGGGGGTCCGGGCTGGGTTTTCCAGCACCCTCATGCGCAGCATGGTAAAGCAGTAGAATTGATTCGGCCTCGAACCGGGTAAAAGGTGCAGATTGAGAGAGACCATGTCCACTTCGGAAAAGTTCTGGGACAGGCTCGCGAAAAGATATGCGCGATCGCCCATCAAGGACATGCAATCCTATAACCGGACCATGGAGCGGACCAAAGCCCACCTTGCAAAGGGCGATCGTGTGCTGGAGGCGGGATGTGGAACCGGATCGACAGCGCTCCTGCTGGCCGGAAATGTCGCCCACATCACCGCCAGCGACATTTCCGGCAACATGATCGAAATCGCCAGGGCCAAGGCGAAAGATCCTCACGCCGGGAACGTAAACTTTCTCAAGGCGACCGTGTTTGATGAAACGTTCGATGGGCGCTCCTTCGATGTGGTCCTGGCGTTTAATTTTCTGCATTTGCTCGAAGATCTGCCGGCCGCGCTGCGCAGAGTGAACGAACTTTTGACGCGCGATGGGCTGTTTATCTCAAAAACGTTGTGCATGGCCGGGCAGGGCTGGTACTGGCGTGTTCTGCTGGCCATCATGCGCAGCGTCCGGCTTGCGCCGCATGTCAGCTTTCTGACCATCGATGAGCTTGAAGAGTTCGTTACCAACGAAGGCTTCGAGATCATCGAGACCGGCGATTATCCAGCGTCTCCGCCAAGCCGGTTCATCGTCGCCAGGAAAAGGCGGCGTTGATACCTCGCTCAAACGCCGCGTGGTTGCATCGGATTTCGGGCGGCCGCCGGCTGCTGGAAACGCCGCTGCGTGCGCCACTCCTGAAGATTGCGGCGGCCACGCCGGCCAAAAACCGGAGCGATGGCTTTACGGCACCGGGGTTGCTCGGGCATAAGTGGGGTGATTCTCGTGTTTGTCTGGCAATCCGTGACCGGACGGAATGCGGCACCAGAAGCGGCTGAATTTGTGAGTGCGACTTGCGGGACGGACCGGCATGCCGACTATTGGACGGTTGTTGTTTATCGTGGGCCTTCTGGCCGCGATCGTTTATGGCGGCGCCTATGCGCTGGTCGAGGTGATGGAACCGCCGCAAGGAGAAATCACCACCAGGGTCCCCCATGACCGATTTGCCCGATAGGCCCGCGAAGCTGCATCTGGTCGAAGCCTTTCTGGAGATGATGAGCGCGGAGCGCGGCGCTTCACCCAACACCTTGTCGTCCTATCAGCGCGACATGAACGATTTTGCCGGCTTTCTCGCGCGCGAGGGCACGGCGATGGATGGCGCGTCAAGCGATGAAATTCGCCGCTATCTGAGCACGCTCGCCGATGCCGGATATGCCGCCTCGAGTGCGGCGCGCAAGCTGTCCGTGCTGCGCCAGTATCACCGGTTTCTCTTCGGCGAGGGCGTGCGCGGCGACGATCCGACCGCCACCCTTGAAAGCCCGCGCCCTGGCCGGGCGCTGCCGCGCACGCTTTGCGAGCGCCAGGTTGAGCGTCTGCTGGAACTGGCGGGCGAAGATGTGGCGGGTGCGAAATCGCACGCTGCGCGCTTCCGCGCGCTGAGAATGCAGTGCCTTCTGGAGGTGATTTACGCCACGGGCTTGCGGGTTTCCGAACTGGTCGGGCTGACGCGCTCGGCGGTCGCGGACAATGACGGGTTTCTGGTGGTGCGCGGCAAGGGGGGGCGCGAGCGCATGGTGCCGCTGAGCGCGCCTGCGCGCCGCGCGCTCGACGCATTCATGGCGGGGGTCCGCGAAACGGACGGGCACGCGCGCTCACGGTGGCTGTTTCCCTCCCGCGGCCGCAGCGGGCATCTGACCCGCCAGCGGTTTGCGCAGCAACTGAAATCATTGGGCATGCGGGCCGGCATCGATCGCCGGGCGCTCTCGCCACATGTGTTGCGCCATGCCTTTGCCAGCCACCTTCTGGCCAATGGCGCCGATCTGCGCTCCGTGCAGCAGATGCTGGGGCACGCCGATATATCTACCACCCAGATTTATACCCATGTGCTCGATGAGCGCCTCAAGGCGCTGGTGCACGACCACCACCCCTTGAGCGACAAGCCCGGCAGGCCGGGCGGAAGCTGTTGACAAGGCGATGTGACAACGCCAGTTTCCCAACCGATTTTGATATATGCTTTTGTGAACTGATCGGCCGGTGCGCCGCGGGGCGTTGCATGAAGACCTATTTCGATTTTGAAAAACCCCTGGCGGAGCTGGAAAACCGGATCGCGGAGTTGCGCGAGATCGCCAATGGCGAGGGCGCGGTATCGCTGGACAAGGAAATTGCCCAGCTTGAGAAGAAAGCCCGCAAACTGCTCAAGGAAATTTTCTCCGATCTGACGCCGTGGCAGAAAACCCAGGTCGCGCGTCATCCCGAGCGCCCGCATTTCACCGATTTCACCGCCAAGCTGTTCGATGATTTCACACCGCTGGCCGGCGACCGCAAATTCGCCGAAGATCGCGCCATCATCGGCGGTATCGGCCGGTTTCGCGGCGAGCCGGTCATGATAATCGGCCATGAAAAGGGCGGCGACACGGAATCGCGCATCAAGCACAATTTCGGCATGGCCCGCCCGGAAGGCTACCGCAAGGCGGTGCGGTTGATGGAAATGGCGGACCGGTTTTCGCTGCCGGTCATCACGCTGATCGATTCAGCGGGCGCCTATCCCGGCATCGGTGCGGAGGAACGCGGCCAGTCGGAAGCCATCGCGCGCTCCACCGACTGCTGTTTGTCCCTTGGCGTGCCCCATGTGGCGGTGATCACCGGTGAGGGCGGATCGGGGGGCGCGGTGGCGATCGCCGCGGCCAACAAGGTGCTGATCCTCGAACATTCGATTTACACGGTCGCCTCGCCCGAAGCCTCGGCCTCGATCCTGTGGCATGATTCATCGAAGGCCAAGGACGCCGCCACCGCCATGAAGATCACCGCCCAGCACCTGAAAAAACTGCGGGTAGTGGATGTCATTGTCGAAGAGCCGGTGGGGGGCGCGCACCGTGCGCCTCTGAAAGTCATTCTCGAGACCGGAAACGCGATCGCCGCGGCGCTGGAGGATCTCGCCGGCCTCGACCGCGACGGCCTGCGCGCCCAGCGCCATGACAAATATTTGCAGATCGGCCGCACGCTGCAATAGCCCGGCCCCTGAATGCGCGCCGCCGCGGGCGCGCCCTTGATCGCGCATTACAGCGGCCAGACCACGAGAATGGCAGGGATGGCGACCGCGATCACCAGGATTTCGAGCGGCAGGCCCATGCGCCAGTAATCGCCGAACTCATAGCCGCCGGGACCCATGATAAGCGTGTTGTTCTTGTGGCCGATGGGGGTGAGGAACGCGCAACTGGCCGCCACCGCGACCGCCATCAGGAACGGATCCGGGCTGACCTGAAGCTTGGTTGCGATATCGACGGCGATTGGCGCGGCGATTACGGTTGTCGCGGTATTGTTGAGAACGTCCGACAGCGTCATGGTGACGATCATCAGGATGGTCAGCACGACGGCCGGGCCATAGGCGGCGGTGACGGCGACGATATTCTGGGCGATCAGCGCCGTGCCGCCGCTCGCTTCGAGAGCCGCGCCGATGGGGATCAGCGATCCCAGAAGGACGATCACCGGCCATTCGACGGAATCGTAAAGGTCGCGCAGGGGCACGATGTTGAACAGCACCAGCAGGCCGGCCGCCGCGGCCAGCGCGATCGGCAGATAGAGCACGCCGAAACTGGCAAGTGCGATGGCGCCGGCGAATATACCCACCGCCAGATGCGCCTTCTGGCGCTGGATCACCTGCAGGCCGCGTTCGGCCAGCGGCAGGCAGCCGAGCCAGTTGACTACTTCGGGCAGCCGTTCGGCGGGGCCCAGCAGCAACAGCACATCGCCGGCCTTGATGTCGATCTTGCGCACGCGCTCGCGAAACGGCCGCCCCTGGCGCGAGATGCCAAGCAGCGAGATGCCATGGCGGTAGAGCAGGCGGACCGACAGGGCGGAGCGCCCCTCGATGCGCGCACCGTCCGGCACCACCGCCTCTATGAGACTGAGATTGCCGCCGCCGCCGACCCCGCCATATTTGCCGGCGCCGGCAAACTCGAGGCCGGCCTCGCCGACGAATTTTTCGATCGCTTCGGGGCCGCCCTGCAGCACCAGATAGTCGCCCGCCCTGATTGCGGTGCGCCGGGCCATGCCGGGCAGGCGTTCGTCGCGGCGCACGATGCCCAGCACCACCACATCGTGCTCCTCGCTCAGCTCATCCAGATCACAAACCCGCTTGCCCACCACGCTCGAGGATTTCGCCGCCTTCGCTTCGGCCACATAGCCCTCCAGCTCGAACAGTTCCTTCGCGCTGTTCTGGCGGGTGCGCGCCTGCGGGATCAGCCGCCAGCCGAACAGCGTGATGAAGACAACCCCCGCAACGGCGCATATCAGGCCCACCGGCGCGAAATCAAACATAGAAAACGGCTCGCCCAGGGATTTTTCGCGAAACGCGGCAATGATGATATTGGGGGGTGTGCCGATCAGCGTGATGAGCCCGCCCAGGATCGATGCGAAGGAAAGCGGCATCAAGGTGAGCGCCGGCGAGCGCCCCGATTTGGCCGCCGCCTGCAGATCGACCGGCATAAGCAGAGCCAGCGCGGCGACATTGTTCATGATGGCCGAGAGAACCGCCGCCACCCCCGACATGATGCCGATATGCGCCATCAAGGAGCGCGACGTGTCGATGACATAGCGCGATATGAGATCGATGGCGCCGGAATTGTACAGCGCCCGGCTGATAATCAGAACCAGCGCGATGATGACTGTCGCTGGATGGCCAAAGCCGGAAAACGCGTCTTCCTTCGGCACAATGCCGATGATGAGGGCCACCACCAGCGCGCCGAAGGCGACCAGGTCATAGCGCCACCGCCCCCACACAAGCAGGGCGAATATGGCCCCGAACAGGGCGAACAGAATCATCTGGTCCGTTGACATGACGGTGTTCTAGAACAGTTTCGCCTCGAGCGGAAACCGTCGTTTCGTGCGATTGCGCCAGGGACTGAACCCGGCCTCAATTCCGGTGCGCGGTTGTCCGAGGCCCGCATTTGCGGTTAAGGCGTGCGCGGGCAGGGTTTCGCGATATGCTTGCCGCTCTGTGTTGGCCGGCGGCGCTCGCCGGGGCGGCCCCGGCGGAAATGGATGAAAAAGGGCTCAAGTTGATGGCCAAGGCGCTGTATCGAAACCTGGGGGCGGGCCTTTTGCTGGTTGGCGCCGGCCTGGCTTCGGGCCTTGCCGCGCTGCCGGATGCCGGCTGGCGCAATTTTTCCGCGGTTGCCGGAATGTCCGACGTGATGACCGCCCAGAGCGCGCCGTCCGGTTCGGACATTGCGGGCTATACGGGACTTCTGAAGGCGGTGGCCGGCGGTGACAGGGCCGAAGCCGGGCGCCTGATCGCGGCCGGGGCCGATGTCAACATGCGCGATCGTGTCGGGCGCACGCCAGTGATGGTCGCCGCCCACCGGCGCGATCTGGAGATGGCCAGGCTGCTGGTCGCCGCCGGCGCCGATCTCAACGCGCGCGACAACCAGGCCTATGACGTGTTGACCATATCGGGCGTGCTCGACGATGAGGCGATGGTGAAGTTCGCCATTGCCTCGGGCGCGGATACCGCCCTTGTGACATCGCCCTACAACGGCACCGCGCTGATCGCCTCCGCCCATCTCGGCCACGACGGCGTCGTGCGCGCCCTGATCGCCGGCGGTGCGCCGGTGGATCATGTCAACAATCTGAACTGGACCGCGCTGATCGAAGTGATCGTGCTTGGCGACGGGGGGCCGCGCCACGTGGCCAGCGCCAAGGCGCTGATCGATGCCGGTGCCAACGTCAATCTGCCCGATGGCAGTGGCGCGACACCGCTGACGCTGGCGCGGCGGCGCGGCTTCGCCGAAATCGTCAAACTGCTCGAAGCCGCCGGCGCCAAACCCTGAACGCGCGGGCGAATTGCCCTGATTTTCAGGCAAGCTTGCCGTGGCAATGTTTGTACTTGCTGCCTGAACCGCAGGGGCACGGCGCGTTGCGCGGTATCTTGCCCCAGGTTTCCGGATTGTCGGGGTCGGGCGCTTCGCCGCGCCTGCCGCGTTGCGGCGCAAGGCTAAGCCCGCCATTGGCGGTGCCCAGATCGGCGGCTCCCAGTTCGCCGGCCGCCAGCGGATCGAGATGCTGGATGTCGAAGCTGGACATGTCGGCATCGGTCAGTTCCAGGGGCGTTTCGTCGGCGAGCTCGACGCGCATCATCTGCGCCGTTGTTCCTTCGCGCAGCTTGGTCAGCATCGTTTCAAAAAGAGCAAACCCCTCGGTCTTGTATTCGTTCAGCGGGTCGCGCTGCGCATAGCCGCGCAGACCCACCACCTGGCGCAGATGATCCAGCATCACAAGATGTTCGCGCCACAATTGATCGAGGGTCTGGAGCACGACGGATTTCTCGATCTGACGCATGATTTCCGGGCCGATCTGCGCGCCGCGTTCGGCAGCCGCGAGATCCGCCTGCCGGATCACCCGCTCGCGGATCTCCTCGTCCGCGATGCCCTCTTCGCCGGCCCACTCCGCGACCGGCAGTTCCAGATTCAGAAGTTCCCGGATCGAAGCATCGAGGCCCTCGATATCCCATTGTTCCGCATAGGCCTTCTCCGGAATATGGCGCGCGATGATGTCGCCGATGACCTGATGGCGCATTTCATCGATGGTTTCGCTCACCTCCTCATCGCCCATCAGTTCGATGCGCTGTTCGAAAATGACCTTGCGCTGGTCGTTCATGACATCGTCGAACTTGAGCAGGTTCTTGCGAATATCGAAATTGCGCGCCTCGACTTTCTGCTGCGCCTTTTCCAGCGCCTTGTTGATCCACGGGTGAACGATCGCCTCGCCCTCCTGCAGCCCCAGTTTCTTGAGCATGCCATCCATGCGCTCGGACCCGAAAATCCGCATCAGGTCGTCCTCCAGGCTGAGGAAAAACCGCGACTGGCCCGGATCGCCCTGGCGCCCCGAGCGCCCGCGAAGCTGATTGTCGATGCGCCGGCTTTCATGGCGCTCCGTCCCAATGACAAACAGACCGCCGGCCTCGATGACGATCTTGCGTTTTTCCTCGATTTCGCGCTCGATCCTGCTGATCTGTTTCATGCGCGTGTTTTCGTCGGCGTCAGGATCGACCTCGTTGGCGATGCGCATGTCCAGATTGCCGCCAAGCTGGATATCGGTGCCGCGCCCGGCCATATTCGTGGCGATGGTGATCGCGCCCGGCGCCCCCGCCTGGCCGATGATCGCCGCCTCCTGCTCGTGATAGCGCGCATTGAGCACATTGTGCGGGATCTTCTGCTTCTTCAGCAGCGAGGCCAGCAATTCCGACTTCTCGATCGATGTCGTGCCCACCAGCACCGGCTGCTTGCGATCGCGGCACTCCTTGATGAGGTCGATGATGGCGTTGTATTTTTCCTCCACAGTGCGGTAGACCTCATCATGGGCATCGACCCGGGCGACCGGCACGTTGGTGTCGATTTCAACCACATCGAGCTTGTAGATATCGGCAAATTCGTCGGCCTCGGTCGCGGCCGTGCCGGTCATGCCCGCAAGCTTGTCGTAGAGCCGGAAATAGTTCTGGAAGGTAACCGACGCCAGGGTCTGGTTCTCCGGCTGGATGGTGCAGTCCTCCTTGGCCTCGAGCGCCTGATGCAGCCCTTCGGAATAGCGGCGCCCCTCCATCATGCGGCCGGTGAACTCATCGATGATGACCACATGGTCGCCCTTGACGATATAGTCCTTGTCGCGCGTGAACAGCGTATGCGCCCGCAGCGCCTGATTGACATGGTGCACGACCGTGACATTTTCCGCATCGTAAAGAGTGGCGCCCTGAAGCAGTTCCGCCTCGCGCAACAGCTCCTCCACATGGTCGTTGCCCTGTTCGGTCAGATTGACGGTCTTCATTTTCTCGTCAATCTCATAGTCTTCCTTGGTGAGCTTCGGGATCAGCTTGTCGATCCTCACATAGAGGTCGCTCTTGTCTTCGATCGCCCCGGAGATGATCAGCGGCGTGCGCGCCTCATCGATCAGGATCGAGTCCACCTCGTCCACGATCGCATAGGCGTGGCCGCGCTGGACCATCGTCTCAAGGTGATATTTCATATTGTCGCGCAGATAGTCGAAGCCGAATTCATTGTTGGTTCCATAGGTCACGTCGGCGGCGTAGGCCGCGCGGCGCTGATCGTCGTCGAGTCCATGCACGATGCACCCGACAGTGAGGCCCAGGAACGTGTATATCTGGCCCATCCACTCGGCATCGCGTTTCGCCAGATAGTCGTTGACGGTCACCACATGAACGCCGGTTTCCGGCAACGCGTTGAGATAGACCGCCAGCGTCGCCACCAGGGTCTTGCCCTCGCCGGTCTTCATTTCCGCGATGCGGCCCTCGTGCAGAACCATGCCGCCCACAAGCTGAACATCGAAGTGGCGCTGGCCAAGCGTGCGCTTGGCCGCTTCACGCACCGTCGCGAAGGCCGGCACCAGCAGATCATCGAGCGCCGCGCCCTCCTTGAGGCGCGCGCGCAGCTCGTTCGTGCGCGCGCGCAAGGCGGCATCGCTCAGGGCCTCAAGCTCGGGCTCAAGGGCCCCGATTTCCGCAATCCTGTTTTCATAGGCGCGCAGCTTGCGCTCGTTGGCCGAGCCGAAGAATTTGGACGCAATGGTGCCGATACTGATCATGATCTTGTACTTTCGCGCATCATGCCGGGCCCCGGCCTCTCCCGATTTCGCTCACCATGAAGCGGTTGATGTAATTGGGTCTTGCGATCTCGCGGTCCGCGTCATAAAACCGACCAAATATTGAGTGAACCAGATGTCTGACATCCAGGGCAGTCAAGCCTTGAGTGTTGTTGCGGACCTGCGGCATGAGATAAGGCGCGCGTATGGCGATGTCAATGCGGCGGTGGGGCGCCGGTCCGGGACAGTGAGGATACAGGCGGCGCAGGCTCCAGTTGCGCGGTGCCGGGATTTGTGTACAAGGGGCAACCCGAAGGGGCATGCGATGTCTGGCCGGCGCTTCGCGGCACGGTCTTGAAACCGCACCCCATAACCAGGAAAGAGGTTTGTAGTGCTCATTCAGATCAGGCGTGCGACCAGGGCCGTTCTCACCGCGGTTGTGGGGGGGGTACTGGTGGTTTCGGTCGCCCAGGCAAACCAGCACGAACGAAAAGAGCAGGTGGTCGCGAAGGTGAACGGTTCGGAAATCCGCACCTCCGACCTTCGGCTCGCTGCCGACGAACTGGCCTCCCAGATCGCGGCGGTCCAGGCGGATCAGCGCATGGCCTATCTGGTGCAGTATCTCGTGGAGCGCTACCTGATCGTGCAGGCGGCGGAAAAGGCGAAGATTACCGAGACCGAGGAATTCAAGCGGCGCCTGCGCTACTACGCGGGCAAGGCGCTTTATGATGCCTATTACAGAACCGTCATTAAGCCGAAGATTTCCGACGCCACGGTGAAGGCCGTCTATGAAAAGGAAATCGCCAGGACAAAGCCCGAGGACGAAGTTCGCGTGCGCCAGATCATGGTGCGCACCGAAAAGCAGATGAAGGAAATAACCGCCTTGCTTGCGCAGGGCCTTGATTTTGTCGAACTGGCCAAATCGCGCTCGATTTCGCCTGCGGCCATGAGGGGGGGCGATCTGGGGTATTTTACCAAGGACAAGGTGCCGCCGGATCTGAAGGATATTGTCTTCAACCTGAAAAAGGGCGAGGTTTCAAAGCCGGTCAAAACCCGGTTCGGCTGGCAGATTGTCCGCGTTGAGGATCGCCGCGTGCGCAAGCTGCAGCCGCTGGCCAGCGTTTCCGCCGGCATTCGCGATCTGCTGGAGCGCGGAAAATTCCGGGAGGAACTGGCGGAATTGCGCAAACAGGCAAAGATCGAATATCTGGTTCCCGATGCGGAACTGCCCAGAGGCGGCACAAAAACGGCCCCGGCCACCAGCGGCGGAAAGCCGAAAAACAGCCAGTGAACTGAACGGTTGCGATGGCGAGCCCTGTTTTGAAGTCGCCATTGGCGCCTGAGCGAATTGCGAAGCTGAGTGCTGTGGACGGCGTCGTGCTGGCGACCGCGCGCACGGGCGAGAAATATACCGGGCGCCCTGATGTGCTTCTTGCGCTGTTTGGCGCTGGAACCAGCGTTGCCGGCGTTTTTACCCGCTCGAAGACCGCCAGCGCGCCTGTCGACTGGTGCCGCGCGGCGCTGGCGGGCGGCAGCGCGCGCGCCCTGATCGTCAACGCGGGCAACGCCAACGCCTTTACCGGCCAGGCCGGCATCGAGGCGGTCGCCCGGATCGCCGCGATCGCCGCCCGGATCGCAGATTGCAGTGAGCGCGAGGTTTTCCTTGCCTCCACCGGCGTGATTGGCGAGACGCTGGACCCAGGGCGCATCATCCGCATGCTGGGAGGCATGGCCGCGACCGCCTCGCCCGACAACTGGGCCGAAGCGGCACAGGCCATCTGCACGACCGACACCTATGTCAAGCTGGCCACGGCACTCGCCGAGATCGACGGCGCCGCGGTGCGGATCAACGGCATCGCCAAGGGATCGGGCATGATCGCGCCGGACATGGCGACCATGCTGGCATTCCTGTTCAGCGATGCAGCGCTTCCCGGCGATCTTCTGCAGGCCATGCTGGCACACAGCGTCGAACGGAGCTTCAACTGCATCACGGTCGACAGCGATACCTCCACCAGCGACACCGTGCTTGCCTTCGCGACGGGACGGATTTCGGGCCGCCGGGAGTTTTCCGGCATCGACGACCCGCGGCTGTCGTCGTTTCGCGCCGCCCTCGATACGGTCACGCTCGATCTGGCCCATCAGATCGTGCGCGACGGGGAGGGCGCGCAGAAATTCATCCGCATCGAAGTCACCGGCGCCGAAAACGACGCGGCCGCCCGGCGCATTGCCTTCTCGATCGCCAATTCACCGCTGGTGAAGACCGCCATTGCCGGTGAGGACGCCAATTGGGGCCGCATCGTCATGGCCGTGGGCAAGGCGGGGGAAGCCGCTGAGCGCGATGCGCTGTCGATCTGGATCGGCGGTGTGCGGGTGGCCCATGAGGGGGTCGCCGATCCCGACTATCGCGAGAGCCGGGTGGCGGAGCATCTCGCGGGCCGGGAAATCGAAATCCGGGTGGATGTCGGCGTCGCGTCGGGGTGCGCCGTTGTGTGGACCTGCGACCTGACCCACGGCTACATTTCCATCAATGCCGACTACCGCAGCTAGATGTGATGTTTCCGCAAGGCGCCGTTCGGGGGGTGGAAATTCACCATGTTCGATAGGCAAGTCTTAATGGATTTTTGCCATAATCGCGGGGTCGCAGCGCCATGAAACTACTTTTGGTCGTTGCCTGCGCCCTTGTCGATCCGGACAACCGCGTCTTGATCACGCGGCGTCCCACGGGCAAGGCCATGGCGGGACTGTGGGAGTTTCCGGGCGGAAAAATCGAAACGGGCGAGCGGCCTGAAGATGCGATCATTAGGGAACTGCGCGAGGAGCTTGGCGTTGATGCGACAGAAGCCTGCCTGGCGCCGCTGGCGTTCGCCAGTCATTCCTATGACGGCTTTCATCTGCTGATGCCGCTTTATATTTGCAGGCGCTGGAGCGGCCCGGTGCAGGCGCGCGAGGGACAGGAAACCGCCTGGGTCAGGGCTGCCCGCCTGAGGGACTATGACATGCCGCCGGCGGATCGCCCGTTGATCGCTCATCTGCTGGATGTGCTGTAGGCGGCGTGCGGGTGAACGGGTTTTGGGTACGAAGGACCGTCAACGATGAAAACAACAAACCTTGCCGGGATGCGGCGTCTGCTGAACGATTTCACCCGCGAGCATCGCGCGGCGGCGGCGATCGAATATGCGCTGATTGCCGGCGGGATCGCCCTGGCGATCGTGACGGTCGTTGCCGCTCTGGGCGTCAATGTCACCGGTCTCTACCAGTCGGTCGCCACCGGCCTTGGCGGTCTCGTCAACTGAGCGAACCCGCGCCGCCGTCCTGGCGGATGTCCGTTTCGTCATTTTCCGTGCCCTCAAGCACGTGTTCGCGTGTTCCCAGCGCATCGGCGAGCCGTCTGGCGGCACTGCCTGGACGCAGCGGTTTCGGCTGGCTGCCGGCGGGCCCCCAGCCGGTCAGGCAGATCAGTTCATAGGTGGCCTGAATGCGTCCATCCCGGCGCCCGTGGTTCTCCACATAAAGCTCAATTGCGCGAAACAGCACATCGCGGCGCAGCGGCGCGCGGCTGCGCTGGCTGAGACAGTTGGCGGCCCCCATTGCGCGCAGATCGTGCATCAGCGCCAGCGGATCGCGGTAGAGCGCGCGCACCGTATCCTTGTCGCTCACCGGCAGGGCAAATCCGGCACGGGCGAGCAACTGGCCCAGATCGCGCAGATCGGCGAACGGCGCGACGCGGGCATGGGCGCCGCGGGTGAGTTCGCTTTCCGCGGCAAGAAAGGCGCCGCGCAACTCGTGCAGCGTCCGCCCCCCGGCCAGGACGCCGAGGAACAGCCCGTCGGGCTTGAGCGCCCTTCTGATCTGAACCAGCGTTCCGGGCAGGTCGTTGACCCAGTGCAGGCTCAATGCGGAAACGATCAGATCGAATGCGCCGGGCCTGAGCGGAAGCGCTTCGTCGTCGGCGACACAAAACGGCGTATCGATGCTGCGGGCAAATGCCTCGCAGCGGTCAAAACTGAATACGGCTCCCACTTTGTCGAGTCCGCCAAGTGCCCTTGAAACCGTTGCGTCGTGACAGCCGATATCGGCGCATATGGGGAAGTCGCGCGTCATCATGGCGACCCGCCCGACAATATCGTCACAAGCGCGGCGCAACAGAAAGCCGGCTGGCTTCTTCCCCTGCGCCGCCCGCCACCGGTTGCGGTTCAAGGCGACGCGATCGAACGTTTTTTCAATCATCTAGCGCCACCATGTATCACCGCCATGTATCGCCCATCGAACCGGGTGCGCGAGCGCCATTTGTTTCGTCCGCGCGATGCAGTAGGATTATCCCATGAACCGGACATATGAAAGCGGCATAACAGCCTGGGGCGCCGCGGCCTGCTCGCTGAGCCGCTGGGTCCTCGACACCGTCCTGCCGCCGCAATGCATGGCGTGCCGCGCCCCGGCGGGCGCCCAGGGCGCGCTTTGTCCCGCCTGCTGGACGCAGGTGGAGTTCATCGCCGCCCCTCTTTGCGGGCGCACCGGGATTCCGTTTGCCTATGACCCGGGCGAAGGCATTGCGAGCGCGGAGGCGCTGTTGACGCCGCCGCGTTATGCGCGCGCCCGCGCGGTGGCGTGCTATGGCGACGTCGTCGCGCGGCTGGTGCATGGGCTGAAATATTACGACCGGCTTGAAACGGCGCCCTCGCTGGGCCGGTGGATGGCGCTCTCGGGCGCTGAGTTGCTGCGCGAGAGCGATGTCGTCGTGCCGGTTCCGCTGCATGTGTGGCGATGCCTGTGGCGGCGGTACAACCAATCGGCGCTGCTGGCGCGGGTCGTCGCGCGCGCCGGCGGCGTTCCTCTCAGCATCGGGGCGCTGAAACGGACCCGGCGGACCCGCTCGCAGGTCGGGCTGAGCGGCGAACAGCGCCGCGCCAATGTCGCGCGCGCCTTTCGGGTCGATGCCGCGCGCGCCGGGGAGATCGCCGGGCGGCGGGTACTCTTGATTGATGATGTTCTTACCAGCGGCGCTACGGCGAATGCGTGTGCCGATGCGCTGCTGCGCGCCGGGGCCGGAGCCGTGGACGTGCTGGTATTCGCCAGGGTTGTGAAACCCGGCGCGCTGGTCTTATAACGGCGCTGGCCGAACGGGGACGGGAAATGAGCACGGTAACCATCTACACCTCGGCGATGTGCGCCTATTGCGCGGCGGCGAAAAGGCTGCTGGCAAACAAGGGCATCGCGTTTGAGGAAATCGACGTGACGGCGAAGCCGGGCGCGCGCGCCACCATGAAAAAGCGGTCGGGCGGGCGCACCTCGGTGCCGCAGATCTTTTTCGGCGACCGGCATGTCGGCGGGTTTGACGAACTGGCCGAACTCAACGAACATGGCCGCCTCGACAGCCTGGCGCCGGACCGGCAGGCCAAGGGCTGAAGCGTAAGGATCGAAAAAAACAACCATGGACGCAACGAAGCACAAATTCACGGCCGCCTGCGTGCAGTTGCGCGCCGGCCGCGACGTGGCGCGCAATGTCGATGCGGCGCTGGAACTGATCCGCGAAGCGGCCGGCATGGGTGCCGATCTGGTTTTGACGCCGGAACAGACCGCGTTGATGGAACTGGAGTCCGCGCCGCTGTTCGCCAGCACGGTTGCCGAGGATGTTGACCCCGCGCTCAGGGCCATCGCGGCGCTGGCGGGCGAATTGGGGGTCTGGATCATTGTGGGGTCCATCGCGATACGCGTGCGCGAGGACAAGGTGGCCAACCGGTCCTTCGTCATCTCTCCCGACGGGTCGGTTGTGGCGCGCTATGACAAGATCCACATGTTTGACGTCGATCTGCCGGGCGGCGAAAGCTATCGGGAGTCGAAAAACTATCTGGCCGGCAATCAGGCCGTTGCCGTCGATCTGCCCTGGGGGTGCGTTGGCCTTTCCATCTGCTACGACCTGCGGTTCCCGGCGCTGTACCGGGCGCTGGCGCAGGCGGGCGCGCATTTCTTGACCGTACCCGCCGCGTTTACCGAAACCACCGGCAAGGCCCATTGGCACACATTACTCAGGGCCCGGGCGATCGAGACCGGCACGTTCGTGTTGGCCGCCGCGCAGGGGGGGCGCCACGAGAACGGCCGCGACACCTACGGCCACTCCATGATTGTCGATCCGTGGGGTGAAATCGTCGTGCAGGCCGGTATCGACCCGTGCGTCGTTTCGGCTGAAATCGATGTGCGCCGGGTCGCGGACGCCCGCGCGCGCATCCCCGCGCTCACCCACGAGCGGACCTTCACCGTGCAGCGGGCCGCCTCGGGCGCGGGCGAGAAAGCCGCGTCATGATCCGCTATGCCCTGAGTTGCGCCGGCAACCACGGATTCGAAGCCTGGTTTCGCTCTTCGGAAGATTTTGACGAGCAGTTGGAGGCCGGGGTGGTCATCTGCCCGCATTGCGGATCGGGGGATGTGAGCAAGGCGCTGATGACGCCGGGGCTCACCGGCGCCGCGGCAAAGTTTCCCACCTTCGCGCCCGGCGCCGACCCGGTCTCAAAGGAACTGATACGGTCCATGCGCAGGTTGCGCGACCATGTCCGCGAAAACGCGGATTATGTTGGCGAAAAATTCGCCGAGGAAGCCCGGCGCATTCATTATGAGGAAGCCGAGCCGCGCGGCATCTATGGCGAGGCGACCCGCGAGGAAGCCCGCGAACTGGGCGAAGAGGGCATCGATGTGCACCCCTTGCCGGTGCTGCCCGACGATCAGAACTAGGCCAGGCCCGCGGTTTTTCTCAGGCCTCCCGCGTGGCCACCATCATGTAGTTGACATCCATATCGCGCGACAAGGACCACTGATCGCTCAGCGGATTATAGGTCACGCCTTTTTCGTCCGTGACAGCCAGCCCCGCTTTTTCGATATGCGCGCGCAGATCCTCCGGGGTTATGAATTTCCGCCAGTTGTGGGTGCCCCTGGGCAGCCATCCGAGCACGTATTCGGCCCCCACGATCGCCAGCGCGAAGGCCTTCAGAGTCCGGCTCAAGGTGGCCACGACCATCACCCCTCCCGGCGCCACCAGCCGCGCGCATGACGCCATGAACAGCTCGACATCGCCGACATGTTCGACGACTTCCATGTTGAGCACGATGTCGAACCGCTCGCCCGCCTGCGCCAGCGCTTCGGCGGTGGTGGCGCGATAGTCGATGTCGAGGCCCTGTTCGCGGGCATGGAGCGCGGCGACGGAAATATTGGTCCCGGACGCATCGGCGCCAACGACATCGGCCCCGAGCCGGCGCATGGGTTCGCACAGCAGCCCGCCGCCACAGCCGATATCGAGCAGGCGCCTGCCGGCGAACGGGCGCATGTCGCGCTCGCCAAGAGCGAAATGGTGGGTGCAGATGTCGCGAATATACTGAAGCCGGGTCGGATTGACCCTGTGCAGCGGCCTGAACTTGCCGGCCGGGTCCCACCACTCCCGGGCCATCGCCGAAAACTTGTCGATTTCCGCGCCATCGACGGTGCCGGCCTCGGCGGTGCGCGGCGCGGGGCGGTCTTTCGGCGGGTTCGCCGCTGTCGGGGTGGTGCCGGGCATGATGCTTGGGCCAGAGCTGAAAAACGGGTGCGATCTGCCCGCAGCCTAGCGCGTTGGCGCTCTGGTTGCCAGTGTTCCCGGTTTCAGAGTAAGACTACGCGCGCAGCGGGACGAAACCGCGATCACCTTGGCGTCTGATACGGGCGCGCGGCGCGCATCATGGTCGCCCCGGGTCGCCCCGGGGGGCGCGGCCCTGAAAATTCGGCGGGAGAGCAAGGCCCATGGCTCGGCTGGTCATGAAGTTCGGCGGCACGTCGCTTGCCGATGTCGGGCGCATCGCCCATGTCGCCCGGCACGTGAAGCGCGAGGCGCAGGCCGGCCATGAGGTGGTTGTGGTGGTTTCGGCCATGTCGGGCGCGACCGATGCGCTGGTGCGTCTCACCAGCGAGGCCTCAGCCCTCCATGACGCGCGCGAATACGATGTCGTGGTGGCGACCGGAGAACAGGTCACCGCCGGGCTTTTGGCCATAACCCTGCAGGGGCTCGGCGTGTCGGCGCGCTCGTGGCTGGGCTGGCAGATCGCGATCAGGACGGACGGCACTCATGGCGGTGCGCGGATAACCGATATCGAGGCGGGCGATCTGATCGCCCGGTTCGCCGACGGTCAGGTCGCCATTGTCGCCGGCTTCCAGGGTGTGGGTCCCGACAACCGGGTCACGACCCTGGGGCGCGGCGGATCGGACGGCAGCGCGGTGGCGCTGGCGGCCGCCATTCAGGCGGATCGCTGCGATATCTACACCGATGTCGACGGTGTCTATACGGCCGACCCGCGCATCGTTCCTGGCGCCGGGCGGATCGCCAGGATTTCCTACGAGGAAATGCTGGAAATGGCGTCGCTGGGCGCGCGGGTGCTGCAGACCCGTTCGGTGGAGATGGCGATGGTGCATCAGGTGCGCCTGCAGGTCCGCTCGTCATTCGAGGACCCCGAGGCGCCGGCATCGCGCTATGATCACCAACCGGCGGCGGGAACGCTGGTATGCGACGAGGATGAGATCGTGGAAAAACAGATTGTCAGCGGAATTGCCTATTCCAAGGATGAGGCCAAGGTGACGCTCGTCAAGGTGGCCGACAAGCCCGGTGTCGCGGCGCGCATTTTCGGCCCCCTGGCGCGGGCCGGGATCAATGTGGACATGATCGTTCAGAACGTGTCCGACGACGGCAAACACACGGACCTGACCTTCACCGTGCCCGAAAACGATCTTGACAAAGCCCTTGACGTCATCCGCTCCGCCAGGAAGGAGATCGGCTATAACGATCTGGTCGGCTCCACCAATGTCGTCAAGATATCGGTGATTGGCATCGGCATGCGTTCCCATGCAGGCGTCGCGGCGACGATGTTCAAGGCGCTGGCCGACAAGGCCATCAATATCCAGGCGATCACCACGTCCGAGATCAAGGTCAGCGTTTTGATCGACTCAGACTATACGGAGCTGGCGGCGCGCGTGTTGCACACCGCCTACGGGCTGGATTCACCGGACGGCTGACGGGCAGTTGTCGCGCGCAACGCCGCTTGGCGAGGGTAAGCTGAACTGATGGCGAACACGACCGCAGGGCCACGCGTGTTGTTGCGGCAGTTGCGCGAAGTGATGGCCGCGCCGGAAAGCGCGCAGACCAGGCTTGACCGCATCGTCGTGCTGATCGCCTCCAACATGGTCGCCGAGGTGTGCTCGATCTATGTCATGCGCCCGGACGGCAGGCTGGAGTTGTATGCGACCGAGGGGCTGAACCCGGACGCGGTTCACAAAGCCACCTTGAGGGTCGGACAGGGCCTGGTGGGCCTGATCGCGGCGCGCGCGGAGCCGTTGAACCTGTCGGACGCCCAGTCGCACCCGTCCTTTACCTATCTTGCGGAGACCGGCGAGGAAGCCTATCGCTCGTTTCTCGGCGTGCCGGTCCTGCGCAGCGGCCACATGCTGGGTGTTCTGGTGGTGCAGAACCGGATTCAGCGCACCTATGCGGAAGAAGAGGTCGAAGCCCTGCAGACCACCGCGATGGTCATCGGCGAGGTGGTCGCATCCGGCGAATTGCCCGACGCAGGCCCCCCTGAAGACGAAGACATCGCCCATACCCGGCCCCACCGTCTTGAAGGCCTGGGGCTGGTCGGCGGCGCGGCCCTTGGAACGGTGGTCCTGCATGAGCCGCGCGTCGAGGTCGCCAATCTCATCGCGCGCAACCCCGATGTGGAACGCCGCCGGCTCGATACCGCTCTTGCCGGTCTGCGGGCCTCGATCGACGAGATGCTGCGGCAGACCGACTTTGCCCGCGGCGGGGAGCCGCGCGAGGTGCTGGAGACCTATCGCCTGCTGGCGCAGGATCGCGGCTGGGTCAAGCGGATGCGCGAAGCCATCGCCACCGGCCTGACCGCGGAGGCCGCCGTGGAGCGGGTGCAGAGCGATAGTCAGGCGCGCATGTTGCGCCAGCGCGACCCCTATCTGCGCGAGCGCCTGCACGATCTCGACGATCTGGCGCACAGGCTGCTGCGCCATCTGGTCGGCAAGGTCGATACGGCGGCCGCCGGCGACCTGCCGCCCGACGCCATCGTGGTGGCCCGCAATATGGGGCCGGCTGAACTGCTCGACTACGACCGCAGCCGGATTCGCGGCCTCATTCTCGAAGAGGGCACCCCCAATGCCCATGTGACGATTGTGGCGCGTGCGCTCGATCTGCCGCTGGTGGGGCGGGTGGCGGGGCTGCTGGCGCTGATCGAACCGGGCGACCGGGTGGTGGTCGACGGGCGGTCGGGGGAGGTGCATGTTCGCCCCACCGCGGATGTGGAGCGGGCTTATGGCGAGAAGGCCGAATTCCGCGCCCGCCAGCAGCAGCGCTTTGCCCGGTTGCGCGCCAGGCCCGCCATCACCAGGGACGGGCAGCGCATCTCGCTGAACATCAATGCCGGGCTGGCGGTCGATCTGCCGCATCTTGACGAGGCCGGCGCGGACGGCATCGGATTGTTCAGAACCGAATTGCAGTTCATGGTTTCGGCCAGGTTCCCCCGGCTGGATGAACAGATCCGTCACTATAGCGCCGTGCTCGATGCCGCCGGCGACCGGCCGGTGATCTTCCGGTCTCTCGATATCGGCGGCGACAAGATCCTCCCCTATATCGCCCACTCGAAAGAGCCCAATCCGGCCCTGGGCTGGCGCGCGATCCGCATGGCGCTGGACCGCCCGGGCCTGCTGCGCCTGCAACTGCGCGCCCTGCTGCGGGCCGCCAGCGGGCGGACCCTGCGGGTCATGTTTCCGATGATCGCGGAGGTTGACGAGTTTGTCCGCGCCCGTGCGCTGGTGCGCCGTGAAGTGGAACTCATGACCACCCATGGCCGCAAGCCGCCCGACAAGATCCGCATTGGCGCGATGGTCGAAGTGCCCTCGCTCGTGTGGCAACTGCCGGCCCTGCTTTCGCAGGCTGATTTCATTTCCGTCGGCAGCAACGATCTGCTGCAATTCATGTTTGCCAGCGATCGCGACAATCCGCGCATGGCCGGCCGCTATGATCCCCTCAGCCCGATTCTGCTCAAGACCCTGCACCACGTCGCCGAGCAGGCGGCGGCGCGGGAAGTGCCGGCGCATCTGTGCGGCGAACTTGCCGGCGAACCCATCGGCGCGATGGCGCTCATAGGGCTGGGATACCGCTCGATTTCCATGGCGCCGGCGTCTCTTGGTTCCGTCAAGAACGCCATTCTGGAACTGGATGCCGGTGATTTGCAGGCAAAGCTTCTCAAACGCCTCGAAAGCCCTGAACACAGCCTGCGCCCGTGGCTCGGGGACTATGCGAAATGCCACAAGATCACAGTATAGGCATGGGCCCGCGAATCATGATCTAAGGAAGAGCCGCGTTTGCGCGGCCGGATGTCTTTGGGTGGTGGCCGAGCGGGTATGACGACACGGGCAAAGAAGCTGTCCACGGACGATAAGGCGCCCGGTGGCCTGAAAATTCGACCGAAGCCCGATGCCGCGGTGACGCCGGCCGGCGAGGCGGGCTGGTATCTTGAGCGCGAACGGCTGATACGCAAGGAGAGCATCGGCGCGGTGGCGCGCGCCTGCGGTGTGACGCCGACCCATGTGCGCGCCATCGAACTGGGCGAGTTGGCGGTTTTTTCCACACGCCGCGAACTCTACGAGACCCTGAGCCGCTACGCCGACCATCTGGGGTTTGAGCCCGCGCCGCTGGTGGAGCATTTCCGGTCCTTCGAGCCTGAGCAGAGCCGTCCGCGTCTGCCCCATCGCGATCAGCCGATGTTGCAGGCGGCATCGCCGGAGATCGCCGAACGGGGCGCCGGGGGGCGGGTGGTGCGGATCGCGGTGATTGTCGATGGGATGCTGGAGCGTGCGCGCGGCCTGTGGCGTGGCAGGCGGCCGGTCCCGATGGTCGCGGTGGGGGCCGTCGTGGCGCTGCTGGCGCTGCCTGGGGTTGTCTGGATGATGTCCGGGCAGGGCGAAGAGGGGGACGCGGGCAGGCCGCTTCCAGGCGTCGCCGCGCGCGGCGGAGCCGCGCCGCCGGCGGCCGGCGCGGTGCCGACCGTGCGGATCCGCGAAACGGCGCTGGATGCCGATGTAGTGACCACGGACGAACCGGTGTCGCGCGAACAGGCCGAGCGGCTG
>JALURZ010000237.1 GCA_027058735.1 Hyphomicrobiales bacterium | reverse complement strand
GAATAGATGCCCGGCTCGCCGCCCAGCGCATCCACCGCGAGACCGGAATCATCGGCCAGGGCAAGCATGCCGGCCCCTTCCGCCGCCGCCCGGGCCTTGAGCAGCGCGTTGTCGATGAACGTGGAGCCGGTTTCCTCGGGCTCGCGCAGGCCCATCTCGCCCGCCGACCTGACGGTCAGCCCGCAGGGTTCCAGCAGATCGCCGATTTCCCTTACCTTGCCCGGATTGTGGCTGGCGACAACGATTTCGTCTTCGTTGATTTTGCGCGCGTGCGATGTCAAGAAACAGTGACTTTCTGCAGCGACACCAACTCCGCGATAGCGGCCGCGGCCAGCGCCATCAGTTCGTTGAACTGCTGTTGCGAAAACGGGTCGGCTTCCGCCGTGCCCTGGATCTCGACGATGCCGCCGCTGCCGGTCATGACGAAATTCGCATCGGTTTCGGCGTTGGAGTCCTCATCGTAATCGAGATCGCACACGGCCGTGCCCTTGTAGATGCCGCACGAGACGGCCGCCACCTGGTCCTTTATGGGGTTTTCCTTCATCATATCACGCGCCAGCATCCACTGAACCGCGTCATGCAGCGCGATCCACGCGCCGGTGATCGAGGCAGTCCGGGTGCCGCCATCGGCCTGAAGGACATCGCAATCGACGACGATCTGGTTTTCCCCCAGCTTTTCCAGATCGACGACGGCGCGCAGGCTGCGGCCGATCAGACGCTGGATTTCCTGGGTGCGGCCCGATTGTTTGCCGGCGGCGGCCTCGCGGCGCATGCGCTCGCCCGTCGAGCGCGGCAGCATGGAATATTCCGCCGTCACCCAGCCGCGCCCGCGCCCGCGCAACCAGGGCGGGACGCGCTCCGATACGCTCGCCATGCACAGTACATGGGTATCGCCGCATTTGATCAGGCAGGAGCCCTCGGCATGTTTGGCGATACCGCGCTCAAGCGTAACGGCCCGCAGGCGATGGGGATCACGTTTGGATGGACGCATGGATCACTCACCGGTTCCGGTTGGAAAGGTTTTAGCCGCTCTTCTTTGGCGCGCCCTTGGTCAGGGCGTCGAGTTGCTGCTGCATGGCGTCAAGCTGGTCGCGCAGGCTGTTGAGGTCTTCGCCGCCCGGCGGTTCTCCGGCGTCGGGCGCATCATCGTCATTGCCCGCGCGCGGCGGCGAGGCATCACCGCCGGGCATGAACATCCCCATCGCCCGTTCGAACATCGCCATGTTCTGCTTGACCTGGGTTTCCATGGCCTGAAACGGGTTCTGCCCGAAGGCGCCGGCGACCGTGTCGCGGAATTTTTCCTGCTCCCGCGCGAAGGAGCGCAGCGAATGGTCCAGAAAGCTCGGCACCACAGACTGCATACTGTCACCATAAAAGGAAATCAACTGGCGCAGGAAATTGATTGGCAGAAGATTGTCGCCCTTGGCTTCCTGCTCAAAGATGATCTGGGCGAGCACGGACCGGGTCAGGTCCTCGCCGCTCTTGGCGTCATGAACCACAAAATCAACGCCCTCCTTGACCAGTTCGGCCAGGTCCTCAAGCGTCACATAGGTGCTCGTCGCCGTATTGTAGAGCCGTCGGTTGGCATATTTCTTGACGATCACGGGATCGCCGTTTCCGGTCTGTTTCACAGCCACGGCCCGTCCTTTCGAGTTGAGGAGGCGTTCATGCCGCCAGATTTCGCAACCGCAATATATCAGACCTTGCGGCGCAGCAAAAATAATTTGACACAGCCGCCGGGAATCCGGGCCGGCGGCGCCGGTCTCCTGCACCTCGCGAGGGGCCCCGCGTCTTGTCGTTTCGCACGGTTGCCAATCGTGATATGATGGCCTGGCGTTCCGGCAATTCGCAAATGAGCCGCAGGTGGACAATGCGTGAAGACGCGCCTTGCCGGGAAAGAAAAATGGCGCGACATCGATTTCAATCCGATAGGCACATCCATGAACATCATCAAGAAACCGGTTTTTCTGTTCCTGGCGGTGGTCGCCGGGCTGACCCTCACCAGCCTTGCAGCCCACGCCCACCGTTTCAACCTCGCCCTCGTGGTTCCGCTGACCAACACAACCGCCGCCGAAGGCCAGGACGTCCGCAAGGGCTTCATGCTGGCGACCACGGAGCGCGACGGCCATCCGGACGAAGAATCCGACGGCCATCTCGGTGGTCTCGATGTCTATGTGAGCGTGGTCGACGGGCAGGGGGACATCGCCGCGAAAATGGCGCAGATCGCGAACGAGGGGGAAATCGACATCGTGGTCGCCTTCGGCTCCAGCAAGACACGCGCTGCGGTCACCCAGGCGCTGAAGGGCAAGGGCATCGCCGTTCTCACCCCCGGCGAGTCGCCCTTCTCCAGAGCCGACACGCCGGCGGTCGCGCGCTTCATTGCCGCCTATGAAAAGGCAAACGGCGCCAAGCCGTCGCCTCATGCCGCGCAAGGATACAACGCGGCCCGGCGGGTCGACGCGGCCGTGCGCGCCCAGGGCGGCGTCGATGACAAGGCGTCCCTGGAACAGAGCTTCAGGAACACCTCGCAAGGTTTTGCCTGGTGATGCGCCGCCTGTTTCGTCGCGCCCCTGATTCCCGCCGCCGCCGGGCCGGCGCCGCAATCGCCCGCGCAGCCGTGCCCGGCCATTTGCGCTGAATCCGGGAGACGGCTATGCTGCGCTGCAACAATCGCGGTCTGACGGGATCGCGCGGATGAGTGCGAAGGAGGAGCGCCACATGTCTCAGGGCCAATCGGATATTGTTATCGTCTCGGCTGCACGCACACCGGTGGGCTCGTTCAACGGGGCGTTCGCGGCCCTGCCCGCCCATGAACTGGGCACAATCGCAATTCAATCCGCGATCCAGCGTGCGGGCGTCGAGCCGGGCGATGTGTCGGAGGTCATTCTGGGTCAGATACTGACCGCCGGCGCGGGCCAGAACCCGGCCCGCCAGGCCGCCGTCAATGCGGGCATTCCGGTGGAGGCCCCGGCCTGGGGCATGAACCAGCTGTGCGGGTCCGGCCTGCGGGCGGTGGCTCTGGGCGCGCAGCAGATCGTCGATGGCTCCAGCACGGTGGTGATCGCAGGGGGACAGGAATCCATGAGCCAGTCGCCCCATTGCACGCATCTTCGAAGCGGCGTCAAAATGGGCGACGGCCAGCTTGTCGACACCATGATCCGGGACGGGCTGTGGGATGCGTTCAACGGCTATCACATGGGCAATACGGCGGAAAACGTCGCGCGAAAATGGCAGATCACCCGCCAACAGCAGGACGAGTTTGCGGTTGCCTCCCAGAACAAGGCGGAGAAAGCCCGGAAAGACGGCCGGTTCGCCGATGAAATCGCCCCGGTCGCCATCAACACCCGCAAGGGCGAGGTCGTCGTCGATGAGGACGAATATATCCGCGAAGGGGTGGAGATCGGATCGCTGTCGGGCATGCGCCCGGCCTTTGAGCGCGACGGCACGGTCACCGCGGGAAATGCGTCGGGCATCAATGACGGGGCCGCCGCGCTCATGCTGATGAGCGCGGGCGAGGCGGGCTCGCGCGGCATCGCGCCGCTGGCACGCATCGTCTCCTGGGCCCATGCCGGCGTCGACCCCGCGCTCATGGGATCGGGGCCGATACCCGCTTCGCGCTCGGCGCTTGAGAAAGCCGGCTGGAGCATCGACGATCTCGATCTGGTGGAAGCCAACGAGGCCTTCGCCGCCCAGGCCTGCGCCGTCAACAAGGACATGGGCTGGAACCCGGAGATCGTGAATGTCAATGGCGGGGCCATCGCCATCGGCCACCCGATCGGCGCGTCCGGCGCGCGGGTGCTGGTCACGCTGCTTCATGAAATGCAAAAACGCGACGTCAAAAAGGGGCTGGCGACCTTGTGCATCGGCGGCGGCATGGGCATTGCCATGTGTGTCGAACGCGACCGCACCTAGGTGGCGCGCGGCGCGGTCGGGGTTTGAGGGGGAATCACCATGTCGAGAGTGGCGCTGGTAACGGGGGGAACGCGCGGCATAGGCGCGGCCATCGCGGTGGCGCTCAAGGCGGCGGGCTATGGCGTGGCCGCCAGCTATGCCGGCAACGATGCGGCGGCGGCCAAATTCACGAAAAAAACCGCCATCCCGGTGTTCAAGTGGGATGTGGGCGATGCGCAGGCCTGCGCCGATGGCATCGAGCAGGTGCAATCGAAACTGGGCGCGATAGAGGTTCTCGTCAACAATGCCGGCATCACCCGCGATGGCATGTTGCACAAGGCGAGCGCCGAAGCCTGGCGCGATGTGATCCGCACCAATCTTGATTCCCTGTTTTACATGACCCGGCCCCTCATCAACGCCATGCGCGACGCCGGCTTCGGGCGCATCATCAATATTTCGTCGGTCAATGGCCAGAAAGGCCAGGTGGGCCAGGTCAACTATTCCGCCGCCAAGGCCGGCCTGATCGGCTTCACCAAGGCGCTGGCCATGGAAAATGCCCGCAAGGGCATCACCGTCAACGCCATCGCGCCGGGCTATATCGCAACCGACATGGTCGCCGTGGTGCCGCAAGACGTGCTGGAAAAATCCATCATCCCGCAGATTCCGGTGGGGCGGCTGGGCGAGGCCGACGAGATCGCCCGCGCGGTGGTCTTTCTGGCCGCTGACGAGGCAGGCTTCCTCACCGGCTCCACGCTCACGGTCAACGGCGGCCAATATATGGCATGAGGCGGGGCGGCTAGAGCGTGTCTTCGCCGGCCACCAGCTTTTCCAGGGCGGCGATATCGGAAACAACGATCTGGTCCTTCATGCTGGTGACGCCGTAGCCGCGCAGTTTGTTCAATATGCGCGACAGGCTCTCGGGCTGAATGCCCAGACGCGCGGCGATGAGGGATTTTTCATAGGGCAGCCTGACAACGGCGGACACCGAATCATCGGGGCACATATTGAGCAGGAAATAGGCCAGTCTTTCCGTGGAGTTGCGTCCCTTGATCTGTTCGATTTCGCCGACCAGCTGTTTGAGGTGAACTGCGGTGGAGGCGAGCATGCGCAGGGCGATGCGCGGCGATTCCTGCAACCGGCTGGCAAACCGGTTGCAGTTGATGGCCAGCATCCGGGCATCGGCCACGATTTCGGCGGTCGCGGGATAGCGATGGTCCCCGAACATCGCCGCTTCGGCGAAACTCTCGCCCTTCGTGAAGATATGCAGGATGGCTTCCTCGCCCGACGGCAGCGAGCGGAACAGCTTCACCCAGCCGCTCAGGATGATGTAAAAATGATCGGCATCATCGCCCTGCTGAAAGACCACCTTGCCCTTGTGATACAGGCGCGGCGGCTCATTGCCGACGATATCACGCAGGACGTCGTTGGACAATCCGCTGAACAGCGTCGCATGCCGCAGGATTTCCAGTTCGCCTTTATCCATCACCGCTGTCTAGAGCGTATCTTTGCTATACGGAACTATTTTGTTGGACCAGATCAGTTCACTCGGCCAGGCGCAAACCGCCGCGCGGTCTGGTTGACCGGGCAAGGTTCGCGGGCGCCGCCGATTGAGCTGATCTGGCCCATCGAAGGCCGGATTTTCGCGCTTTCTGGACATCGTCAGGCTTTCCTTTTGGCCGGCCGGACCAAGGCGGAAAGCCTGGCCTTGCCAGCAAACGCGAAAATCCGGTCAAATGATTCCATATAACAAAGACACGCTCTAGCACACGGTGGGCGCAGTTCGAAACAGGATCGTCGCGCAAATCGTCGGCCGTTTCGCGCGATCCGGGCCGGCGAACGCCGCCCCTCGCCCTCACGGGGACGCCGGCGGCGAACCGCCAGCCTCAATGAATTGCGCCACCCGGTCGAAAACCTCGTCCGCGCACTCCTCATGCGGGGCATGTCCGCAGTCCAGCACCAGGGTTTCAACCGGACAGTCAAACAGCCCGATCAGCCGTTCAAAGTGCGCCTGCGACACATATTCGTCGCGCTTTCCGCGCACCGCCAGCACGCGGCAGCGTATTTCCGGCACGGTGCGCTCAATATTCCAGGTCGCGAAATCCGGCTGCAGCCAGGACTCCGCCCAAGCGTAAAACATGCCATCCACATTGTCCGCGTGGTAGCGTTGCAAACGCCGGCGAAGATCGCCGGTGCGGTATGTTTGCCTGGTCTCCTCGATCGCCCTGAGATTGCACTCCTCGACGAAAATATGCGCGGATTCCACCACGATGGCCTCGACCCGCTCAGGAAAGGAGGCAGCCAGAACCAGCGATGAGGTCGCCCCTTCGGAATGGCCGATGCAGATGACCTTGCCCACACCCAGCCCGTCCAGCAACTGCGGCACCACATCAAGCGCCTCGCGCTCCATGAAATCGACCGGGCGCGGCCAACTTGCCGGATCGGACCCGCCATGCCCGCGCCGGCTGTAGATCAGCGCCGCCAGCCCGGTTCTTCGTGACAGGCGTTCGGGAAAATCCCGCCAAAGACCGACCGAACCCAGCCCGTGATGCAGAAACAGCAGGGTCGCGCCGCCCTCGCGGCTGGCATCCAGATGCTCGTATTCGAGGTTGATACCGTCGATTTCGATATGGCGCATGGGAAACGGCTGGCTGGAAAATCAGGCGGGCTGACCGGAGTGTGGCATGATTCCCCGCCTCCCGGAACAGCCTATTGCCCGCAATCGCGTTCCGCGAGTGTTGACACCAAAAATCCGCGGTGATAATCTTGTGAAATATCAATAAACCGCCGCCTCCCATGATCGACCACACCGTAATCGACACCGGATCGAACAGTGCACCCTGCTTGACGTTCGCGGCAAATTTCAACGCGGCGGCGGCCTTCATCGACCGGCATCTGGCGCAAGGCCGGGGCGACAAGTTTGCCATCCGCTCGACCACCGGCGATGTGACCTACGGGCAGCTCGCCGAACGGGTCAACCGGTTCGCCAACCTGCTCACCCACAACGCCGTGCGCCCCGGCGCGCGGCTGCTCATCGTGGTCAAGGACCGGCCGGAATTCTTTTATTTTTTCTGGGGTGCGATCAAGGCGGGCGTTGTGCCGGTTCCGCTCAACACTCTGCTCAGGCCCGGGGACTATGCCTATCTGATAGAGGATTCGCGTTGTGCCGCATTGGTTTATTCGCGCGACCTTGCGGAAAATGTGGAATCCGGGCTGGCGGGCGCGGACCATGCGCCGGCGCTGGTCATGACCGCCGATGGGGATGCCGGCGCGCTGGCGCGCATGGAAAGCGCGGGAACCGATTTCGCGGCCGTGCCGGCGGCGCCGCGGGACGATTGCTTCTGGCTTTATTCATCCGGCTCCACCGGCCAGCCCAAGGGGGTGGTCCACGCCCACAAGGACATGGTCTATACAAGCGAGCTGTTCGCCCGCCGGATCCTGGGCGTGGCCGAGGGTGAAACCTGTTTTTCCGCCGGCAAACTGTTCTTTTCCTACGGTTTCGGCAACGCCATGACGTTTCCGCTCTGGGTTGGCGCCACCGCGATCCTTTCCGACCAGCCGACGACGCCGGCGATGACGTTTGAAATGATCGAGCGGTTCGCGCCGACGATCTATTTCGGCGTGCCGACGCTCTATGCCCAGCAGCTTCATGCCATGCAGAGCGAACAGCCCGACCTGAGCTCGATCAAGATCTGCTGTTCGGCCGGCGAGGCCCTGCCCGGCGATGTATACCGCCGCTGGAAGCAGGCGACCGGCATCGGCATAATCGACGGCCTCGGCTCGACCGAGGCGCTGCATGTGTTTGTTTCCAACCGCCATGACGACACCCGCCCCGGCACGTCGGGAAAACCGGTTCCGGGCTGTGAAGTGCGGATCGTGGGGGAGGACGGCCGGCCCGTCAAGCAGGGCGAGATCGGCACGCTCCACGTGCGCGGCGGTTCCACCGCGAAATATTACTGGAACAATCCCGAAAAGACGGCCGCGACCATGCTCGCGGACGGCTGGCTCAACACCGGCGACATGTATCATCAGGACGCCGAGGGCTATTTCGTCAATGCCGGGCGGGGCGACGACATGCTGAAGGTGGGCGCCATGTGGTGTTCGCCGGTGGAGATCGAATCACGATTGATCGAGCATCCCTGCGTGCTCGAGGCCGCCGTGATCGGGCGCAGTGACGAGGACGGGCTCACCAAGCCCGAGGCCTATATTGTGCTGAACGATCGCGATGCGGCGGGCGAAGCGCTGGAGCAGGCGCTTCGCGATCATTGCAAGAAGGGGCTGGTTGGCTACAAATATCCGCGCTGGTTCAATTTCGTGGAGGCGCTGCCCAAGACGGCGACCGGCAAGATTCAACGATACAGACTGCGCGCGGGGTCGTGAACGGCACACCCGTCACGCGCATAGGCAGGGAGCAATATGACCACGACAGCACAAAAACGGCCATATGTCGGCCGGCCCGTCGAACGTGTCGAGGACACGGCATTGCTTTCGGCGAGCGCCAGGTTCACCGACGACATGCCGCTCCGCGCCGGCACGCTGCATGCCGCGGTGCTGCGCTCGCCGCACGCGCATGCCGAGATCGTGTCGATCGACACCACGGCGGCCGAGGCCCGTGAGGGCGTGGTTGCGGTGCTGACCGGCGCCGATGTGAAAGACGTCACCACGCCGTTTCTGATCGTCGTCAAGGAGCCCATGGACCAGTGGTGCCTCGCGGTTGACCGCGTCCGCTTCACCGGCGAGGCGGTCGCCGTGGTGGTCGCGCAGGACCGCTATATCGCCGAGGACGCCGTTGACGACATCGCGGTCGTCTACAAGCCGCTGCCCGCGGTCATCAGCCCGCTCGATGCGGCCAAGGACGGCGCGCCGCTGGTGCATGAGGCGGTCGGGCGCAATGTCGTATCGGTGCGCGAATTCACCTATGGCGACCCGGACAGGGCGTTTGCCGAGGCCGACCATCATGTGGACCTCACCATCGACTATCCGCGCAATTCGCAAACGCCGCTTGAGGGCTATGTCGTCGTCGCCGACTACAACCGCCAGGACGGCGTCTATGACATATTGTCGAACTTCCAGGGGCCCTTCACGGTGCATCCGGTGATGGCGCGCGCCCTGTGCGTGCCGGGATCGCGACTGCGCATGCGCACCGCGCCGTTTTCGGGCGGCGGCTTCGGGGTCAAGCAGGCGATCTTTCCCTATGTCGTCATGTGCGCGGTTGCCGCCCGCAAGGTGGGCCGGCCGGTGAAGTGGGTCGAGGACCGTCTCGAACATCTGACAGCGGCGATCGCCGCGCCCAACCGGGTCGTCAGGGTCGAGGCGGCGGCCACGAAGGATGGACGCGTCACCGCGCTGCGCTACGACCAGCTCGACGACTACGGCGCCTATCTGCGCCCGCCCATGCCGGGGCCCCTCTACCGCCAGCATGGCGTCATGACCGGCCCTTACGACATTCCCAACATGGCGATCACCAACCGTCTGGTTATGACCAACAAGACGCCCTCGGGCATGGTGCGGGGCTTCGGCGGTCCGCAGTCCTTCTACGCCCTTGAGCGCGTCATGCACCGCGTCGCGGAAGTGGCCGGTCTCGACCGGCTGGAGGTGATCCGCAAGAATCTGGTGCCGGCCGACGCGTTTCCCTACCGCGCCTGCGGCGGCGCGCTGCTCGATTCGGGAAATTACCAGAAAGCCGTCGACATCGCGGTCGGGAAAGGCAAGCTCGCCGCCCTCATGAAGCGGCGCGATGCCGCGCGCAAGGAAGGCCGCCTGTACGGTATCGGCATGGCCGCGGTCTCCGATCCGGCGCAGTCCAACATGGGCTATCTCTCGACCATCCAGACAGCGGAAGAACGAAAAAAGTCGGGCCACAAGGGCGGCAACATCTCCTTTGCCACCGTCAATATGGAGCCGCTGGGGGCGATCAGCGTAACCGCCGACTCGATTCCCCAGGGCCAGGGCCATGCGACCGTCCTCGCCCAGATCGTCGCCGACCAGCTCGGCGTCCCGCCCGACAGGATCACGGTCAATACCGAGCACGACACCCACAAGGATCCCTGGTCGATCGCCACCGGCAACTACTCGTGCCGGTTCTCCTCCGCCACCGCGGTCGCCTGCCACAAGGCGGCGGTGGAAATCCGCGCAAAGCTCGCCCGCATCGCCGCCCAGCGCCTCAATGTCAAGGCCGCAGACATCGATTTCGCCGACGGCATGGTATTTGCCAGGAACAACCCCGGCAATGCCCTGAAGCTCCACCGGGTCGCCGGCGTCGCCCACTGGCAGCCGGGAGAACTGCCCGAGGGCATGGAGCCCGGCATGCGCGCAACCGGCGTCTGGGCCCCGCCCGAACTCGAACCGCCCAACGACCAGGACCAGATCAACACGTCGCTGACCTACGGCTTCGTGTTCGATTTCTGCGGCGTCGAGATTGACCGCGATACCGGGCAGGTGCGCATCGACAAATATGTCACGATGCACGACAGCGGCACCATCCTCAATCCGCTGCTCAAGGATGGCCAGACCTATGGTGCGTTCGCCTGGGGGGTCGGCTGCGCGCTCATGGAGGAGTTTGTCTATGGCCCGAAGGGCGAGTTTCTGTCGGGCACCTTCGCCGACTACCTGCCCCCCACCATCCACGAGGTGCCCGAGCCGGAGCTCTATCATCTCGAAACGCCGACCACCCTGACGCCGCTTGGCGCCAAGGGCGGGGCGGAGGGCAATGTCATGAGCACGCCGGTCTGTCTCGCCAATGCGGTGTGCGACGCGCTCGGGCTTGAGAACATCAACCTGCCGATGACGCCGGCGAAGATCAGCGCCCTGATCCATGGCGAGGAACCGGCACGGCCAGACACCAGCACAGACAAAGCCGGCGCCGGAGCGGACCGGAGCCGGGCATTGACCGGGCAGGGCAGCCATACCGTGCCGGCGGCGCCCGAACAGGTGTGGGCGGCCCTGATCGACGCGGACAGGCTGGCCGCGGTGATCCCGGGTTGCCACGAACTGGAATTGGTCGGCGAAAACGAGTACCGGGCGCTGGTCACGCTCGGCGTCGGCCCGGTTAGCGGCAGGTTCAAGGCGCGCGTCAAACTCTCCGACATGAAACCGCCGGACGCGGTCACCCTGTCGGGGGATCTCGCCGGCCCGCTGGGCGCATCGAGCGGCAGCGGGCGCGTGCGGCTCACGGGCGTTGCGGGCGGCACCCGGGTCGACTACGACTACGAGGTGGAGATCACGGGCCGGGTGGCGGCGATCGGCGGGCGTATGCTCGACGGCGCGGCGGGGGTTGTGATCAACCAGTTTTTCCGCCGCTTGACCAAACGGATACACGGCGCCGACAAGACAGGAGACGCCGGGCAATTGCCGTTTTGGCGGCGGCTGGCGCGCAAGCTGGGGTTTGGCGGATGAAACCAAAGCCGTTCGACTATGTGAGGGCGGAGACGCTCGACGAGGCGCTGGACGCGCTCGCCCGGCATGGCGCCGATGCCCGCATCCTGGCCGGCGGCCAGTCGCAGGTCGCCATGCTCAATTTTCGGTTGATCGAGACCGAGGTCCTGATCGACATCACACGGATTGAAGCGCTAGACTATATCCGGATCGAGAACGGTGCGCTCGAAATCGGCGCGGCGACCCGACAGAGCGACCTCAAGGACTGGCCCGGCCTGGCCGAAAAAGTGCCAATGCTGCACGCCGCCCTGCCGTTTATCGGTCATGTCCAGACCCGCAACCGGGGCACGGTCTGCGGCTCGATCGCGCATTCCGATCCAAGTTCGGAACTGCCGCTGTGCCTGGCGGTGCTGGAGGGCGAGGTCGTGCTGCGCTCGAAACGCGCGGAGCGGACGCTCAAGGCGGCCGATTTCCAACTTGAAATGCTGACCACGGCGCGCGCGCCCGACGAGATGATTACCGCGGTCCGGTTCCCCCTCGGCGACGCTTCGGCCGGCCATGCGTTCGACGAGATGAACCGGCGCCGGGGCGACTTCGCCATTGTGAGCCTCGCCGCGGTGGCCAGGCAGGACTCGGTGCGCCTCGGGGTCGGCGGGGTCGCCGGAACGCCGAAGGTGCGCAACTGGAGCGAACTGAGGACCGGCGATATCGACGAGGCGCTCAACGCCTTTGCCTGGGAGCTCGGTGGCCATGACGATATCCATGGCACCGCACGCTACCGGCGCGAATTGGTCCGCCGCCTCGGACGGCAGGTTATTGAGGAAGCAAGATCATGCCGCAGATAGGCCGCAATGAACGTGTCCGCGTCTCCCTGACGCTCGACGGCAAGAAGGTCAGCGGGCTCGCGGAACCGCGCATGCTGCTGTCCGATTTCCTGCGCCAGCAACTCAGCGCCGGCGCGGTTCACGTGGGTTGCGAGCATGGCGTGTGCGGCGCCTGCACGATCCGCGTCGATGGCCGCGCGGTGCGCTCGTGCCTGATGTTCGCGGTCCAGGCGCAAGGCTGCGACATCGAGACCGCCGCCGGGCTGGCCGGCGAGGACGGGGAACTCGACGCGCTCCAGAAGGCGTTCCGGAAAAACCATGCGCTCCAGTGCGGCTACTGCACACCGGGCATCCTGATGTCGGTGACGAGCTTTCTGGACAGCAACCCGGACGCCGGCGAAGACGAACTGAAGGACATGCTGGGCGGGCATCTGTGCCGCTGCACCGGCTATGTCGGGATCATGCGCGCGGTGCTCGAATATGCCGCCGCGCGCCGCGCCTGAACCGTTGTTCAGGAACCGGGCCGATCGAGCACGTCGAGCATGCGTTCCTTTGGCAGTGCGCGCTGATAGGCGGGCCGCGCGGTGATCCGCTCGATCCAGTCCTGCACGGCATCGAGACCGTGCCAGATATCGGCCATTTTCAGATATCCGATCCGGTCAATGACCGGGGCCGCGGCAATGTCGGCAAGCGAATAGGCCTCGCCCGCAAGCCAGGGCTGCGCCGCCATTTCGCTGTCCATTTTTTCAAATGCCCGGCGCAGCGTCTTGCGGCTCTTGTCGATGGCCGCCTGGTCCACCGGCGCCGTGAACAGTTTTTTCAGCCGTCCCGCAAGGTGCTGTTTGGGGTGGCGCGCCAGATGAGCGTCCAGCTGCCGTTCGCTCATGGCCTGAAAAATCCGTTTCATGATCAAATTGAGCGACACCGGCCGGACCGCCCTGAACAGGTCCTGCTCCTCGATGCCGACCCAGTAGCGCATGCGCGCCAGCGCCACCTCGTCGGCGGGCCGCAGCGGCGGGTCGGGAAAGACGCCGTCGAGATATTCGTTGATGATCGAGGACTCAACCAGCGTGTGACCATCATGGATCAGGCTCGGCACGAGGCCATTCGGGTTTATCTTCAGATAGTCCGGCGCGAGATTCTCGAACCGCATCAGATTGACGTTGCGGCTGTCCCAGTCGAGACCCTTCTCCTCCAGACACAAGCGGACCTTGAACGAGCAGAAGGAATCCCAGTAGTGATAGAGCGCGATCACGTCGGCCACGGCCTATTTTTTCTTCCTGACACCCATGACGCTGCCGACTTCGCGCGGCACCGGCAGGCCGGCATGGGCCTCGCTCATCTCGGCGAGCAGCCGCAACGCCTCTTCGGGCATCGGCCTGACCTTGCGCTTGCCCAGATCGACATGCAGCGCCAGTTGCTCCAGGGTCGCCATCTGATAGCCCTTTTCGGCGTGGCGCATGATATGAAAATAGTGGATGCGCTTGTCGTCATAGCCGAGTAGTTGCGTCGTCACATCGACGTCTTCGCCGACATTGCCCTCGCGGCCATAGGTGATGTGGGTTTCCACCGCGAAGGTGGAATTGCCGGTGCGGTCGCGATAGGGCTGGCCCAGTCCGATCAGCGGATAGAACGCGTCCGTGCCCTTGTCGAAGATGTAGACGAACCAGGCCACGTTGAGGTGGCCGTTATAATCCGCCCATTCCGGCAGTATGGTAGTGCGGTAACGCGAAATTGGCGCTTCAAATGACATGTGTTTGTTTCCTCTCTTTTTGGGGTGATGCGCTGCCTTGGAGGCCGCCAGAGATGCTGTTCCGCGCGGCTAGAGGCGGCCTTCATAGCCGATCTCATGCAGGCCGGCGGCCGCACGCTGATGCATCTGCTCGTCGAATTCAAGGCCCAGGCCATCGGTCAGGCGATTGAAGAAGTTGAAAAATCCGGTGATCAGAACGGTGTGAAACAGCGCCGTGTCGTCCCACCCGGCGGCGTGGACTTTCCGGGCGTCCGACGCCGTGATCTTCGCCGGCTCGCGGGTCAGCTTGCCGGCAAAAGTCAAAATGGCGGCGAAGTTGTCGTCGACCGCGCCGGCCGGGCCTTTTTGCACAAGCTGCTCGATCAGAGTTTCCTCGACCCCGAAGCGCCGGGCCACGAGGGCGTGGAGGCCGAAGCAGAACCGGCAGGCGTTGAGCGTGGAGACATAGGCGCCGATCAGTTCGCGCTGGGCGACACTGAGCGGCGAGGGCCCGCGCAACAACTGCTGCTGGTAGCGCAGGATCGGCCGGGCCAGTTCAAGATCGAGTCTGTAGACGTCGAGCATGGATGCATCTTCGGGCAATGACTTGAGGTAGGGCATCGCGCGGTCCTCCTTTGATATGTGCTGCCTGGCGATCGCAATGCGGCGGTCCCGCTGAATTCAACGGCATGGACACGGCGCGCGCATCAAGAAAACGCGCGAGATCCACCCCCCGCCAGCGGCACCGGACGGGGCCGGAGCGGAGCAGGTCCAAGACCGCTCCGCTTGCCGCGCCGGATCAGGATTTCGGCGGCTGGTGGGTATCGATGAGCGTCCAGCCGCCATCCTTCATTTCAAGAATATAGACCGGTTTGAGCGCATCTCCTTCGGCGTTGAACGTGATCGCGCCTTCCAGGGCCGGATAGTCCTTCATGGCCTTCAGCGCATCGCGGATGGCGGTGCGTTCCTCGGCCAGCCTGGCGGGATCTCCGCTGATGTTCGCCGTTTTCAGCGCATTGGCGAAAAACAGCACGATCGAATAGGACTGCGCATCGAACTGCGAAGAGCGAATCCGCTCCAATCCCGCCTTCTTGGCGCGGGCGCGGAAATTGCGGTCGAACGCCTTGGTGCGCTCATCCAGACCCGCATAATAGGCCGACGGAATCATGGTGCCGTTTCCCGCTGCGCCCATTTTTTCGGGAAGGTCGGGATCGTTGATCGTGGAACCGGCGATAATGCGTCCCTTGTGCCCCTGGCGGCGCATCTCTTTCACCAGATTGATCGCGGCCTCCGGCGGGGCGCCGACGGCAACCAGATCGCTCGGGTTCTGGTTCATCTTGGACACCTGCGCGGAAAAATCGAACGCCCGCAGCTTGAAGGTGACCTCGCCGGTCACGTCGATGCCGAATTTCTTCATCAGCCCGGGAAGAACGCGGGTGCCCATGATTTTCGAGATTCTGTCATCCGTGGCATAGGCGACAGTGCCGGTTTTCGCTGCCAGCCCCTTTTGTTTGATCGTTTTCAGAAGGCTGGAGAACAGGATCCCTTCATTCATCGTATTGCGAAAGGCATAGGCGAAGGGAGCCGCCAGTTTCGGCGCCGAGGAGGCCATTGGCATGGTCACCACCCCCAGCCGCTCGGCTGCGGGAAACACCTGTCCCGCCTCGCCGGAACTGAACGGGCCGATGATCGCCAGGACCTTGTCGTCATTGGCGAGTTTTCTCAGTCCAAGAACGGCCTGGGCGGGTTTTCCGGATGTATCGAACCGAATGACCCTGAGTTTCTTGCCGTTGATTCCGCCCTTGGCGTTGATTTCCTCAACCGCCATATCGACCGCGATGGAATTGGATCTGGACAGGCTCACAAACGGCCCGGTCGAGGCCGACAGATAGCCCAGCAGCAGCTCGCTTGCCGCATGGGCCGGGGCCATTGACCCCGCCGCAAGGACGAGGGCGCCGGCAAACAAACACGAGCCCGCCAGTTTGCGTGTGAATTTTTTCATGACTAGGTTCTCCTGTGCTGATTGAGATCGGCCCGGCCGGCTTCTAGGTCCGCTCCCGGGGTTCGATCCGGCTTTCGTTGTTCGACCGGGCCGGCCCGCGCCCGCTTCGTCCGGCGTTTTGCGATTGCCCGAGATAGGCTTCGTGCAACGCGGTGTCCGAAAGAAGCTCTCCCGGCGTTCCCTGCGTTGCGACCGCGCCGCGTTCGAGCACATAGCCGCGATCGGCGATTTTCAGCGCCAGCCGCGTGTTCTGCTCGACGAGAAGAATGGTCAGGCCTTCCCGATTCAAGTCCTGCATCAGCCGAAATACCTGCTTCACCAGCAACGGGCTGAGCCCCAGCGACGGTTCATCCAGCATCAGCAGGTCGGGGCCGGCCATCAGCGCCCGGCCGATCGCCAGCATCTGCTGCTCGCCGCCTGACAGAACCGATGCCGGCATGTCCCGGCGTTCCGCCAGATTGCTGAACCGGGCGCAGATGCGGTCCAGTTCGGTTGGAATTTCCGATTTATCGGTGCGGTTGTGCGCCCCCAGCAACAGGTTTTCAGCGACCGTCAGGCTGGTGAAAATCCGCCGCCCTTCGGGAACCAGCACAAGCCCACCGTGATAGCGCATCGGCGTAGTGCGGCCCGAAAGATCGACGCCGTCGAAACGGATCTCGCCCGAGCGCGGCGGCACAACACCCAGAATCGCCGATAACAAAGAGCTTTTCCCGGCGCCATTCGCACCGAGAACGGCGACGATCTCGCCCCTCTCCACATGCAGGTTCAAACCCTTGAGCGCATGGGTCCTGCCGTAGAAAACATCGAGATCCGTGACCTCAAGAAGCATGAGAAAACGCCTCCTCATCCTCTTCGCGGCCCAGGTAGGCTTCGCGAACGGCGCCGTGATTGCGCACCTCTTCGGGCGTGCCTTCGGCAATCTTGCTGCCGAAATTGAGCACCACGACGTGCTCGCACAAGACGTTTATGAACTGCATGTCGTGCTCAACGACAACCAGCGTGATCCCCCGCTCCGTCAGGCCCTCCAGGTGGGCCTGCAGCTCTTCGGTTTCGGTCGGGTTGAGGCCGGCCGCCGGTTCGTCGAGGAGCAGCAGTTTCGGCCGCGCCAGTTCGGCGCGCACAAGATCGATGCGCTTCTGCACGCCATAGGGCAGATCGCCCACCATGTCGTCGCCATAGGCCTCCAGGCCGACATCGCAAAGGGCGGCTCTTGCTTCGTCGCGCCATTTGTTGCGGCGAAAAACGTTCAACGGGTACAACAGGCCGCGCAAACCGCCTGCCCGGATCTGCTGGCCCAGCAGAATATTCTCCAGGGCCGTCAAATGGGCGATCAGGCGGATGTTCTGGAAACTGCGCGCCAGGCCGAATTTGATGCGTTCGCCCTGGCTCACATGTGTCACGTCCGCGCCATTGAGCGCGATGGACCCGTAGTCGAGAGGGTAGACCCCGCTGACCAGATTGAACACCGTGGTCTTGCCCGCGCCGTTCGGCCCGATCAACGCCGTTCTGGCGCCCAGGGGAACCGAGAAACTCAGTTGGTCGATCACTTTGACGCCGCCAAAATGTTTGCCGATATTGTCGATCTTCAAGGCGGGAACTGCGCTCATCACGGACGGGCCCCGCTTGATCTGGCAAACCCCAGACGCCGCACGCACCATGCCACCCAGCGCGCTGCCGCCCTGGTGGCGCCGCGGGTCATGATGCCTTGCGGCCGCAACATCATGAATACGATGATGAGGGCCGCGAATATGGCGAAGCGCCACGCGCTCGCCTGTCCCAGCCAGTCGGGAACCTGATCGAAAAAAGCGCTGAATTTCTTGTCAAGATCCCGAAAGATTTCCGGCAGGAAGGTGAAAATCGCGGCACCCACGATCGGCCCCAGAACGGAGCGGGTGCCCCCCAGCAGGACGAACAGGATGATGTAGATGCTCAGGAGAATATTGAAATCCTGCGGACGGATGTAGTTGTAGTAATGTGCGTGAAGCGCGCCGCCGAGCCCTGCGAAAAATGCGCCGAGCGTGAACGCCGCGATCTGCAGCCGGCGCGTCCTGACGCCGAACAGATTGGCCAGCAGCTCATCCTGGCTTATGGCCGTCAGATTCAGCCCGAAACGCGTGCGGTTGAGATAGGCGACGACCGCAATGGTGGCGATCGTGATGGGCGCGATTGTCGCCAGCCCGAAGTGATCGAGGACGGAATAGCCTTCCGCCGCGCCCACGAGTTCGACATTGAGTATTGCGGCGGCGACGATCTGCCCGAGCGCGAATGTGGCCAGCGCGAGATAGATCCCCCGTGTCCGCAGGATCGGGACGGCGACGATCAGGGCGAGGAGGCCGGCAAAGCCCGCCCCGATGAATATTGTCACTATGGGCGGCAGACCGGCATTGTTGGCGACATAGGCGGACGCATAGGCGCCAAGCGCCATGAATCCCGCAATGCCGAGGTTCATCTGGCCCGCGGCAATCGGCAGATAGGCGCCGTAGGCGATGACGATGTTTATCGACAGAATTACCAGAAGGCCTGTTTGATAGCTGGTCATTCAGAGCCGCTCTCTTCCCAGCGCCGAACCTCCGAACAAACCCTCCGGCCTGATGACCAGGATGACCAGCAGCAGACCGTATACCGCGATGTCAACGAAATCGGATCCGAAGCTTGAGATCGACAGAATTTCCGCAACCCCGATGAGCAGGCCGCCGACAATGGCGCCCCATACGCTCCCCATGCCGCCGATCACCATGGCCGAAATGCCCTTGAGCGCCACCTCCTCGCCCATGAAGGGATGCACCTGGGTGTAGTTGAGCGCGAAAATGACCCCGGCCAGCGCGGTGAACAGGCCGCTGAACAGAAAGACGACCGGCACGATACGAAAGACATGCACCCCCAGCATGATCGCCGAATCCGGATTTTCCGCGATTGCGCGCAGCCCCCGGCCGGTGGAGGTTCCATATAATATACGGGTGAGGACATAGGCCATGGTCACAGCCAGCGCCAATCCGGCCAGTTGCGGAATTGAAATGATGAGGCCGAACACCGTCACGGAGACATCGCGGAACGGCGAATTGACCACCTGAATGTCCGATCCCCAGAAGATCAGCACCAGGTTTTCATACAAAATCAGAAAACCCATTGAACTGACCAATGGAATGAAATGGTCCGACCCCATCATCTGCCGGTAGGATGACCGTTCGACCAGCAGGGACGCGGCCGCCCCGATAACGAGCGCCAGCAGAACGACCAGCCCCAGGGGCAGTCCTGATTTCAGGAAAATCCAGGTGAACATGCCGCCGAGCATGAATATGCCGGGGATGCTGAAGTTGAGAAAATTCAAAACGCCGATCGTCAGCGTAAAGGCCACGGCGACGAGAGCGTAAATGCTCCCCAGCATAAGACCGTTGACGAATTGCTGCGCGAGTAACATGGGCTCACTTTTCAACAAGATCCTGGATTGCGGATGGTCGTTTCCGGCTGGTGATTTTCTCAGGACCCGCGCCACAGGCGGCACCGCCTCAAGGCGCGTGCGGCCGGCCCGGCATCGCCGCTGGTCTGAGAACATCCGTTGTGTCTGTTTCCCCCCTTGCTGGCGGTTCAGGTGGCCTTATCTCACGATAGAACCGGTCGGCGCGCATGCGTGCGCGCCATGAACGCAAGCGCCTTGAACAAATCCCGGATCGCCAGCCAGCCCCCGTTCATCATTGTGCCGAGTGAATGGCGGATGGACCGGTCCTTGAAATTCTCCAACCCCCGCGTGTTCCTCAAGGGTGATCCGGTCCCGGTTCGCCAGCACGTTGCGCAGCCCCTCCACATGGGTCCAGTCGCAGCGACAGGTCACGACCGCGTCGGGACCGATCACGTGGACCGGAAGGAACTCCACATCCGGACATTGCCTCGCCAGATCACTCATCCTGGCGATATTTCTCGAATATATCGAACAGGTCACCGATGCCATTTCAAGAACGCTCCATCTGCCCTTGCGCTCCGCAAGGGTGACTTTTTTCCGCAAGATCCGTCAGGGTGAAGTCGAGGGCCGGCGCGCCTGCGCGCGGTCCGCGAAACGCGAAGAAATCATGGTGGGCCAGGCGAAATCGGCCGGTGCTGCAAGTCATCGCCACGCCTTTCCGCCCGCCTGTCGTGGTTCTGCGGATGGCAACACGATCAGCCGGTATGAAAGAGAAATCCGATTCTTCAAATTCCACGGCACATGCTATCCAGTCAGCATCTGATGGTCAAGTGAAGTTTCACAAGTGTTTTTACATTCCCGACGTTCCGCGGCCCCGGCCCCCGGGCCCGGGGGGCTGCCGCCCGCGGGCGGCGCGAAGCGCTTCGCTCGCCACCCATGGCTGGACTGCGCCGGCCCGGCATTTGTAGTATCGTGGTCCGGAGACGCCATCGCACCTCCGCAGGAGATGAAAACTGCAACCGCGGGATATCGCTCATATGTCTGCCTCATACATCGTCAGATACGAAGGGGAGTGCACGGATCCGGACGCCTTTCGCGCCTATTACGCACGCGAACACGCCCAACTCCTGAAGCAGTTTCCCGGCATTCAGGCGCTGACGCTTTTTACGCCGGCTCAATCGAATGATCCGTTCGCAGTCAATGCGGGCGATGCCTTTTTCATGGCCCAGATGACGTTTCGCGACATCGGATCCCTCGATTTCGCCCTGCGCTCCGAGGCGCGCGCACACGCGCGGGATGATGCCGACAATTTTCCCCGCTTCAAAGGGCTGGTTGAGCACCAAGCGATGATCCGCAACGACATATTCTGAAGCGGGCGCAGCCGAAAGCCGCACATGGCCCCGTCGCCATCGCGCCGTCGTGGCATCGCGCCCCGGGCACATCGCGGGCACCGGAAAAAAGCCAGCCTTCCCGGACGGCCGGCCGCGCCGGGCCTCAGGCCTTCGCTTGCGCGCACCAGCGGCCGCGAGCCCCCGCGGCAATTCATGCGCGATCGGGAGCGGATTGACTTCGGCCAACCCAAATGATAGTGAAGTTTTACAAAATTTTTATACCCGGCAGCCCATGGAGTCGATTTACACGCCAGCGCCGAAAAAGAACCACGGATCCGCGGCCAAGCAATCAAGCCATATCTTTTGCGTTTAGCGTGCACCCCGGTGCGCAACGGGCGGCCGGAACCGCTCTGGAGGTCCGGAGGCCGGCAGCCGCGGGGGGGCGGAGATGGGAGCCCGGACCAGCAGTCGGGCAGCGCCGCTTGGCGGAGATGCATCCCGTCGGGCACATCACATCCAGGAAACATGATGGACTTCAGCCTCACAGTACAAAGCGATGGCGCGGCGGTGGCGCTCGAGGCGAGTGTCAGCGAGCTCGTGATCGCGGGATGGACCGCGCGCGATGAGAAGGCCATGGAAGAGCATATCCGCGAGCTTGAGCAGATCGGGGTCGCGCGCGGTCCATCCC
>JALURZ010000236.1 GCA_027058735.1 Hyphomicrobiales bacterium | reverse complement strand
GGGTGCAACAAAGTCCGCGAGCGCGCGGTTGGGGCGGCCCGGCGGTTTTTCATCCTGCTGGCGCAGCGTATGCAGCGTCATTAATGTTTTCTTGCGCGCGTCGTCCTCGAAGATCTCAATGTCGTCATCACCCACGCTGTTGGCCGGAAAGAGTCCGATCACCCCCCTGGCCTTGAGCAGCTTGTTGTCAATGATGCGCTTTAACAAGCTTTGGGCGTCGTTAAAAAGCTTGGTCGCTTCCTGGCCGACTTTTTCGTCTTTTAGGATCGCGGGATAACGGCCTGATAATTCCCATGCCCGAAAGAACGGCCCCCAGTCTATATAACGGCTGATCTCAGCCAGCGGGTAATCGTCGAAGACCTTGATGCCGGTAAAGGCCGGCGGCGGCGGGGTGTAGCCGTCCCACTGAATTTTTGCTTTGTTGGCGCGGGCATCGGCGAGCGAAAGCCGGCGCACGGCGGCGGTCTTGCCTTTATGCCGCGCGCGGACCTCCTCGTATTCGGTGCTGATCTTTCCGACAAAGTCTGCCCTGAGATCGGTGCTCAAGAGATTTGAAACCACACCCACACCGCGCGAGGCGTCTTTTACCCAGACGGTCGGCTGTGCGTAATTCGGCGCGATCTTGACCGCGGTGTGCACGCGCGACGTGGTGGCCCCGCCGATAAGCAGCGGAACGGTAAAGCCCTCACGCTGCATTTCCTTGGCCACGTGCGCCATTTCTTCGAGCGAGGGCGTGATCAAACCGGAGAGGCCGATGATGTCGGCCTTCTCCTTGCGGGCGGTTTCCAGAATCTTCGTCGCCGGCACCATGACGCCGAGGTCGATTACTTCGTAGTTGTTGCACGCGAGCACCACCCCCACGATATTTTTGCCGATATCGTGCACGTCGCCCTTGACGGTGGCGAGCAGGACCTTGCCGTTGAAGCGGCTGCCCTCGGCCTTCTCGGCCTCGATGAAAGGTATGAGGTAGGCCACGGCCTTTTTCATCACGCGCGCGCTTTTCACCACTTGGGGCAGGAACATCTTGCCGGCGCCGAAAAGATCGCCCACGATGTTCATCCCGTCCATCAGCGGCCCTTCAATCACCTGGATCGGGCGATCGAATTGTTTGCGCGCCTCTTCCGTGTCTTCCTCGATATAGTCCGTGATCCCTTTTACCAGGGCGTGACTCAGGCGCTCAGCCACCGACTTTTTGCGCCAGGATAGGTCTTCCTCTTTTGCCTTCCCGCCCTCGCCGGCATAGGTGCCCGCGATCTCCAGCAAGCGTTCGGTCGCGTCCGCGCGGCGATTGAGGACCACGTCTTCCACGCGCTCCCGCAGTTCCTTGGGAATTTCTTCGTACACGGCGAGCTGCCCGGCGTTGACGATGCCCATGTCCATGCCGGCCTTGACGGCGTGATACAGGAATACCGAATGGATCGCCTCGCGCACCGCATTGTTGCCGCGGAAGGAAAACGACACGTTGCTGACCCCGCCGCTTACCAGGGCATGGGGCAGGGTGGCCTTGATCGTACGCACGGCTTCGATGAAATCCACCGCGTAGTTGTTGTGCGCCTCGATGCCGGTGGCGATCGCGAAGATATTCGGGTCGAAGATAATGTCCTGCGGCGGGAAGCCCACCTTCTCCGTGAGAATCTTGTACGAGCGCGTGCAGATAGCCACCTTGCGTCGCAAGGTGTCCGCCTGGCCGTCTTCGTCGAAGGCCATGACGATCACGGCGGCGCCATAGCGGCGTACGCGGCGCGCCTGTTCAATAAATTTTTCCTCGCCTTCCTTGAGGCTGATGGAATTCACCACCGACTTGCCCTGCACGCGCTTGAGCCCGGTTTCGATCACCGACCATTTGGATGAGTCGATCATGACCGGCACGCGTGCGATGTCCGGTTCGGAGGCGATCAGGTTCAGAAATGTGCCCATGGCCTGTTCACCGTCGAGCATGGCCTCGTCCATGTTGACGTCGATTATTTGCGCGCCGTTTTCCACCTGTTGGCGCGCGACGTCCAGCGCCTTGTCGTAGTCGTTGTTGAGGATGAGTTTCTTGAACACGGCCGAGCCCGTGACGTTGGTGCGCTCACCCACATTCACGAACATCGTATCCGGCCCGATATTAAGCGGCTCAAGACCCGCGAGCCGGCATTGCGGTTCGATCTTGGGGATCGCGCGCGGGCGGATGTTCGCGACCGTCTGGGCGATCGCTTTGATATGGGCGGGCGTAGTGCCGCAGCAACCGCCGACGATATTCAGGAATCCGCTTTCGGCCCATTCCTTGAGTTGCTCCGCCATGTACTCGGGGGTGTCGTCGTAGCCGCCGAACTCATTCGGCAGGCCGGCGTTCGGATGGGCGCTGACCGGCGCATCGGCCACGCGCGCCATTTCCTCCACATACTGGCGCAGTTGCTTTACGCCGAGCGCACAGTTAAGCCCCACGCTAAGGGGCCTGGCGTGGGCCACGGAATTCCAGAAGGCCTCGGTGGTCTGGCCGGAGAGGGTACGGCCGCTGGCGTCCGTGATGGTGCCGGAGATCATGATTGGTACGCGCACGCCAGCGCCTTCAAAATGCCGGTCGATGGCATACAACGCCGCCTTGCAGTTG
>JALURZ010000235.1 GCA_027058735.1 Hyphomicrobiales bacterium | reverse complement strand
TCGTGGCGCCGGCCATGGCGGCGGAAAAGATCAGGATTGGTTTCGTGACCACCCTGACGACACCGGCCGCGGTGATCGGCATCGACATGAAGCAGTCCGTTGAACTGGCGCTCGAGCATATCGGCAACAAGATGGGCGGCAAGGAAGTCGAGGTCGTCTTCGAGGATGACGGCTTCAATCCCAAGACCGGCCGCACCAAGTCCGAAAAACTGGCCAAGGATCCGAGCATCACGTTCGTGGCCGGCTATATCTGGTCCCATGTCCTGCTGGCGTCGAAGAAGGTCGTCCTGGACAACAACAAGTTTCTGATCATTTCCAATGCCGGCGCCTCGGCGGTGGCCGGCAAGGAATGCAACAAGAACATGTTCTCCACATCGTGGCAGAACGACCAGACGCCGATGGCGATGGGCGAAGTGCTCAACCAGCGTGGCGTCAAGTCGATCTACATCATGTCGCCGAACTACGCGGCAGGCAAGAACATGGTCACCGGCGTGGAGCGCACCTTCAAGGGCAAGGTCCTGGGCAAGGATCTGACCAAATGGGGCAAGGGCATGCAGCTCGATTTCTCCGCGGAACTCGCGAAGGCCAAGGCATCGGGCGCCGAAGCGCTGTTCGTGTTCTATCCGGGCAAGGCCGGCGGGGCGCTGATCAAGCAGTTCCAGCAGGCCGGCCTGCGCGGCAAGATGGATCTGTATACGGTGTTCACGGTGGATTCCGTTTCCCTGCCCAATCTGCAGAAGGCCAAGCTGGAAGGCGTGCTGGGCAGCTACAACACGATGTTCTGGTCGCCGGATCTGGACAACCCCGCCAACAAGAGGTTCGTTGCCGACTACAAGAAGAAATACGGCCGCTATCCGGCTCACTACGGCGCGCAGAGCTATGATTCGATCATGCTCATCAAGAGCGCGATGGACGCCGTGAACGGCGATGTGAAGGACATGGACGGCATTCGCGCCGCCCTGAAGAAGGCGAACTACGCCTCGGTCCGCGGCCCCTATACCTATGGCAACAACAACATGCCGATCCAGAATTTCTACCTGCGGCAGGTGGTCAAGGATGCCGATGGCAACTGGGCCAACAAGATCATCGCAACGGTTTACAAGGACCATCAGGATCCATACGCCAAAGAATGCCCGATGAAATAGGGGTATCTGTTCGGCGGCAAATTTGCGGGGACGTAGATGCTGCGTCCCCGCAGCTTGTTGCATAGAATCCATGCAGATCCGTCCGGGCCGGACCTTGGAGCGAATCTGCCGGGAAGGGTGGGGCCGATGCAGTGGGTACTGTTTGTCACTCAATTTCTGAACGGTTTGCAATTCGGCATTCTGCTGTTTTTGCTGGCGGCCGGGCTGACGCTGGTGTTCGGCATCATGGACCTTGTCAATCTGGCCCATGGTTCGCTCTATATGATCGGCGCGTTCATCTGCGTCAGCATCATTCAGGCGACCGGATCATTCGCCGCCGGACTGCTGATCGGCGTGCCGCTGACATTCCTGATCGGCGCGCTCGTTGAAATTATCGCGCTGCGAACGCTGTATGCGCGCAATCATCTCGACCAGGTGCTGGCGACGTTCGGTCTGATCCTGTTTTTCGATACTTTCGCCCATCTCGTCTGGGGCCCTGAAGGCCTGTCGCTGCAACTGCCTGAAATCCTCGACGGTTCGATCACGCTGCCCGGCGACATCGTGGTGCCGGCGATCCGCGTGACCATTATCGCCGCCGGCCTCGCGGTCGCGGCGGGGCTCTATTTTCTGGTGAGCCGCACCAAGCTTGGCATGCTGATCCGCGCCGGCGCGTCGAACCGCACGATGGCCGGCTCGCTCGGGGTCGATATCAAGCTGCTGTTCACGATGGTTTTCGGGCTCGGCGCGGCGATGGCCGGTCTTGCCGGCCTGCTGATGACCGGCACCACGTCGGAAGCCAGCATCGGCATGGGCAACGATATCATCATCCAGACCTTCGTGGTGATCGTGATCGGCGGCATCGGGTCGATCCGCGGCGCCTTCGTGGCGGCCATCATCGTGGGGCTGGTCGATACCCTCGGCCGGTCCTATCTTGACCAGTTCCTGAAGCTGTTTTTCACCCAGCAGAACGCGGAAACCGCGGCGCCGGCGCTCTCGGCGATGCTGATCTATATCTTCATGGCCGCCGTGCTGGCTCTCAAGCCCCAGGGCCTGTTTCCACCGAAGACGAGATGATGAGCACCGTGACGCAAGACCCGCCGGCCAACGCACTTGCGCGCATTACGTTGCGCAACGGATTTTACGGCGCCCTGCTTGTGGTGCTCGCGCTCGTGCCGCTCGCCGCGCAACTGGCGGGGGCGGGAAACTGGACGTCCTTCGCCACCCAGATCCTGATTTTCGCGATTGCCGCGGTCAGTCTCAATCTCATTCTCGGCTATGGCGGCATGATCAGTTTCGGCCATGCCGCGTTCATGGCGATCGGCGGATATTCGGTCGGCATCGCCAGCGTTTACGGCCTGAACAACGGCTTTGCCCATCTCGCCATGGCCATCGGGTTTTCCGCGCTGTTTGCGCTGGTGACCGGCGCCATCGCGCTGCGAACGCGCGGCGTCTATTTCATCATGATCACGCTGGCTTTCGCGCAAATGGTGTTCTTCGCCTTTGTCAGTCTTGAGGAGTTTGGCGGCGATGACGGGCTGACGGTGAACAGCCGCAGCGAGTTTGCCGGCCTGATCGACCTGGAGCGCGAACCGACGCTCTATTACACCGTCTTCGTCGTCCTGCTGGCGACCCTCTATCTGACCCACCGGATTGTGAATTCCCGCTTTGGCTGGGTCATCAGGGGCGCTCGATCCAACGAAGCGCGGATGCTGACGCTCGGCCATCCGGTCTATCGCTACCGCCTCACCTGCTATGTGATCGGCGGGATCATGTGCGGCGTGGCCGGTTTCCTGTTTGCCAATTACGCCAATTTCGTCAATCCCGAGGATGCCGCATGGACGACTTCGGGCGAGCTTATCTTCATGGTTGTTCTGGGAGGCATGGGGTCGCTGTTCGGCCCGGTGCTGGGCGCGATCGTGTTTTTCATGATGGAAGAGACCGTCGGCAGCATTCCCATCGTCGGCATCTACTGGAAAATCTTCTTCGGACCGTTTCTGGTGCTGGTCGTGCTTTTTGCCCGTGAAGGCATAGACGGCTGGCTGGTGCCGCGCGCGGTCAAGGCGTCGGACGCGGCGCTCGCGGATGCGATCGCGCCGCTGGCCAGACGGCTGGCCGCGATGCTGATCGACGTGGCGTTGTTTGCGCTCAGCGCCTGGCTGCTGATTGCCGTCCTGGGGGGCTGGCTGATGACGCTGCCCCGTCAGCCCTATCATCAGGATCTGGTCATGATCGCGTGTGTCTATGTGTTTCTGGCGGGCATTCTCGTCAATCACCTTGTATTGCCGGCATCGAAATGGCGCGGATCGGCGGGCAAGATCGCAATGGGGCTGGCGGTGGTTGGCGGCGATGGGCGCACGCTTGCGCCGGCGCAGGCGGTGCAACGGGTGTTCGGCCAGGTTCTGACCATCGCAACGGCGCTGATCGGCTATGTGTGGATGGTCGCCGACCGCGAGCACCGCGCGCTCCACGACCGGCTGGCCGCGACCCGGGTGGTCGTGCGCGGGAGGCTCAAATGAAGCAGCCGGTTCTGCAAATCAAGGACCTCCAGAAGAGTTTCGGCGGGGTTCATGCGACCGACAATCTCACCCTGGACGTCACGCCCAACGAGATCCACGCGGTTATCGGCCCCAACGGCGCGGGCAAAACCACAATGATCGCGCAATTGTCCGGCGCGCTGATGCCCGATGATGGCCAGATCGTTTTTGCCGGCAGGGACATCACCCGCTTGCCCGCCTATCGCCGCTCCCATCTCGGGCTGGCGCGCTCGTTTCAGATCACCAGTGTCTTTCTTGATTTCAGTTGCCTGGAGAACGTGTCGCTGGCGGTGCTGGCGCATCAGGGCCACGCATTCCGCTTCTGGCGCGCGGTGCGCGGGGATCGAACCCTGTCCGACCCGGCGATGGCCTCGCTCGAACGTGTCGGCCTGGCGGACCGGGCCGACATCAGGGCCGCCAATCTGGCCCATGGCGAGCAGCGCCAGCTCGAAATCGCCATGGCGCTGGCGACCGAACCCAGCTTTCTGCTGCTCGATGAGCCCATGGCCGGCATGGGCCAGAGCGAATCGGCGCGCATGATCGAAACCCTCAACACCCTGAAGCGCGACAAGACCATGCTGCTGGTCGAACATGACATGGATGCGGTGTTCGCGCTGGCCGACCGCATATCGGTGCTGGTCTATGGCCAGGTGATCGCCACCGGCGCGCCCGATGACATCCGCAACAACGATGCGGTGCGCAAGGCCTATCTCGGCGATGAGGCGGGCGATGCTTAAGGTCAGCGCCATCGAAACCTATTACGGCGCCAGCCAGGTGCTGTTCGGCATGTCCCTCGAGGTTGGCGCGGGCGAGGTGGTGACGCTGCTCGGACGCAACGGCATGGGCAAGACCACCACCCTGCATTCCATCATGGGGATCGTGCCGGTGCGCGCCGGCCGGGTGGATTTCGCCGGGCACGCTCTGGCCGGTCTGCCCTCGCACAAAATCGCGCGCCACGGCATCGGGCTGGTGCCGGAGGGGCGCCAGGTGTTCCCCAACCTCACCGTCAAGGAGAACCTCATCGCAACGGCGGCGAACCGCCATGGCCATGACGATCCGTGGACGCTGGAGCGGGTGTTCGACATGTTTCCGGCACTTTCCGGGCGGCGCAGCCAGATGGGAAACCTGCTGTCGGGCGGCGAACAGCAGATGCTGGCCATCAGCCGGGCGCTGATGACCAACCCCAGGCTGCTGGTGCTCGATGAGGCGACGGAAGGTCTCGCCCCGATGGTGCGCCGGGATATCTGGGCCTCGCTCAAGCGTATCAAGGATGAGGGGGTGTCGATCCTGATCGTCGACAAGAACATCACCGATCTCACCCGCATCGCCGATCGCCACTATATCATGGAGAAGGGCGCGGTTGTCTGGGAGGGCACATCGGCGACACTGGCCCGCAGCAAAAAGATCCAGCATAAATATCTGGGGGTGTAGGCCGCCCTGTGAAAGATTGGCATGAAGGCAGAACAGGTTAAGCAGTGGGCACTTGAGGCCGGCGCGCATCTGGTCGGGATCGCCAGCGCCGATGTGCTCAACGCCCATCCGCCGGATCCCGTATGGCCGCAGACGCCGGACCGGATTTCTCCCTTCTGCAGAAGCGTCATTGTCATTGTCCACCGCATCCCGGCGGCGGTGTTCCGGGCCAAGCACAATCTGCCGGTCCAGTATATGGATATGCTGGTGCTGCGGCGCTTGGACAAGATCGCCTACACGATTGCCGGCAGGCTGGAGGAGCGGGGATATCCCTCTTTCGTGACGGCGGCGCAGGAGACCGACTGGGCGCTCAAGAAGGCCAGCTACGGGCGGCTGTCTACCCGGCATCTGGGCATCGAGGCGGGGCTCGGCACCTTCGGGCTGGAGGTCAACATCCTGACGCCCGAATACGGCCCGCGCGTCTATCTCACCGGCATTTTGAGCGAGGCCGAACTCGAGCCGGACGCCATCATCACCGAACAGGTGTGTATCGGGGAGAGCTGTTCGCGCTGCCTGTATTCGTGTCCAAGCGATGCGGTGTTGCATTTCGGCATCGACAAGCGGGCCTGTGCCAGCGAAGCCCAGGAATTCGGCTATATGACCGCCACCGCCCTGTTTGAACGCTTTGTCGAGGCCGGCCGGGCCAAAAAGACCGAGATGATCCGCTCGCGCGACGTGTTCGGCTTCTGGCAGGGATTGCTGCGGGTCGTCGGTTCGTTCGGCGATTGCCCGCGCTGCCTTGCGGTGTGCCCGGTGGGCAACGACTATCATGCCTGGCTCGCCGACGATCAAAAAGTGATCCCGGAGAAAACTCCGGACAAGGTCGCCAGGGCGAAGGCCTACAAGGCGGCGCGCAAGAACGGCGAGCCGGTGAGCGGGCTCGATGAATGGAACCGCCGCTGGGTCGGTCCGGACGGTTACAAAGGCATTGTCGCGCGCCAGCTCAAGGCGTTTCGTGAACGCCAGGCCGAACGCAAGGCGGCGGCGGACGCGGAGACATCGCGGTGACGGACGCCTATGAAACCAGCCTGAGCGCACGAGATATCAAGGACAAGATCCGGGCACTCGGCGCCGACCTTGTGGGCATCGCGGACGGCGCGGCGATGGACGCCCATCCCCCGGACCCGGCCCGTCCGCGCCGTCCCGGCGATATCAGCGACCATGACGCCGGGCGGGTCATTGTCATCGCCAAGCGGCTCAATGCCGGCACCACCCGGATCGCGCGCTGGGACGAGCGGCACAAATACTACAATGACGAACTGGCCATCAGCGCGCTCGAAGACGTCGCGCTCGAAGCGGTTTTGTGGCTTGAGGACAACGGCCATCCCGCATTGATCGTGCCGCCCACCCATGTCGATCCGTGGGGCTATGATGGCGATCCGCAGAAGCATCAAGGCGCTCTGCTGTCGCTGCCCCATGCGGCGGTCGAGGCGGGGTTGGGGACGCTCGGCCTCAATCTGCAATTGCTGACGCCCGAATTCGGGCCCCGGGTGGTGCTGAGCGCCATATTGAGCTCGGTTCCCGTCGAAGCGGATGGGCCCATGAAAGACGCGCTGTGCAGGGGGCCTGCCTGCGGGCGCTGCCTGAACGCCTGTCCGGGTGATGTGATCGGCCACTGGCAGCGCGACTGGGAGGGGTGCGACCGCTACCGCTCGCCCCACGGGTTCGCCCAGTTGACCGACTTTCTGACCACCATCATCGAGGCCGGCGACCCGGCGCGGCAAAAGGCGATGCTGCGCTCCGAAACCAGTTTCAACCTGTGGCAGTCGATCCTGCGCGGATCGGGCGTGGTGACCGGCTGCCGGCGCTGCCAGGATGTGTGTCCGGTGGGTGAGGACTATGAGCGCCTGCTTGGAGATGCAGCCCATGACGCGCACGATGATCCGGCCCGCCGCCGGCGTCTCGATGACTACGCGGCCAGCGAAAAGGACGCCCGGCTGCCGGATGATTATACCGCCGCGCGGCGCTGGATCGGCGCCCTCAGGTATCTCGACGAACAGGAGTAATCCGCGATCATGCCGCTGCCCGTTCCCGCGTCCGCGGGCGAAATCGACGCCATTCACAGCGCCCGGCGCAAAATCGCGTTTGAACGCGCGCGCAGCGCCCCGTTCCACAAGGACCGCCTCGCAGGCATCGACCCCGACAAGCTCGATGACCCGGAAGAATGGGCGAAGATTCCGATCCTCGAAAAAGACGCCCTGCGCGACCTGCCGCCGGCGAAATTCCAGAGCGATTTTTTCACCGGCAGGTCCGCGGACATCATGGAGTTCTGGCGTTCGGGCGGCTCCACCGGCGTGCCGCTGTTTTATCCGCGCACCATCGAAGACATGAAATACGGCCTGCTGTCGTTTGACCGGATTTTCGGCTGCGCCGGGGTCAGCGGCGATCATCACCGCGCCCATGTCTCTTTCCCGCTTGGCATTCATCCGGTCGGCCATGTGTTTGCCCGGGTCGCCCAGGCGCGCGGCATCGGCGTCAACTGGGCGGGCTCGGGCGCCTCGACCCCGTCCGCGACCCAGGTGCACCTGATCGAAACCCTGCAACCCACGATCTGGCTTGGCATGGGCTCTTATGCCCTGCATCTGGCCAATCTGGCGGAGGCCGGCGGGTTCGATCTCGCGGCCGGTTCGGTCGACTATGTTTTCACCACCGCCGAACCGCTGTCGAAGGCCAAGCGCGACAAGATCGAGCGCATGTGGGGGGCGACCGTGTTCGACGGGTTCGGCATGACCGAGGCCGGCATGATGGGCGGCGAGGATGCATCCCATGACGGATTTCGCATGTGGACGGACTTGTGGATCATCGAGGTGCTCGATCCCGACACCTTCGATCCCGTGCCCGCCGGCGAGGTGGGCACGCTGGTGGTGACGCCGTTGTGGACCAATAATGCAACGCCGTTCATCCGCTGGTCGTCGGGCGATCTGGTCAGCGTCCGGCCGGGGGGCACCGGGGAGGGGCCCTATTCGGTTTTCCCCCTGCTCAAACATGCCCACCGCACATCCGGGTTTTTCAAGGTGCGCGGGGTCAATATCAATCATTCGGAGTTCGAGGATTTCATGTTCGCGCTGGCCGACGTCAACGACTTCAAGGCCGAGGCCGTCACCAGCGACGCCGGGCCTCGAACGAGACCCGCAACACATCCTGCCCGGCGCGGCAGCGATGAGGCAGCCGTTGGCCGCGACATCGC
>JALURZ010000234.1 GCA_027058735.1 Hyphomicrobiales bacterium | reverse complement strand
CCTGATCTATATCGTGTTTCTGCTGCTGATTTTCCTGATGCTGGCGGGGACTCTTGCGCCAACGAATCCACTGGTCGCGACGCCGCCTGCCAGCGGGATCGAGGCCGAGCCGGTCAAGCCCCTTGCCGATATTGTCATGAGCGGGGATGGCCGGTTCGCCTATCTGGGCGCGATCATGGGCCGCGACGAACTGATTGCGCGCGTGCGCAGCGATGCACAGGGCGAGCGGGAACGGAAACTGACGCTGCTTGCGGACCGCGCCGGCGAAGCGGTCCGGCTGATCGCCCTGCTGGACGATCTTCGCGCCGCCGGGGTGGGCGAGATATCGCTGATCATGGAGCGGGCCAAATGAGCGCGGGCGTGGCGTTCAGGCACCGGGTTGCGGCGGTTGTTGCGGCGATTGCGTTTCATGGCGCGCTTTTTGTCTGGCTCGGTGCCGCCACCAATGCGCCGCCCAGTCTTGGAAAATCATCCGTGGCGCTGAGCCTGACGATTGCCACGGCGGCCCTGCCGGCAGCCGGCACGGCGGAAGGGTCGGAAAACAGCGATGCGCAAATCCGCGCCGCCGCCTTGCCGGTGCCCCTTGGCGCGCAGACGCCGCGCCAGAGCGATACGATTCAGCCGCCGGCCAGGGAGCCGGAGCCGGGCCAGCGCGTGGTGGTCAGGCAACCGGCCACCGAAACCGCGCCCGCGCCAGAGGAGCCGCAAAAAAAGTCGGACCGGATGACGGTTGACCCGGCGCCGCGCAAGCTGGAGCCGCCTGCACCTGTCGCCAAGCCGCCACCGCCGCCACGCGCAAAACCTGTAGAAACAAAGCGCCCCGCCAAACCGAAAAAGAAAAAGCAGGTGGCCGCGAAACGCGCCTCGCGCCCGGGTGCCGCGCGCAGCGGGCGGGCGAGCCGGGCATCGCCTTCGACCAGAACCGCCGCCCTCGGCAATGCCGCCACCCGGTCAGCCCGCGCGGCGGCGCGGGCGCGAAAAGCCTATCTGGCGCGGGTGCTGGCGCGGCTGCGGCGCGCCAAGCGCTATCCAAACGCCGCCCGGCTGGCAAAAAGGACCGGTATCGCCACGCTGACCTTCACAATTGCGAAATCCGGCCGCGTGACCTCCTCGCGGGTCTCGCGCAGCACCGGCCACGCCATTCTGGACCGCGCCACCCTCGCCATGCTCAGGCGCGCCAGCCCGATGCCGCCCATTCCGCCAACGCTCGGAAAAGCGTCGATCTCGGTGAGCGTGCCGGTGCGGTTCAGATTGCAATAGGTGGCTAGCCGATGGTTGCAAGGGCGGGAAACATTTCCAGCAGAAAATAGGAGAACTCGCTCAGCGCGCCGGTGATGAACAGCACGCCCGTCGCCACCAGCAGCCCGCCCATGACCTTTTCCGTCACTCCGATAAAGCGCTGATAGCGTTTCATGAACCTGAGGAACGGCTTGACGAACAGGGCCGCGGCCATGAACGGAATGCCGATGCCCAGCGAATAGACCCCCAGCAGGCTGGCGCCGTAGCGCACCTCTTCGCTGGTGGCGGCGATGGCGAGGATGGTGGCCAGGACCGGGCCGATGCACGGGGTCCAGCCAAAGGCGAACGCAACGCCGATAAAATATGCGCCATAAAGGCCGATCGGGCGCGATGAGGGGTGGTAGCGCACCTCGCGGTTGAGAAAAGCGAACTGAAAGACGCCGAGAAAATGCAGCCCCATGATGATGATCATGGCGCCGGCGATCTTGGCCAGCACCGGCAGGTTTGCCATCAATACGCCGCTGATCGCGGACGCGCTGGCGCCAAGCGCAACAAATACCGTCGTGAAGCCGAGCACGAACAGCATTGAGGATACGATGACGCGCGCGGAAACGCCGCTTGGCGTCTCCTCCTCGCCGGCGATCTGATCGAGGCTGGTGCCGGCGAGATAGACCAGATAGGGCGGCACCAGCGGCAGCACGCAAGGCGACAGAAAGCTCAACAGGCCCGCCGCCAGAGCGCCGAAATAGGTGATTTGAACTTCGATCATCCCTATGGTTTCCAGAGCCGGAACCGCACGATCATGCCAGTGATATCGGCTGAAAAGCGGCAGCACCAGCATTTTTCGCGTGCTGCGACATCAAATCCATGTCAGATGCGGAAAGGACCCGAATGCCTGTGCATTCGCGCCGCAGGAAACGGACCGGAGGGCCGATCGATGAACACAGGCGCGCGATATCTCATGCAAGCGTTCATCGTGCTTGCATTTTGCGGCATTCCGGCTGCGCCGGCCGTTGCCGCCCCGAAGGTCGTCGCCACCATACTGCCGGTGCATTCGCTCGTTGCCGGCGTCATGAAGGGCGTGGCGGAACCGGACCTGCTGTTCGATGCCGCGCTGTCGCCACACGGCATGCCACTTCGTCCCTCCCAGATGCGGGCGCTGGGGGACGCCGATATTGTGGTTCGCATCGCGCCGCAATTCGAGACCGCGCTTGTGCGCCCGCTGGCCCGGCTGCGCCCAGGCGTCCGGGTTCTGACGCTGGCCGGCGCGCCGGCGGTGATCGTGCTGCCCCGCCGTTCAGGCGCGGATGCCGCCGCGCTCGGCCCCGGGCGTGACTGGCACATCTGGCTGAGCCCCGACAATGCCGTTGCCATGATCGCGGCCATCGCGGCCACGCTGGCGGCGGCCGATCCGGAAAATTCCGAGGCCTACCGGCGCAACGCCGACAGGCTCAGCGCGCGGGTTCACCGGCTGGATGCGCGCCTTTCGGCGAAATTCCGCGCAGCGCACAAGGCGCCGTTCGTCGTGTTTCACGATGCCTATCAGTATCTTGAGCGCCATTATGGTCTCGCCAGGCCGGGCATTGTCGTTATCACGCCGGAGGCGGGCGCGGGCGCGCGCACCATCCGGGCCTTGCGGCAAAGGATCGGGAAGGGGCAGGTGCGATGCGTCTTTTCCGAACCGCAATTTTCCTCCCGCCTCGTGCGCGCCCTTGTGGAGGGGACGGATGCGCGCAGCGCCTCTCTCGATCCGATCGGCCGGGGCGTGCCCGCCGGACCGGATGCCTATTTCACACTCATGAGCGCGCTGGCCGATACCATGAATTCATGTCTTGCGAAATCGCGGTAAGCGCCTCATGCTGCGAGCAGGCCGCATGTCAACCGAAACCGGGGAGCCCGAGCGAAGTGAACGAGCAGGAGCGCGCGATATATCTGTCGCCCACGAAATTCATCGATGCCGATGACCGCGACGTGGTGGCGTTCGCACGTGAAGCGGTTGGCGAGGCAACGTCACAGCGAGACAAGGCGATGGGGCTGTATTTTGCCGTGCGCGACGGTATCCGCTACGACCCCTATCGCGACTATGAGGACGATGAGACCTATCGGGCCAGTTCGTGTCTGCGTGAAGGCCGCGGCTATTGTGTCGCCAAGGCGGCCCTGCTGGCGGCCGGCGCGCGCGTGGCCGGCATTCCGGCGCGGGTCAGTTTCGCCGATGTGCGCAATCATTTGTGCACACCGCGCCTGCGCGCGCAGATGGGCTCGGACGTGTTCATCTATCATGGCATCGCCGAGCTGTATCTCGGCGGCAAGTGGGTCAAGGCGACACCGACCTTCAATATCGAGCTGTGCAGGCGCTTTCAGGTTCTGCCGCTGGATTTTGACGGCGAAAACGACGCCCTGATGCACCCCTTCGACGAGACCGGCCGCCAGCACATGGAATATCTCGGCTATCGCGACGCCAGCGCCGATGTGCCCGTTGACGAGATCAAGCAGGCCTTCAGGGCGCTTTACAAATGGAAAAACGGCGGGCCGACGGGCGACTTCGAGGTCGAGGCGGTGCCGGAGCGCTCCTGAGGGCGGGGCCGTGCCGGCGGGCTTCAGGGGTTTTGTCCGCCCTCGTCGGTCTTTTCCTCTTTCCTGGCGTCGAGCCTGGCGAACACGGCATCCGCATCCAGGTCCGAATCCGGGCTCGTTTCCGTTTCCGCGGGCTCCTTCTCCGCGACCGGGCGCAGCAGCATGGCGCGGTTGTCCGAAGCGGGAACGCTCGGTTTCGTCGTTTCTTCCGCCGGCAGCAGGGTGCCTGCCTTGATGGCTTCTTTTTCGGCCCTTTTGCGTTCGCGTTCCACCCTGCGCGCCGCTTTCTGCACCGCGTCGTCCAGATCGCCCTGCTTGCACAGGCCCAGCGTCACCGGATCGACCGGCTTGATATTGGCGGAATTCCAGTGGGTGCGGTTGCGGATCGCCTCGATTGTCGGCTTGGTGGTGCCCACCAGCTTGATGATCTGGGCATTGGTCAGTTCGGGATGGTTGCGCAACAGCCAGGAAATGGCGTCCGGCCGGTCCTGGCGGCGCGAAACGGGGGTGTAGCGCGGGCTGCGCTTGCGTTCGATCTTCGGCACCTCCACCTTGGGCTCGGCAATGGAAAGCCGATAGCCCGCATCGGCCTCTCCGCGCTCGATTTCCGCGCGCGTCAGCTGGCCCGTGGACACCGGATCGAGACCCTTGATGCCGTGGGCGACGTCGCCATCCGCGATCCCCTTGACCTCGAGATCGTGGAGTTGGCAAAAGTCGGCGATCTGATCGAATGTGAGCGTCGTGTTGTCGATCAGCCAGACGGCGGTTGCCTTGGGCATGAGCGGTGTTTTCGGCATCGGTGGTCTCCCCGGAAAAATGACTTTGCGTGCGCTTCGCACTGGCGGCTCGATCCTGAGCGCGGGGTGGATCACACCCACGCCACACCTGAGGTACAGCGACAACAATTTTCAGGAATGAGGAGTGTTATAGCCTCATTTTCTTGCCGCGCAAGAAAATCCGACACGCGCATTACGTGGTGAGGATGATCTTGCCCTTGTGCTGTCCCGCCTCCAGGCGGGCGTGGGCCTTGGCGGCCTGCTCGAGCGGAAAGGTCGCATCGATGACCGGGGCGATGCTGCCGGCCTCGATGAGCGGCCAGACCCGGGCCTCCAGCCGGGCGGCGATGGCGGCCTTGAAGGCGATCGAGCGAATGCGCAGGGTCGAGCCTGTATGGGTCAGGCGCTTCAGCATGAGGGGGCGGAAATCCACATCCGCCGTGGCGCCGTTGAGAAACGCGATCGAAACGATCCGGCCTTCGCGCGCCGCCACCTTGTAGTTGCGCTCGATATAGTCGCCGCCGACCATGTCGAGAATGACATCCGCCCCGTGGCCATCGCTCGCCTGCCTGACGATTTCGACAAAATCTTCCGAGTTGTAATTGATCGCCCGCTCGGCCCCCAGCTTTTCGCAGAATGCGCATTTGTCCGCCGAGCCGGCGGTCGTGAAAACCCGCGCACCGAACGCGCCCGCCAGCATGATGGCGGTGGTGCCGATGCCGCTCGATCCGCCATGGACCAGAAACACCTCGCCCGCCTTGAGGCCGGCGCGGTCAAAAACGTTGGACCAGACCGTGAAGAACGTTTCGGGGATGCCCGCCGCCTCGAGCGGGCTCAGCACGGAGGGGACCGGCAGGCAGTTGCTTTCATCGGCCACGCAATAGGCGGCATAACCGCCGCCTGGCACCAGTGCGCAGACGGCGTCGCCGACCGCGAAGCGTTGAGCGCCGGGGCCGGCGGCCACGATGGCGCCCGCGACTTCGAGGCCGGGTGTCGCAGGCGCGCCTTCGGGCGGTGGATAGAGCCCGAGGCGCTGCATCACGTCGGGGCGGTTGACCCCGGCGCCGGCCACCCTGATGAGCACCTGGCCTGGAGCGGGCCGCGGGAGGGGTATCTCCACCGGCTTGAGGACTTCCGGTCCGCCAGGCGAGGAAATCTCGATGGCGTTCATGGTGCGGGGCAGGGCGTCGCTCATGGTGATCTCGATTCATTTGACCCATTATGTGCGCTTGCGGTGGCCGGACGACCGGCACGCAATGGGTATCGTTGAAACGGACCCGATGATCAAGAGGGGCGCGAAGGATGGACGACGGGGAGATCAAGGCGCCCGCAGGCGTCATGCCGGGGGAGGCCTGATTTTGCTGTCGGTTGGCGAGCCTGAACACAGAAATCACCTTGCTGAAACGCCAAATTGACAAGAATTGAGCAGGATACGGAGCACAAGAGGTCTGGCAGGTCGAGCGCTGAGAAATTTTTCAAGTCGTGATGCGGTTATTTTCGCTAAACTCTGAATTGCGTTAATTATCAGTGCCTTGTTTTGAAACGGAACAGATTTGATTTTGCCCTTAACCAGGTTTTTCCAGGAATTCCGCACAGGATTTTCGGGCGTTAACCTTTTGTTAGGACTTTTTTCGGTATCTTAACCATGCGTAATCCAGTCATCTGGATTTCCGAGTGGGCCCTGTCCACTCTGTTTGACGCCTCCCTGTAAAACTTCCGGAGCCGCGCCCCCCGCGGCTCCTTTTTTTTCAAGCATCGCGGACATGGCATCGCGATTGCTTTGCTGCGGCCGGAGTTTGTACACTGCGCATTGTTGTCTCATTGTGAACCGGGACATTAACCGCGTCTTGTTTCGGTGCGCACACGGGCAGATCGTTTTGCTATGTGTGCGCTGAACAATCAGTGAGTTGCAGGTTGAGTTTGTGCGTGATGTTGGAAGACGGCAAGACAGATAAAATCAAAAAGACCGACAGCGACGCGATCGACTTCGCCGAACGCTTTGCCGGCTCGGCCATGTTCGACAAGGTATTTCGCGAAGGCATGGGGCTTGTCGAGGAAACGGCCGATTATCTTGATGGACCGGGACGCGACGAATCGCGCGATCTCGACCGCAAGGCATCGCTTACCTATGCGACCGCCAGCATGCGCCTGACGACGCGGCTGATGCAGGTGGCCTCATGGCTACTGCTGCAGCGCGCCGTGAAGGAAGGCGAAATGACCCAGGCCCAGGCGGGCGACGAAAGGCACCGGGTGCGGCTAGAGGGCATCGGCCGCGGCGAGCGCGACGAAGATTTGCGCCAGGTTCCCGCTGCGCTCGGCGAGCTCATCGAGCGGTCGTTCCGAATTCATGAACGTATCTTGCGCATCGATCACCAGTTGCGCTCGCCGGGATATCTGGCCACCGCGGAGGACAACCCGGTCGAAGACCAGATCGACCGGCTCAAGGCCGCCTTCAGCTCTCAGGATTAGGGCGCAGCCCATCGGAACGACGCGAGGCAGGCTCGCATCAGCCGCCAAAAGAAGCGGCCGGGAAATCCCGGCCGTTTTTTTGCGGTTTGCGCCACCGTGGCCTAACTGACAAACCCCTCGTATTTCTTCTTGAAACGGCTGAGGCGCCCGCCGCGGTCCACCAGATGCTGGCCGCCGCCGGTCCAGGCCGGATGGGTCTTGGGGTCGATGTCGAGGCTCAGCGTGTCGCCTTCCTTGCCATAGGTGGAGCGGGTCTCGAAACTGGTTCCGTCCGTCAGAACCACCGTGATGGTATGATAGTCGGGGTGGGTATCTTTTTTCATCGCTCTTCAATCTGTCGCTGACGCTTTTCGTCCTGTTGCCGATGCGCCAGCAAGGGCGCCGGCCGGGCCTCATGCCTGAATGCCTGCCGCTTTCAGTGGGGATATAGCCGAGGTGTGCGGCCATGACAAGCGTGCGCTCCTCGCATCGGTGCCTCACGGGCTTTGCCGTCGTCCGGCGCGGTGGTATGCTCGGCGCGGTTGGCACTGGTCAGGTAAACGCGCGTGACAGAAATCTCCGTTGATCGTAAGCGCCCGGGAAACCGTGGCGGCGGGGAGAAGAAACCGGCCAAGCGCCGCCGCAGCCTGCGCCCGCTGACCCGGTTGCTGCCTTTCGCGTTGCGCTACAAGGGATATCTGATCGCGGCCGGTGTCTCCCTGCTGCTTGCCGCCAGCGCGACACTGGCGGTGCCGCTCGCCGTGCGCCGGCTGATCGACCACGGCTTTACCCGCGACAATGCGGCCTTTGTCGATCAGTATTTCGCCATGATGATCGCCGTCGTGGCGGTTCTGGCGGTCGCCAGTTCGGCGCGGTTCTACTTTGTCATCTGGCTGGGGGAGCGGGTGGTGGCCGATTTGCGCGATGCGGTCTACAAGCACCTGACGGGCCTGTCCCTGCGGTTTCATGAAACCGTGCGCACCGGGGAGATCATGTCGCGGCTGAATGCCGATACGACGCTGATCAAGGCGGCGTTCGGTGCCACCGCCTCCATCGCCCTGCGCAATCTGGTGTTGATGGTCGGCGCGACGATCATGATGATCGTCACCTCGCCGCGCCTGAGCGGCATGGTGCTTCTCGCCATTCCCGTCATCGTCGTTCCGCTCATTCTGTTCGGCCGCAAGGTGCGCAGTCTTTCACGCAGCGCCCAAGACACCCTTGCCGATACCGCCGCCCATGCCCAGGAAAGCCTGTCGGCCATTCAGACCGTGCAGTCGTTCGGCCATGAAAAACAGGATCAAAGCGTGTTTCACAAGGCGGTCGAGGTGGCGTTCGTGGCCGCGCGCGACCGCCTTGTGA
>JALURZ010000233.1 GCA_027058735.1 Hyphomicrobiales bacterium | reverse complement strand
CATCACCCTTGAAGCGCTGAAGCGGCTGGCGCTGCACCGCGTGTGGTGGCTGGTGTCGCCGCAAAATCCCTTAAAGCCCCCTGACGGCATGGCGCCCCTGCGCGCGCGCCTTGCCGGCGCAAGGCGGATCGCGCGCGACCCGCGTATCGTCGTCAGCGATTTCGAGGCCCGCGCCGGCACCGTCTATTCGGCCGATACCGCGCGCCTCATCGCCACGCGCTGGCCGCGCACGGACTTCGTCTGGATCGCCGGTGGCGATGTTCTCGCCGGATTGCACCGCTGGCGGTTCTGGCGGCGTTTCGCGGCACAGATGCCGCTGGCGTTCTTCGATCGTCCCGGCTTCCATCTGGCCGCCCTCAACGCGCCGGCCGCGATCCGGCTGCGCCGGCGCCGCCTCGATGAAAGCGATGCCGCGCGCCTTGCCGCCACATCTCCGCCTTGCTGGTGTTTCATTCACGGCCGGCGCCACCCGTTGAGCGCAACCGACCTGCGCGGAGCGCGCAAAATGAACGGTTGAAATTTCGGTCGGGCAGGATTTATGCTGGCGCCATCGACATGGCAAACAAGACAACGCGCAATCGTGCGCAGCAAATACCGTCCGCGCGGGTCGCCGGGCCTGGCTGCGCGTGTTTGCCGCAGCGCCTTCTTCCATCCATTGACAAGGCGGGATGGCCGGCAAGGAGCCTCCCGATGGTGATCATTTGCCTCGTGGCAGTTCAAAAAAGCTTCTCAAGCTGACCCTCGCATGCCTGGCAGACGCCAAGGCGGAGGATGTGACGACCATCGCCCTGAAGGGCAAATCCGATATCGCAGACCACATGGTCATCTGTTCCGGGCGCTCGCACCGCCACGTCGGCGCCATTGCCGATCAGCTTGGCGATGCCGTCCGGGACGCGGGGTATGCGCGCGCGCGCGTTGAAGGCCTGCCCCATTGCGACTGGGTGCTGCTCGATCTCAACGATCTGATTGTCCACATACTGCGCCCCGAAGTGCGCGAATTCTACAACCTGGAGAAGCTGTGGTCCGTATCACTCTCCAAGGACAAGATGACCGGGTGAGCGGGCAGCGTGGGGGCGGAGCGGTCATGAAGCTCGTCGTCGCCGCGGTCGGCCGGATGAAGAGCGGGCCGGGCGCCGCGCTGTGGGCGACCTTTCAGAAACGCGTTGTGCGCCAGGGCCGGGGCATCGGGATTTCGGCCCTGGACATCCGCGAAATACCCGAAAGCCGGCGCGCGGGCGCCGCGGAACGCCGCGAGCAGGAAGCCGCGCGGCTGCTTGCCTGTGCGCAAGGGGGTGTCATTCTGGCGCTTGACGAGGCCGGCGAAATGGTCACCAGCCGCCAGTTTTCCCGGCTTCTGGCGACCCGGCTCGAAAGCGGCGCGCAACAGCTCACTTTCCTCATCGGCGGCCCGGACGGGCTGGCGCCGCGGGCATGCGAGGCGGCCGACCGGGTGGTGTCGCTCGGCGCCATGACCTGGCCGCATCAGATCGCGCGGGTTCTGCTGGCCGAACAGCTCTACCGGGCGGTGACCATCCTGACCAACCATCCCTATCATCGTGAATGAATGACCGGACGCGCCTTGGTAACGGCGCATTCACATGACACAGGTAGACTCTGCCAATTCCACGACGATCAGCAGACCGGTGCGGGTAGGCGAAAGTGACGGAATCAAAGCCTGACAGGGTCCGGACTTCGGGCAGGGGACGGTGTGGTTTGCGCCCGATCGCGGTCGTGGCGATCGGTCTTGCCGTCTTCGCGCCGGCAAGCGGGGCGCAGGACAGGCCCGGGCGCGCCGTGCCGGCGCCGGAGCGGCTGAACGCGCTGGAAGGCGAACTGGCAAAAGCGAGGGCGCGCACGAAGTCGCTGGAGACCGAAGTCCGGCAGATATCGGCGCAGACCGCGGCCCTGCGCAAGAAACTGATCGCAACCGCGGCCCGGCTGCAACGCAGCGAAGCGCGCATCACGGCGAGCGAACGCCGCCTTGCCAAGATGTCGGCCGAGAAAACCGCCATCGAAGGTGAACTTGCCGCGCGACGGCAGGTTCTTGCGGAGCTTCTGGTGGGCCTGCAACGGCTCCGGCGCAATCCGCCCCCTGCCCTGCTGGTGCAGCCCAATGACGCGCTCAAGGCGGTGCGCAGCGCCATGTTGCTGGGCACGGTGGTGCCCGATGTGCGCCGCCAGGCAGGCGCGCTTCGCCGCAGCCTCGCGCGCCTGCAGGTGGTGCGCGCGGAAATCATCGAACGCCAGAGCGAACTGAAAACGGACCTCGCCACGCTGGCGCGCGAACGCGCGGCGATGAAGCAGTTGATCACCGCGAAGCAGGCGGAAAGCCGGCTGACGCGCAGGGAGATCGAGGCGGAGAAAAAACGCATGGCGGCGATCGCGCGCGAGGCCGGCTCGCTTCAGGACCTGATCGCGCGTCTTGGTACTGGCGCGAAAGTAGCACCCGGAAAGGCCGCCCAACCCTACATAGGATCGCGCCGGATCGGCAAGGCGGCATTGCGCAGGGGCCAGTTCACGCGGCCTTCAACCTCGTTTTCGCGCGCCAAGGGCAGTCTGCCCCTGCCGGCGAAAGGGGGGTTCGTGCGGCTGTTTGGCGAACCCGACGATCTGGGCTCGCGCACCAAGGGCATTTCCATCGCCACGCGGC
>JALURZ010000232.1 GCA_027058735.1 Hyphomicrobiales bacterium | reverse complement strand
CCTCCAAGGAGTTCTGAAGTCTGGTAACTCCAATCTCCTCGGAAAGGGCCGAATGGACAACCTATTGAAAGCCCACATCTGGATCTCTCTAGATGTGGAGTTCTATCGGTTTTGCTTCCATCAAAACGGATACTCTAATCGAAGAGATCCTGCAGCCACGACCGCTGGTGATATCCCCGGCCGGAATGACCGCCGCCAAACCTGCCGCCGCCATGCTTGCCTCCATGCCCGCCATCGCCGCGATAGTCGCGGCCATCGTCCCGGGGTGCCCGGCTGCCCGATTGAAGGCTGCGTTCGATGATCTTGTCGAGTTCGCCGCGGTCGAGCCATATCCCCCGACATTCGGAACAATAATCGATCTCGATGTTCTGGCGTTCGGTCATTATCAGGGCAAGATTGCAAACCGGGCACTTCATGCTGGGTTTCGCGGTCATGTCTGGGCTGTTTTCTGACATCGGTATTCTGTGGCTCCTCGTTTGCTCAACTCTTTTTTGGATGCAGCGGGAACACTGCGACCACAGATATAGGATCTCTAGTGACTAGAGGGACAAGAGGCAGAAAAATAGGAGGGGGGGAACATCCAGGGCGCATTCAATGAGAGGGGATCATTGAACGCGCCAACTGCAAGCCCTCAACAGGTTATCTCCGTTTTATCCGGGGCGCGAGATTGGCATTCGATCCTTTATGCCGCCGCGAGGACGATCGGATGGATGAGGGGTCGATCATCTGGATGTTGCCACCCTCAACCTCTGATGCGGCTCGCAGAATATGATCCCACACCCCGGCTTTGCGCCAGCGGTTGAAACGGGTCACGCATGTGGTGTGCGGCCCGTTTCGCGATGGACTATCCGCCCGCGGCGCACCGGCACGAAGCCGCCAGAAAGCCCCGCTTGACCTTCCAGCAACTGGAATTGATAGGCTTCTGCCAACCGAAACCGATGGGTCGTATGGGTCGTACCGATGGGTCGTTGCGCCGGCCTGTCCCCAGCCTGCAAGGGCCACAACTGAGCCGAGACGACGCGATCGCGAACAAGATTGCGCGAGGTTTGATCGGGGCGCCCCTCCCTGTCGCATTTCGCGAAGGGACAAGAATGTTTGGGACGAAAGAGATATCCGGGCGCCGGCGTATGTGTGGCCAGTGCAATCGGAATTTCGTGAACGATCTCGCTGATGCGGGAGCAATACTCGCGCCGATGCTGCAGAACGCAATTTGGAAGCGCCTGGGGTATCGCAAGAAGGATGTCATTTGTTGGGACTGCGTCCGCAGTCGAGCAGAGCAACATCTCGGGCATCCTCTGAAGGGGCGGGACTGGCAAAGCTGTAAGGACACCCTGCGACTGGGCGCCTACCGGCACTTTCCACAAGATGACGTGCCACCGCATCTTCGCCCTTGGTTCGAGGCGGCGTCCTTATATTTCCGCCGTGCAGGCGCTGGACTTATGGCCAGGGAGACACAGACGGAGTTGCTCAGCATGTTCTATGCCGTCGTCGAGACCGAGGGCAGGGAGCCCACATTTGGGCGGAAAGTCGCAGCTTTCCGCACCGCGCTGGGCATAAAGGAATTGCCGGAGTAAGACCGCGCCGCCATGCATGGGCCTTGGCTATCATTGACCCGCGGCACCCCGCGCGGTTTGTTCGCCAAAAACGGTTCGACCACAGTCCATTCAAAGCCGTTCAAATCAAATCGGGCCACGGCAAATCCTCCATGACCCAACAGAGCGTGTCACGTTATCGAACCTCAGCCGCGTGAGCTTGGCAGGGAGATGCTGCTCAAACTGCCGCCGCTACCACGTTGCGCACGCGCGTTGCTTCGCTGCGATATTGGCGCAATGGCTTGCGAGAGATGAGACGGCGCTGGAGGCTGAATGGTTATTGGTGGTGGCGTGAGTGGAGAGGAATCTCTACATGTCGATATGGGCATCATAGCCGACTTCCTTGAAAATCGCCTGCAACCGTTCGCCGTTCACACAACCGGAATCATAAGAAACACGTACCGTTTTTTCCTTGACGTCACCCACGACCGATTGGATGCCGCGATTGGTCTTCAGATACACGCTGATGTTATCGACACAGGCGGCGCAGCGAATGCCGGGCACGAAGAAGACCTGTTCTGAGTCGGCAACCGACGGTGTTTCCATTCCCTCGGCATTGTCCGGTTTGGACCCGCGCAGCCGCCCGCCAAACGAATTCGCAAGCACGGCGCTCACGCTCGCGGCCATGGCCACCATCGCCCAGGAAGGATGGACCAGTCCGGTCGTCGCCAATGGCACACCGACGCCGTTGAAGAAGAACGCCAGCCAGAGGTTTTGCACCGTTTTGCGGTAGCTGGCGGCTCCGATATCGCGCGCTTCCAGAATGGCGCCAACCCGGTTGCCGATGATGATGACGTCCGAACTTTCGATGGCGATGTCGGTGCCAGCGCCGATGGCCATGCCCACGTCGGCCTGCATCAGGGCCGGAGCGTCGTTTATGCCGTCTCCGACCATGGCAACGCGCCCGCCCTCGGCCTGGATATCGCGCACGATCGCCGCCTTGTCCTGGGGCAGCACTTGCGCGCGCACTTCGTCAATTCCCACCTGCCGGGCCACCGCTTTCGCCGTGCGGCGGTTGTCGCCGGTCACCAGCAACGGGACGAGGCCACGCGCCTTCTTCTCCGTCACGGACCGGGCGGCGTCCGGCTTGATGGCGTCGGCGATGGCGATAACGCCCGCGACCTGCCCGTCAACGGAAACAAGGATAGCCGTTTGCGCGTTTTCCTCATGTCGCGCCAGCATTGGCGACGCTTTTTCTACATCCACACCTTGCGCGTTCAGGAAACGATGGGTGCCCGCCAGAATTTTTCTCTTGCCCACCATGGCCTCGACACCGGCGCCGGTGATGGACTGAAATCCCTTGCAAGGCGAGAGCGCGATGTCCTCGTCTTCCGCCGCCGCGACGATGGCGCGGCCCAGCGGATGCTCGGACGGCGCTTCGGCCGAGGCGGCAAATTTCAACACCTCCTCGCGACTGAACTTGGCCAAGGGCTCAATTTCTGTAACGCTGGGCTTTCCTTCGGTGATGGTCCCGGTTTTGTCGAGCACGACATGGGTGACATCCTTGAGGATTTGAAACGCCTCGCCGGAACGGATCAGGATGCCGCGTTCCGCCGCCATGCCGCCGCCCCGGATCAACGCCAGCGGCGTCGCCATGCCGAGCGCGCACGGATACCCCATCACCAGAACAGTCACGGCCGCATAGATGGCGCGTACCCAATGGGGCTCCACCGTCCACGCATCGGGGGTCAAACCCCAGAACAGAAGCGCCGCCAGCGAGATAACGAGGACCACCGGAACGTAGTGCTTGAGCACACGGTCGACGAGCACGATGATGCCCGGTTTCATTGCCTTGGCTTCCTCGACATGGCGGGCGACCTGGCGCAGGAAACTGTCCTCGCCAATCCGCGTCACCTCAACCAGCAAGGTGCCGGTCTGGTTGACGCTGCCGCCGATGACTTCGCTGTCTTCGGATTTTTCCGCAGGGACAGGCTCGCCGGTGACCAGCGATTCGTCGACGGCGCTATGACCGTCCAGCACGCGGCCATCAACGGGAACTTTTTCGCCGGGGCGGATGCGCACGTGATCACCGACCAGCACGGCATCGATATCGACCTCCTCCTCGACGCCATCGCGCACCACCCGCGCGGTTGGCGGCTGCATATCAAGAAGTTTGCGCACGCTCTCCGAGGCCTTGGTGCGCACCAGCATTGAGATGTAGCCCGACAGCAGGTGATAGGTCGTGAGGAAAACCACGACGCCGAAGAAATCCACCGCCGGAAAGCCGACAAATCCGTACCAGTCCAGAAATGGCACCGGGCTGCCCAGCACGCCGCCGATATAGGCGCCAATGGCGCCAATGCTCAGCAGGACGTGCTGGTTGGTGATGCCGCGCCAGGCGGCGCCCCATGCCATGCGGATGATGCGCCTTCCGTTCCAGACAAAGACGAAGGTCGATATCCCCCAGGCGGCCCAGGCGTGCCAGTCGCGCATCTGCCACAAGCCCAGCCACATGGACAACATGGCAAGGAACAGGACAATGGCGAAACTCGCCGCCGTAATCAGGTCGCGGCGCTCTTCCTTCGCCGCCTGCTGCTGTTCCTCGAAGGCCTTTACTTTGTCGGGATCACGGATCATGAACCCCAGCGCCCGCATGGTGTCGGTGATCGCGGTGGGCGTGGTGATGCCGGTCTGATATCGAACCAGGGCTTCTTCATGAGCCAGCGAAACGTGGACCTCATCAATCCCTTTTTGCCTGAACAGCGCCTTTTCGATCGAATTGGCGCAGAACGAGCAGCTCATGCCGCCGATCTTCAGTTGCAAGGTGGCGATGCCCTCGTGGTCAGGCAATACGGCCGGTGATGCGGTCGCCATGGCAGTTTACCTTTTTTGAAGCCGTGCGAGTTGGTCGTCGGGCAGGAACGGGTCGGCAAGGCCGTCGCTCCTGAGTGCCAGCATGTTGGAAAGGAACATGGCGGCGCTGGTGTTGAAAGAGGCGTCGGCCATTGACCATGTCCCGTTCTCATAGACGACCTTGGTGGCGAATACCGGCGCTATGCCGATGTCTTCCGGTTTGGGCAGCAGCGGTGAAGCAAAATTAGCCGCCGGCTGAGCATCGCGGTATTTCTTGCTGACCAGGGCCAGCGGGCTGGCGCGCAGCAGTCCGGAGCGGATAATCGCGTTCTCGAAGAAGCGCGGATAGAGGCGTTGCGCCTGCCCCGCCAGATCCTCGGGACCATACCAGCGCATGGCATTCAGCGCCGCCACGACGGCACCCACAGTGGTCGGCGTAAAATCATTCTTGCCGTCCGCAGCCAGGAAAACCCCGGCATCGTCATCCCATAAAGGCATCAAGGCGGAACGGAACCTTTGCGCGCCGGCGCGCCCATAGCTGTCGTCGCCCAGCAACCGGCCCGCCTCGACGAGCCCGTAGATGCCCAGTGCGATATCTTCCAGATTGCTTGACGCCTCTTCCATCAGGGCCTTGGCCTGCGTGCGGGCCAGTTCAATGGCTTGCCGCCGCCTGGCATCATCGCGAACCGCCAGGGCATAAGAGCCAAGCGCCTCGATGGTGATGGCGCGGTCACCGGGCGCGCGCGCCGGCAACTCTTTGACGGCGGCAAAAGCATTGTCCGCCAGCGGACGATATTTGTCCGGCCTGGTCAGATCGCGATAGGCCTTGTGCCAATAGTCGTCTTTGGGCGTGGTCGCCGCCAGGATCAGGCTGGACGCCGCCCACAGCACCGCCGCCTGGTCACGCGGCGCGGGCGCCCGGAATTTGCCCTCCGGCGAAAGCGGCGCGAACAACCCGTCAGGGTTCAGCAGGCGATCATTGAGAACGCTGGCCTGCATCCGGGCCTGGGGCAGCATCATCAGGGCGGCGATCTTGTTCTCGGGCAGGTCGTGGAATTGCTGGTGGAACTGCGGGCTGGTGATTTTCAGCAGCGTCCAGGCCTGCGCGCCCGGATCAAGAGTGCGGTCGAAACTCCGGGGCTTCCAGCGCAGGGTTTCGGGTCTGGAAAAATCAGGGGCCTTTTCGAATGCCGGTTCGGCTGATGCGTAGACCGGGCCGACGATCCCCATGTCGGGCATTGGCGGGCGGGTGACGTATCCCGAGCGGCGCAACCAGTCGTCACGCTCATAGGGTGAGAAAATCAAATTCTCGCCCAGGCCCGAGAACATGACGGCGTTGGCGAGGTTGGTGATTGCCGCGTAGTAGGTGGCGGGCTCGACGCTTTTCTCGTCATAGTGGAACCCCCCGTCGCCGGCTGCCGCGCCCGTGGCCCACAAGGAACCGGCCAGCGCGGTGATCATGAATATTTTCCTCATGTGAAATTCCAATCCTCCAGATTGACGAACAGGCCGAAATACATCGACCACAAGCCGAGCACCACGAACAGGACGCCGGTCCAAAACGGCATGCGAACGGAAAGACCGGCGAGGCGGTCAAGGGCGCGGCGCATGGGCGCGAACAACAAGGCCCCCACCAGCGGCAACGACAACACCAGACCGAACAGGGCCAGGCTGAAAAAGCCGTTCGCGACATTGGCGCCGGTCCCCACCGCCGAGGCGCCAAGCAGGGCGAAGATGAGCGGCGCGGAGCAGGCCGGGATATTGAGGCCAAACAATATGCCCAAACCGGCGCTGCCGCGATTTCCGGAAATCCGCTCCATGCCGATCCCGATCGACCGGGAAAGAACGGCACCCTTGCCGAGCAGATAAACCATGCCCAGCACCAGGTAGGCGGTGCCGAGCAACAACCATCCGCCTTTTTGAAGTTCCAGAAACAAGGTGCCAAAAAGGGCGGCTCCGGCCCCCATTGCACCGATGAAAACTGCCCGTGTCATCATGAAGATGACAGCCTGCGATATTTTGGTTGCCCGGTTGCGGCCTTCGACGAATTTTATGAACAAGACGCTGGATCCGACGGAGCAGGGTTCAACGAACCCAATCAATCCGAGCCCGGCGGAAAGCAGAAGCATGTAGGTGAATTGACCGTCGATCACGGGCTTGTCACTTCTCAACGGTGAACCCGGCACGTTCGATGATCGCGACGACCCGTCCCTTGCCGGTCGCTTGCGGACTATAGGCGATGCGGCCCTTTCCGGTTTCGAAAGAGATCGAAATCTCGCGCACGCCGGGTTCATTCTTGAGCAATGAGTGGATGCGCTCTGCGCAACCATCGCAATGCATGCCGCCGATAGTCAGGTTGAGAGTGTCCAACAAAGTAACTCCTTCAAGAACAGACGGCTAGCAGGGGCCATTGCTGCATTCGCGGCCATCAGATCTGGACGCTGTGCAGATTCGCGCCATCACCAATGAAGGGGAAGTTACACTCCGTATGTTAGTACGGAGTCAATTGGGAGAATTGCAGAAAACGGAAATTGCTCCACCTGGTCAATGCGCGCGCGGCAGACCGCAGCCGCTTGGGCAAAATCTCCCTGAAAAATCCGCACATCGACGGTTCGACAACGTGACAACACACGCCTGCTGCCGGGATCCGTATCGGCGGCGCCGGGTGGTGGGCCTGGCAGGACTCGAACCTGCAACCAGACCGTTATGAGCGGCCGGCTCTAACCAGTTGAGCTACAGGCCCGGAACTTTTGCCGCTGGCCCGGGAGGGTGCCTCATCGTGAGGCGATGGGCGCTGCTATAGCAGCAAAGGGCGCGATGGTGAAGGGGCGCAATTGACACCGCGCGCCAATTGGGAATACTCCGCCGAGCGACCGGCGCAACACGCGGTCTGCCGGTGAGGCTACACCCAAACAGGCGCCGCCGCCCGGCGCGACAAGCGATTGAAGGAAGATCGATGCAGTTTGCCGCAAGTTTCCTGAAACATGCCACTGGCGCTTTCATATTGGCCATCGCCGCGGGGCTTGCCGGGCCCGCGATCGCGGCCGGCGATGCCGGCGCCAAGGTCATGCGCCAGATGACGATGACCGGCATCGGAGAGGTGCGCGCCGCGCCCGATCGCGGCCACATCTCCCTTGGCGTCATCACCGAGCAGCGCACCGCCGACCAGGCGCTGGCCAGCAATACCGTGGCCATGCAGTCGGTGATGGCGAGCCTGAAGGCGGCGGGCATCGCGCCTGGCGACATGCAGACATCGAACTTCACCATTCATCCGCGCTATGTGTATGACGACAAGACCAAGCGCCAGACCCCCAGGATCGCCGGCTACCGGGTAACCAACACATTGACGATCACGGTGCGCGAACTGGCCAAAATGGGGGCGGTTCTGGACGCCGCGGTCCGGGACGGCTCCAACCAGATGAACGGCATCCGCTTCTCCCACACCGACCGCACGCGGCTGCTGGATGAAGCGCGCCGCCGCGCCACGGCCGATGCCCTGCGCAAGGCAAAGCTCTATGCTGAAGCCGCCGGCGTCGAGCTTGGCGCGATCACCGCAATCAACGAAGTGCCGGGCGACTCGCCGGCCGCCCGGTTCGCGCGCACCGCGGCGCTGGAGGCGAAGGGTGGCGCGGTGCCCATATCGCCCGGTGAGCAGACCCTGCGCATTCAGGTCAATATCACCTGGCGGCTGCGCTAGGCCATATCCCGAAAAAATGGGGCACGGCATTGACGCCGCGCCCCGCTTGGCAATGCCGGGGAACATTCCCGACACAAGGGCCGTTACAGGGTTACGACGATGGTGGAGCCCACCTTGGCGCGGTTATACAGATCGATCACATCCACGTTGAGCATGCGGATGCAGCCGCTGGAAACCGCCTGGCCGATGGTCTCCACGGCGTTGGTGCCGTGAATGCGGTACAGCGTGCTGCCGATATACAATGCGCGCGCACCGAGAGGATTTGTCGGCCCGCCGGGCATGACGACCGGCAAGGTGCGCCCGTAGAGTCTCTTTTCGCGCGCGCATTGTATA
>JALURZ010000231.1 GCA_027058735.1 Hyphomicrobiales bacterium | reverse complement strand
GCGCCCGCCAGACCGACGCCGGCGGCAGCGAGCGCGCCGCCGCCAAGCCCCGCCCAGGTCTTATTCGGCGAATGGCGCACCGAGAGCTTCGGCCCGCCAATCGCGCGGCCGGTGAAATAGGCCGCGATATCGGTCGCCCAGACAACGCCCAGCACCCAGAACACCGCGGCCGCGCCATGGGGATCGCTTTGGCGCAGGACAAGAAGTCCCAGAAGCGGCGCTGCAACATAAGGGACCGCGAGAAGCGCCCACCGCGAAAAATGCCCGAAACGCCGCGCGATCGCGACGCTGGCGGCCCAACTGAGCGAAACCCCCAGCAGCCCCCAGAAAAACCCGCCTGCGGGAAACAGCACCACAACGCTGAGAACCGCGCCCGCCAGGGCCGCCCATTGCGCCCGCCAGCCTTTTTGCGCGATCATCCGGGCCAGTTCAACGGCCATCAATATTCCGGCGGCGACAAGAAGCCCGGCATAAACGGCTCCCCCCCAGTACACCGCACCGATCACGGCGGGGGCGAGAATGAGGGCGGAAAGGACGCGTTTGGTCAAGGTGTTCATGGCGCCGCCGTCATCGGCGCGGCGTTGGCCGCGCCAGTCGCGAACGTCTTTGATTGCCTGTTCAAGGCGTCCGGGCGACCGCGACCGGCACGCCGCCAAACCGGCGCTCGCGCCGCTGATATTCGGCAATGGCGCGCGCCAGTGACTCTTTGGTGAAGTCGGGCCAGAACTGATCCACGAAAATGAGCTCCGAATAGGCAAGCTGCCACAGCAGGAAATTACTCAGCCGCTGCTCGCCGCTGGTACGGATCAAAATGTCGGGGTCCGGCAGATCCGCCGTATCGAGATAGCGCGAGACCAGTTGTGTCGTGATGTCGCGCGCCGCCAGTTCGCCGGCCTCGATGGCCGCGGCGATCCGCGCCACCGCGCGGGCGATTTCGCCCTGCCCGCCGTAATTGAACGCGATGGTCAGGTTGGAGCCCCGATTGGCGCGGGTGAGATCTTCGGCCTGTTCGATCAGCCCCAGAATGTCGGGGGCCAGATCGTCCCGTCCCCCGATGACGCGAACGCGGACATTCTCGCCGTGCAGTTCGGCAAGATCGCGCTGTATGAACCGTTTCAAAAGCGCCAGCAGAGCATCGACTTCGACTTTCGGCCGGCGCCAGTTCTCTGAACTGAAACTGAACAAGGTAAGATATTCGATCCCCATTTCACCCGCCGCGCGCACAACCTCGCGCACCGTTTCGACGCCTTTCCGGTGGCCTTCGGTGCGCGGCAGGGCATGCTGCTTGGCCCAGCGTCCGTTGCCATCCATGATGATGGCGACATGGCGCGGGATCGAATGGGTGGCGTTGATTTCCGGCGGTTCGCCGTCCAGACCTGTCATGTGCTATCCGCGCCGCGCTTCAAAGTGGACAATGCCGGGTTCATATCATGATTCAGCCCGCAGACCACTCCCCTGAGATCAGACCTGCATGATTTCTTCTTGTTTGGCTGAAGTCGCGGCGTCGATTTCTCCGACCATCCTGTCTGTCAGCGCCTGCAGATCTTCGGCCCAGGCCTTGTGTTCGTCCTCGCTGATCTGGTGTTCGTTTTCCAGCCGCTTGAGCTGATCCATGCCGTCGCGGCGCACATTGCGCACCGCCACCTTCGCTCCTTCGGCATATTGGGAGGCGACCCTGGAAAGCTCCTGGCGGCGCTCCTCGTTGAGTTCGGGCAGCGGCACCCGGATCAGTTGCCCGTCAACCATGGGATTGAGGCCCAGATTGGATGTGCGGATGGCCTTTTCGGTGGCCTCCACCAGCGATTTGTCCCAGACCTGCACCGACAGCATGCGCGGCTCGGGCACCGACACCGTGCCGACCTGGTTCATGGGCATCTGGGAGCCGTAGGCCTCGACCATCAGCGGCTCCAGCAGGCTGGCGGAGGCGCGCCCCGTGCGCAAGCCGGCGAACTCATCCCCCAGCACCTGCACAGCACCGCGCATTCTCCTTTCGATGTCGGAAATATCGAACTGTTTGTCAGCCATGAGCGCGCCTCCCTCAATAGTGCGAATTACGCCGCCGTTTCTCCAACGACGGTGAATTTCCCTTCTCCCTTTAGCACACCAATCAGACCATCAGGAGCACGAAGCGAAAACACGAGAATAGGGATCGCATTGTCGCGCGCAAGGACAATCGCGGCGGCGTCCATGACTTTCAGGTCCTGCGACAATACCTGCGCGTAGCCCAGCCGGTCATAGCGCCTGGCCTGCGGGTTTGTTTTTGGATCGCAGTCATAAACGCCGTCGACCTGGGTGCCTTTCAGGAGCGCATCGCAATCCAGTTCGCCAGCCCGCAATGCGGCCGCCGTGTCGGTGGTGAAAAACGGATTGCCGGTACCGGCCACGCAGATCACGATCCGGCCCTTGTCGAGATGGCTCAGCGCGCGCCCGCGCACATAATGTTCGCAGACCCCCGGCATCGCCAGCGCCGACAACACCCGCGAGCCGACGCCTGCGCGCCGCAGCCCCGCCTGCAGCGCCAGCCCGTTCATGACGGTCGCCAGCATGCCGACGTGATCGGCGACCGGGCGGTCCATGCCCCGGGCCGTCATGGCGATGCCACGGAAGATGTTGCCGCCGCCCACGACGATGACCACTCCGGCGCCCGCCCTCGAC
>JALURZ010000230.1 GCA_027058735.1 Hyphomicrobiales bacterium | reverse complement strand
CCATGAGAATCTGCGCCTGCGCGACCGGGATTATCTGGAAGGGGTTGAAAAGTGGTTTGCCGGGCGCGCCACCGGCTCGACCCCGGACACGGCGGTTGCGCCGATGTTCACGCCGTTTTCGCTGCGCTCCATGACGGTGGCGAACCGCGTCGCGGTGTCTCCCATGGCCACCTATTCGGCCAGCGAGGGTGAGGTCGGCGATTTTCATCTGGTGCATCTCGGCGGGTTTGCCCATGGCGGGGCGGGTCTGGTTTTCACCGAAATGACCTGTGTGTCGCCGCAGGCGCGCATCACGCCGAAATGCGCCGGGCTTTGGAACGACGAGCAGCAGGCGGCCTGGACACGGATCGTGGACTATGTGCACGCATCATCGCCGGCCAAGATCTGCCTGCAACTGGGCCATGCCGGGCCGAAAGGGTCCACCAAGGTGTTGTGGGAAGGCATGGATGAACCGCTCGAAGAGGGCAACTGGCCGCTGATCGCGGCGTCCGCCATTCCCTGGGCCGAAGCCAATCAGGTGCCCGCGCCCGCAACCCGCGGGGACATGGACCGGGTGATCGGCGAATTCGCCGCCGCCACCGGGCGTGCGCAGGCCTGCGGCTTCGACATGATCGAGCTTCACGCCGCCCACGGCTATCTGCTGTCCTCGTTCATTTCACCGCTGACCAATAAACGCGATGACGAGTATGGCGGCTCGCTGGAAAACCGGATGCGCTTTCCCCTCGAGGTGTTCGACGCCATGCGCGCCGCCTGGCCCGATGACAAGCCCATATCGGTGCGGATTTCGGCCACGGACTGGCATGCGGACGGTCTGACGCCGGACGATGCGGTGGAGATCGCGCGCTTGTGCAAGGCGCGCGGCGTCGATCTGATCGATGTCTCCGCCGGACAGACCACGATCGAGGCCAGCCCGGTTTACGGGCGCATGTTCCAGACGCCGTTTTCCGACCGCATCCGCAATGAGGCGGGCATCCCCACCATGGCGGTCGGCAATATCTTCGAGGCCGATCACGTCAATTCGATCATCATGGCCGGGCGCGCCGATCTGGCCGCCCTTGCCCGGCCGCATCTCGCCAATCCCGCCTGGACGCGACAGGTCGCGGGCGAACTGAAATTTGAAGGCCAGTACTGGCCGGTGCAATATGAATCCGGGCGTGAGCAGTTGATGCGCAATCTGGAGCGCGCGGAGCAGATGGTGCAGGAAATCTGACATGGGCGCGGAACGCAGGCCCTTCGATCTCACCGGCCGGCATGCACTGGTCACCGGCGGCGGGTCCGGCATCGGAGCGGCCATCGCGCTGGCGCTGGATGGCGCGGGCGCGACGGTCTCGCTGCTCGGGCGCACCATGAAGACCCTTGAACAGACCGCTGAAAAGCTTGCCAATCGGGGCCGGCTTGCGCGCGCCGATGTGACCGTGGGCGAGGACTTGTTGGCTGCTCTCGACGCGGTCACCGCCGATGCGGGTGCGGTTTCCATTCTCGTCAATAACGCGGGCGCGGCGATCAGCGCGCCGCTTGAAAAAACCGGCGATGACGCCTGGCGCCATATGCTCGATGTCAATCTGACCAGCGCCATGCGGGCAACCCGGCATCTGCTGGCGCCCATGAAAAAGGCCGGCGCCGGGCGCATCATCAATGTCGCCAGCACCGCCGGGCTCAAAGGCTATGCCTATGTCGCCGCCTATTGTGCGGCCAAGCATGGCCTGGTCGGGCTGACCCGGGCGCTTGCTATGGAACTGGCGAAGAGCGCGATCACCGTCAACGCGCTGTGCCCCGGATTTGCCGATACGCCGTTGCTGGAACGCTCCCTCGACGAGATCGTCGCCAAGACCGGGCTGGGCCGGGGCGAAGCGCTGGAGAAGCTGCTGGCCGGATCGCCCCAGGGCCGCGCCGTCGATCCGCGCGAAGTGGCCGCCGCCGCCGTGTGGCTGTGCTCGCCTGATGCCCGTTCGGTGACGGGCCAGGCGATATCGATATCGGGCGGCGAGGTGATGTGATGGCGTCCGAACCGCTCGGCCTGGACAGATCCGACTTCGAGACGTGCGGGCGTCACGCCAAGCTGCCCCTGCGGCTGTGGCTCAGGCTGTTTTCCTGCACCGGGCTGATCGAGCGGGAAATCCGCGGGCGCCTGCGCCGCGAATTCGCCATGTCGCTGCCGAAATTCGATTATCTCTCCCAGCTCTACCGCATTCCCGGCCACGCGCTCTCCATGGGCGAACTGGGTCACAGACTGATGGTGTCGGGGGGCAATATCACCGGGCTGACCGACCGGCTCGAAGCCGACGGCATGGTTGAGCGCAAGGCCCATTCCAGCGACCGGCGGGTGCAGATGATCGCGCTGACGGCCAAAGGGCGCAGTGCCTTCGCGCGCATTGCGGGGGTTCATGAAACCTGGCTGCAGGAGCTTTTCTCGGGCCTTGACGCCGGCGAACAGGACCGGTTGATGGACGCGCTGGCGGCGCTGAAGCGCGCGGTTCGCGAAAAGGCGGATGGCGCGCCCGACGCGCAACACACAAGGGACAGGCATGATGGCTGAACTCAGTTCGTGGAAAGCGAAGCATTTCGATTGGCAGGTCGCCGGCAAGGTCGCAACCGTCACCCTCAACCGGCCGGAGAAAAAGAACCCGCTCACCTTCGAGTCCTATGGCGAATTGCGCGATACCTTCGAGGCGCTGCGCTTTGCCGACGACATCAAGGCGGTGGTGATAACCGGGGCGGGGGGCAATTTCTGTTCCGGCGGGGATGTGTTTGAAATCATCGAACCGCTGACCAGGCGCGACATGCCGGGGCTGCTGGAATTCACCCGCATGACGGGGGCCGCGGTCAAGGCCATGCGGGCCTGTCCGCAGCCGGTGATCGCGGCCATCGACGGCATCTGCGCGGGCGCCGGGGCGTGCCTGGCGATGGCAAGCGATCTGCGCCTGGGCACCGCCAATACCAAAGTCGCGTTCCTGTTCGTGCGCGTGGGGCTGGCGGGCTGCGACATGGGGGCGTGCGCCATGCTGCCGCGCATCGTCGGTCAGGGGCGCGCCGCCGATCTGCTTTATTCGGGGCGGATCATGCGTGGCGATGAAGCTGAAAGATGGGGCTTTCTCAATCGCTTATGCGAACCGAATGATCTTTTGAGCGAAGCGCAGGCACTCGCCAGATCACTCGCCGACGGCCCCACATTCGCCCACGCCATGACCAAGCGCATGATGCATGCGGAGTGGGACATGAGCATCGATGAAGCGATCGAGGCCGAAGCCCAGGCGCAGGCCGTGTGCATGGAAACCAGGGACTTTCACCGCGCGTTCGAGGCCTTCGCCAACAAGCGCGCGCCACGGTTCGAGGGCGACTGATGGCCGACCGCAGCTTTCTCGACTGGCCGTTTTTCGAACACCGTCACCGGGCGCTGGCGCACGATATCGGGCGCTGGGCGGACGCCCATGTCGATGGGCTTGTGGACCATGAGGATATCGACGGATCGTGCCGCGCGCTGGTCCGCGCCCTTGGCGATGCGGGTTTTTGCGCCCATGCGGTCATCGCGCCCCATGGCGGGCTTGGCGACGCCCACGATGTGCGCGCCTTGTGCCTGATCCGCGAGACCCTGGCGCGCCGCCACGGGCTGGCTGATTTCGCCTTCGCCATGCAGGGGCTGGGGTCCGGGCCGATCGTGCTGCATGGCTCTGATGCGCTCAAAGGACGCTACCTGCCGCCGGTCGCGGCGGGCACGTCGCTGGGCGCGTTTGCCCTGTCGGAACCGGATGCCGGGTCCGATGTGGCCGCCCTGGCGATGACGGCGGAGCGCTCCGGCGATGACTATGTGCTGAATGGCGTCAAGACCTGGATTTCCAATGGCGGCATTGCCGGGCATTATGTGGTTTTTGCGCGCACCGGCGAAGGTGCCGGCGCGAAGGGTCTGTCCGCCTTTGTCGTGCCCGGCGATGCGGCGGGCCTTGAGATTGCCGAGCGCATCGATGTGATCGCGCCGCACCCGTTGGCGACCCTGAAATTCACCGATTGCGCCGTGCCGGGGGATCATCTGCTGGGGGAGCCGGGGGAAGGCTTCAAGATCGCCATGGCGACGCTGGATGTGTTCCGCTCCACTGTCGGCGCCGCCGCGCTGGGGCTGGCGCGGCGCGCCCTTGACGAGGCGCTGCGCCATACGGCATCGCGGAAAATCGGCGGCCGGCCCCTGGCCGGCCTGCAGATGGTGCAGGCCAAGATCGCCGACATGGCGACCGCCATCGATGCCGCCGCATTGCTGGTTTACCGCGCCGCCTGGACCAAGGACCAGGGCGCGCCGCGGGTCAGCCGCGAGGCCGCCATGGCCAAGATGTTCGCCACCGAGCAGGCGCAATCCGTGATCGACGACGCGGTGCAACTGCACGGCGGACTGGGGGTCAAGGTGGGATCGAAGGTTGAGGAACTGTATCGCGAGATACGCGCCCTGCGCATCTATGAAGGCGCGACCGATGTGCAGAAACTGGTGATCGCGCGCGCCGCCCAGAGCGCGTCCGGGAAACAGGCGAGGGGAGGAGCCGATGTCCGCAAGCCATGACGATTTCGCCCGCCGCAACCTGCCGCCAAAGGCGCTGTGGCCGGATTTTGATTTTTCGCACCCGGCCTACCAATATCCCGAACATCTCAACTGCGTGACGCGGTTTCTGGACGAGCGCATCGCGGCGGGCGACGGGGCGCGGATCGCGTTTCGATCGCCCTTTGGCGATATCACCTTCCAGCAGCTCTGCGACCGGGTCTGCCAGCTCGCCCATGTGCTGGTGGACGATATGGGCCTCGTTCCCGGCAACCGGGTGCTGCTGCGTTCGGCCAACAATATCATGATGGTGGCAAGCTACCTGGCGGTGATCCGCGCCGGCGGGATCGCGGTGGGCACCATGCCGCTGCTGCGGGCAAAGGAACTGGGGGTCATTCTCAACAAGGCGGAAATCAGCCATGCGCTGTGCGACCGCCGTCTTGAAGACGAGCTTGAACGCGCGCGCGGGCAGGCGCCATGCCTCGCCCAGGTTTCATGTTTCAACGCCGAAAGCAGCGACGATCTGGAACGCGCCATGGCGGCAAAACCCGTCACTTTCGACCCGTTCCCAAGCGCACGCGACGATGTCTGTCTGATCGCCTTCACCTCCGGCACCACCGGTGCGCCCAAGGGCACCATGCATTTTCACCGCGACCTGCTGGCGATCTGCGACGGCTTCAACCGGCTTAATCTGAAACCGGACAAGGACGATATATTTTGCGGCTCGCCGCCGCTCGCCTTCACTTTCGGACTGGGCGGCATGGCGCTGTTTTCCATGGATGTGGGGGCATCCACCCTGCTGCTGGAGGCCGCACCGCCCGATGTGCTTCTGGGCGCCATCCAGGCCCATCGCTGCACCATCTGCTTCACCGCGCCGACCGCCTACCGGGCGCTGCTGGGGCTGGTGGATGATTACGATATTTCGTCGCTGAAGAAAGGCGTATCGGCGGGCGAACATCTGCCCAGGGCAACCTATGAGGCGTTTCTGGAAAAAACCGGCATCGCGCTGATCGACGGGCTGGGCTCAACGGAGATGCTGCATATTTTCATCTGTTCGCCCAACGAGGGCGCAAAGGCGGGGGCGACCGGCATCCCGGTTGCGGGCTATGCCGCGCGGATCGTCGATGACGAGGGCAACGAGGTGGCGCCGGGCACGGTGGGGCGTCTCGCGGTCAGGGGGCCCACGGGGTGCCGCTATCTCGCCGATGAGCGCCAGTCCGTCTATGTGCAGAACGGCTGGAACCTGACGGGCGATGCCTATTGCATGGATGAGGACGGGTTTTTCTGGTATCAGGCGCGCACCGACGACATGATTATTTCGGCGGGCTACAATATTTCCGGGCCTGAAATCGAAAATGCGCTGCTTGGCCATGAAGCGGTTGCGGAATGCGCCGTTGTCGGCAAGCCGGACGAGCAGCGTGGCCAGATCGTCAAGGCCTTCGTGGTCCTGAAAGACGGGTTCAGCGGCGACGAGGCGCAGTCCGAAGCGCTCAAGGATCATGTCAAGCAGTCCATCGCGCCGTACAAATATCCACGCGAAATCGCCTTCGTGGACAGCCTGCCCAAGACCGAGACCGGCAAGCTGCAACGCTTCAAGCTCAGGCAGTAGAGGGAGAAACGCGACCATGACCCACCAGTCTGTTCAGCCCGAGGGCTGGGTGCGCCCCAGGGGCTATTCAAACGCCGTGCTGGCCGAAGGGCGCACGCTGTTCATCGCCGGTCTTGTGGGCTGGGATGAAAACGAGAAATTCGTCAGCGACGATTTCGCGGGCCAGTTCGCCCAGACCCTGAAAAACATCCGCACGGTGCTGGAGACCGCGGGCGGCGGGCCTGAACACATCTGCCGCATGACCTGGTATGTGACCGACAAGCAGAAATATCTCGCCAGCCTCAAAGACGTCGGTGCCGCCTGGCGCGACATCATGGGCAAGGTCTACCCGGCCATGGCGGTCGTCGAGGTCACCGCCCTGATGGAAGACCGCGCGCTGGTGGAAATCGAAACAACGGCGGTGCTGCCGGCGGGGTGATGAGGATCGGATACCGGGCGCCTCGTTTCGTCATTCCGGCGAAAGCCGGAAATCCAGAGTGGATCATTTGAAACTGGGTGGGCCGCTACATTCTGGATCCCGGCGAAAGCCGGGGTGAAGGCCTCCTTGCCCCTTAACTCCCCCGATAGGTGCTGTATGCCCAGGGCGAGACCAGCAGGGGCACGTGATAGTGCTGGTCGTCGCGGGCGATGGCGAAGCGGATTGTGATTTGGTCTAGGAACGGTGGCGAGGCCAGCGCCGCGCCGGCGGCCGCGAAATAGGCTGCCGTGTGGAATACCAGTTCATAGACGCCAACCCTGAACGCATCGCCATCGAGCAGCTTGTCATCGGTGCGGCCGTCCGCATTGGTCGTGAACGTGCCGATCTTCCGGCGTTTGCCATCGACGCTGTAAAGCTCGATCCTGACCCCCGCCGCCGGGCGGCCGCCGGCGGTGTCGAGCACGTGTGTGGATAGTCCGCTCATGGTTGCGTGCGCCTTTCGCGTCCGTGACCCGGGCGGCGAGATATATCAGGGGCGCGCCGGCCCGCAAAATATTTCCTGCATACATTTTGAGGAAAAATTGTATACGATATTGCCCGGCAACGAGACCTGTGGAGTGTGCGGCACGAATGGCGGGGAACACGCTGGCGCAGATCAACGCGATGACACATGATGAATTCATCGCCACGCTTGGCGGCATTTTCGAGCACTCGCCCTGGGTTGCCGAAGGCGCGGTCGGCGCCCGCCCGTTTGGTTCATCCGCCGAATTGCACCGCGCAATGGCGGCGGTGGTTGCGGCGGCCCCGGAAACCGACAAGCTGGCGCTGCTTGGCGCCCATCCCGAGCTTGCCGGGGCCGACGCCCGCAAAAAGCTGATCAGCGAGGATTCGATCGGCGAGCAGGAGCGCGCCGGCCTCGATGCGCTGAGCGAGCGCCAGCAGGGCGAATTCGACCGCATGAACGGCCAATACCGCGAACGGTTCGGGTTTCCGTTTATCGTCGCTGTGCGCAATTACACCATGACCGGCATACTCGAAGCCTTTCGCGCCCGGCTTGGCAACAGCCGTGAAGAGGAACTCGCAACCGCGCTGTCCGAGATCTGCGAAATCGCGCGCATCCGGCTTGAAGAACTGACCGGTGAACAGATTGCGCGCGCCGAGCAACCTTGAAGGGAGGCCATGGGGGAAGTGGGTGGACACACACGCGCCTTGAGCGGCATATCCGGCCCGCCCCGTGAACGGCTGCGCGGCGCGGCCGCGATTGTCACGGGGGCGAAGTGCCGTCGCACGCTGATGAACGTGCCGATTGCGGATGTATGTTGGCGCGCTATGCTGTAAACCTCCGCGCGCATCCCGGCGGTCTGACATGAACCACGGAGCGTGAGCCTTGGGGCACAAGACTCTGGAACATGAAGTTTACGCGCAAATCTGTGCCGCGATCATGGATCACCGCTTGCCGGCAGGCACCCGGCTGGGCGAGGATTCGACCGGCGAGATTTTCGGCGTCAACCGCACCGTGGTGCGCCGCGCCCTGAGCCGGCTGGCGCATGAGAAGATCGTTGAGTTCAGGCCCCACCGCTCCGCCATCGTCGCCCGGCCCTCGATCCGCGAGGCCCGCGATGTGTTTCGCGCCCGCGTCTTGATCGAGCGTGAAATCGTTGTGCTGGCCGCGCGCGTGGCCACCCCTGAGCAGATCGGCAGATTGCGCGATATCGAACTCGGCGAACGCAAGGCTCTGGAGCAAGGCGACCGCCGTGCATGGATCAGACTGTCGGGGGCGTTTCATCTCGAGCTTGCAGGAATTGCCGGCAACGATGTGCTGTCCGGCTTTCTGGGTGAACTGGTGTCGCGAACCTCGCTGATTATCGGGCTTTATGCGATCGAGGGGCAATCGGCCTGTTGCCGCGACGATCATGGCGCGTTGAGCGATGCGGTGGCGCGCGGCGAAGAGGCGGCCGCCGCCGAACTGATGACGCGCCATCTGCAACGTTGCGAACAGGGATTGCGGCTCGAAGCGCGATCGCCCAACGTCGATCCCGCCGATGTGCTCGGCGGGAGAGCCGCAGCGCGCATCCATGCAAGGGAGAGGCCTGCTTGAAAATCCTGCCCGTACCCACCGAATATCCCCGTGACATGATCGGCTATGGCCGCGATGCGCCGGACCCGGAATGGCCGGGCGGCGCGCGGATCGCCGTGCAGTTCGTCGTCAATTACGAAGAAGGCGGCGAGAGCAACGTGCTGCACGGGGATGAGGCGTCGGAGGCCTTTTTGTCGGAGATCGTCGGGGCGGCGGCCTGGCCGGACAAGCGCCACTGGAACATGGAATCTATCTATGAATACGGATCGCGCGCCGGGTTCTGGCGGCTGTGGCGTCTGTTCGCCGATCGCGGAGTGCCGGTCACGGTTTTCGGCGTCGCCATGGCGCTGTCGCGCAATCTGGAAGCCGTTGCCGCGATGCGCGAGGCGGACTGGGAAATCGCCAGCCACGGGCTGCGCTGGATCGAATACCGGGATTTCAATCGCGAGGATGAATGGCAGCACATGAACGAGGCCATCGCGCTGCATGAGGAGGTGACCGGCGAACGCCCCCTTGGCTGGTATCTGGGCCGGTGCTCCATGAACACCCGCGAACTGGTGATGGCCGAAGGCGGCTTTCTTTATGATGCGGATTCCTACGCCGATGATCTGCCCTACTGGATCGCCGGCCCGAAGGCCCCGCATCTGGTGATCCCCTACACTCTTGATGCCAATGACATGCGTTTCGCCACGCCCCAGGGGTTCAATTCCGGCGACCAGTTCTTCGCCTATCTGCGCGACAGCTTCGATCTGCTCTATGCGGAAGGCGCGAAGGCGCCCAGGATGATGTCGGTCGGGCTGCACTGCCGGCTCGCCGGGCGCCCCGGGCGGGCGATGGCGCTGCAGCGGTTTCTCGATCACATCCAGTCTCATGACGATGTGTGGGTGTGCCGGCGCATCGATATCGCGCGGCATTTTCACGATCACCACAAGCCGGAAGCCGGGGCCAATGGCTGAAAACCGGTGGATCGCGGCCGGCGCGGGCGAAAATTTCAAGTTGCGCGATCTTGCCGGTGAGCCGGCGCCGATCGCCAACGCCGAGGTGAAACGCTGAACAGGACACAACCCGATGATATTTTATGACTGCGCAACGGCGCCCAGCCCGCGGCGGGTACGGATTTTTCTGGCCGAAAAAGGCCTTGAGATCAAGACCGTGCAGGTTGACCTGCGTCACGGTGAGCATCTGGACGAACACTTTCGCACCATCAATCCTCATTGCACCGTGCCGGTGCTGGAGCTTGACGATGGCACGCGGCTGCTGGATTCCAATTCCATCTGCCTTTATCTCGATGAGACCTATTGGGAGATGAATCTGCTCGGGCGCGATGCGCGCGAAAAAGCGGTCATCGCCGGCTGGAACCGGGACATGGAGTGGAACGGGTTCATGGCGCTGGCCGAAGTATTCCGCAACTCATCGCGTGGTCTGGTGGGCCGCGCCCTGACCGGTCCGGTCAATTATGAACAGATCCCCGCCCTGGCCGAACGCGGCCGCAGGCGGGTCAAACATTTCTTTGCCATGCTGGACGCGCGCCTGGGCAAGTCGGCCTATGTTGCCGGCGACCGCTTCACGGTGGCCGATATCACGGCCTTCGTGTGCGTGGATTTCGCCGCATGGATAAAATTCGACATTCCCCCCAAGGCGAAAAACCTGCACCGCTGGCACGAGGAGATCGCCGCCCGGCCGGGCAGCGTGAAATAGAGCGTGTCTTCGAAGAGGTGCCGGCCGGCGCGCCGCCGACACTTTGTGCGTTCTTTCGCGCTCGCAGTGCTGCGCTATTTGCGCAGCAGGAATTCGCGCCCCACCTTGACGCTGGGCTTGCCGTCATATTCGACAATGTCGGCGGTGGCGTAGGTTTCCGACCAGCGCTGGGGCAGAAACGAGCCTGTGCCGATCATGTCGACCGGCGCCCTGGCCACCGCGATGACCTTGCATTTTTCCGGGCCAAAACCCGACGAGGCGACGATTTTCACCTTGTCATGGCCCGCCTCGTCGAGCTTTTCACGCAGGTGCCAGATGGCGGCGGCCGACACGCCGGTGCCGATGAGATGGCGCAGTTCGGTATCCGTGCGGTAGCCGCGCACCGCCTCGGGCGCGTGGCGTTCAAGCACGGCGTAGGACCCCGGCGGGTCGAGGCCTTCCACATAGCGCCCGCCCGGCGTGTCGATGCGCACCCCCAGCCGGCCATCGCCGGCCAGATCCTTGAAGCGTTCGCAGACCGCCAGGCTGTCGCTCACTTCGGTGCCGAAATAATCCACCAGCACGGTCATGGGCGCGTCGGGATGGGCATCATGAAACATTTCCGCGGCCCGCACCGTCGAGCCGGCATAACCGATGATGGCATGGGGCATGGTGCCAAGACCGCCGGGCTGGCCGAAGAAATGAGCGGTGGCGTCATTGGCGTTGCCGATAAAGCCTTTGGCGCCGGCTTTGGATTTCGCCATCCGCGACCCGACCGATGCGGCATAGGCCATCAGTTCGGCCATTTCCGTGCCCGCGCAATGGCGCGCGTCAAAGGCCAGGAACTCGACATCCGGCAGGTCCGCGCAGATCGCATAGGCATTATACGCCGCGACGCAGGCGGCCCCGAGCTTCTGCAGAAACAGCGTTTCCAGATCGACCAGATGGCGGAACGGACCGGTGAGATAAATCAGCGGCTCGCCGGCGCCGACCCAGCGGCCTTCCTCGTATCGCAGATCGATATCGAACCGCGTGCCGCGCGCCTGTGCGATGGCCGCAAGCCATTCAATGGCCAGCCGCGGCGCGGAGCGTACCGGGCGGCGCATGAAGATCGCGTAAGTGACGGTGACGTCGCCGAATTTCTCCACAATGGCCCGGCTCAGATTGAAATAATGATCGCTCCAGCGCGCCACTTCGCTTTCCGGCGGCCATGGCCCGCCGGTCTGTCTGATTTCTGGACGCTCGTTCACCCGCGTCTCTCCTTGCTCGACAAATCGCCGCGCAAGTGTAGCCCCGGCACCGGCGCGGCACAATTGCGGCGCTCACGCCCTCCTGCCGGCACCTCAGGCCCGGCTTCGCTGCGGATCGTCTCTGCCCGGGATCAGCGACAGAATTGCCTTGCAGTTTTCGACCCGGCCATCGCAACAGTCCTCAAGCAGAAAACGAACGAGTGCGGCGATCGATTCAAGCCTGGCGGCGTAGTGAATTTCCCTTTGATGACGGCTCGACGCCACCAGCCCCGCCCGTTTGAGAACACCCAGATGGCCCGACAGTGTCGAGGCAACGATGCCCAGCCGGCGCGAGATTTCACCAACGGCGAGTGTGTCGGGCTGTTCGCGCACCAGCAGCCGGTATACGGCCAGCCGGGATTCGTGGGCCAGCGCGGCCAGAGACTCGATGGCGTGTTGCTGGTTCATGGATATGCAGCTTCTGTCCAGACGCCCAAAACATGCCAAGGCCCGGCGGGCGCGGGGCGGCAGCATAATATATTGACAATTCGGCGCATGCCGTAGTACCGAATTAATCTACCCCTGCCGCGAAGACATGTAAAGGTTTGAAATTCGCGGCCGTCAATGATTTTGCGGCCGTCCGGACAGCCGGGCTGCGCCTTGAGGGCGCCAACAGATACAGTACCAACGGAGCGTCGGAATGCTGCGCAGATTATTCGCGGAATGGCTTGGGACGCTCTTCCTGCTGGCGGTCATTGTCGGATCGGGTATCATGGCCGACAGGCTGTCTGACGGGAATACCGCCATTGCGCTGCTGGGAAACACGCTGCCGACCGGCGCGATTCTGGTGGTTCTTATCCTGGTTTTCGGACCGGTTTCAGGAGCTCATTTCAACCCCGCGGTAACTTTCGCCTTTGCAATTCGCGGGCAGATCGGTGTGGTGGCTTCGCTTTGGTATGGAGCGGCCCAGATCGTCGGCGGGCTGTGCGGGGTGGCGGTCGCCCATCTGATGTTCGGCATCGCACTGCTTGATCCGTCCGACACAGCGAGGACCGGCCTTGGCCAGTGGGCGGGCGAATTCGTCGCCACGTTCGGCCTGGTGATGACCATTCTCGGCTGTCTGAAGGCACGCCGGGAAGCGCTTGCCTGTGCTGTCGGGCTGTTCATAATGGCAGGCTACTGGTTCACGCCGTCAACCTCGTTCGCCAACCCGGCGGTCACGATCGCCAGAGGGCTGACAAACACATTTTCCGGCATCGACCCCGCACATATCGCCGGGTTCATCGCGGCGCAGATCGCCGCGGCGGTGCTGGCCACCCTGGTTTTTGGCTGGCTGCTGAACGAAGGACCAAGGAATGCCGGAATGCAGGCGGTTGGCGAGGGCACCCGTTGACCGGCCGGATCGGCGGACGTCTTAATCTTTCGCGCGCCTTGCCTCGCGCGGGAGGAAAGCTAGAAATCCTTGAGCCGTTCGGTCGTTTCGGGATCGAGGAACCCGGCGATCGTGGCATCCGTCTCCAGATCCAGCGCCTTGTGGAGATCGCCCGCGGCGCACAGGCTCAGGACCCGCTTCATGGCGCGCAGCGACAGCGGCGGCAGCTGGCTTAATTGTCTGGCCACCGAGCGCGCTTCGTCTCTCAGGCGATCATCGGGCACGACCCGCCACGCGACGCCGATCGCCTTGAGTTCGCCCGCCTCGTAACGGTTGCCCAGGAACAGCATTTCGCGCGCCTTGTTCAGTCCCGCCAGGGCCGGCAGCAGGGATGTGACCGCGCCGGTGACGAACAGATTGAGCGAGACTTCGGGGAAGAACCCTTTGGCGCTTTGCGCCCAGAGCGGAAAGTCGCAATTGATCGCCCATTCGAAGCCGCCGCCGACCGCCCAGCCATTGATCGCGCCGACCACCGGCTTTTCGCCGAAAATGATCGCTTTTGTCGCGCGCTGGATGGCCTCGACCAGATCGCGGGCCTCGCCCTCGTTTTGCGGGTGCACATGGGCGTGGCGGTCATCGCCGGCGCAAAACGCCCGGCCCTCGCCGGTAAAGATGATGGCCCGGGTTTCGGGATCGCCATTGGCATCGTCGAACGCGGCGGCGACATCGTCGATCAACTGCCGGTTCATGGCATTGAGGCTTTTTGGCCGGTTGAGCGAGATCGTGCGAACCCCGTCTTCATCCAGGGTGCTCAGAACCGTCTTGTAGCGATGGCTGCTCATGGGGTGTTCCTCACAACCCGCCGGGTCTTGCCTTCGCTCACCGGTAAGCTTTGCGGGCGCAGGATCGTAACATCGGCGGTGGCGCCGAGCCTGGTTTTGATCGCCTGCTCCACGCGCCCGGCAAGCGCATCCGTCGCCTGTGCGCCCTTCGCCAGTTCCGCGTGTACGGGAAGACGGTCGAAGGGGGGCGATTGATCGAGCACGATGCGGTAGTCGCCGGACAATTCAGCGAATTCGCTCAACACCGCCGCCACCATGGTTGGAAAAATATTGAGGCCGCGCACGACAATCATATCGTCGCTGCGCCCGACCACGCGGAACCGAAAGCCGGTGCGGCCGCACGCACAGGGGTCTGTTGCGTCGATCGCGATGATGTCGCCGGTGCGAAAGCGCACCAGCGGCTGGCATTCGCGGTCAAGATGGGTCAGCACGAGTTCGCCTTCCCGGCCGGCGTCCAGAGGCAACGGCGCTTCGGTTTCAGGATCGATCAATTCTGCAAAGAGAACATCGCGCGCCAGAAAGTGCAATCGGGTATCGCGGGTGCATTGCGCCGCGAAATTGGAAAACACATCCGACACGCCGTAATTGGCGTTGCGCGGCTCCATGCCCCAGGTCTTGCGGATGCGCTCGCGCAGGGCGGGGTCGTCCAGTCCCGGTTCGCCCCCGAACAGGCCCAGTTTCAAACCCAGATCGCGCGGGCGCAGGTCCGCGAACCGCTCGTTGAGCACGCGTTCCAGCACCGCCGGGTAGGACGGCGTGCAGGATATCGCGTCGATGCCGATTTCACGGATCGTGCGGATCAGCAGATCGGTGCCGCCGACGCCGAAGGGAACCACCGTCGCCCCGGTGCGCTCCAGGGTGAGGTGATCGGTAACGCCGCCCATCCACATCTGGTAGTTGAGGCAGTGGACAACGGTGTGTTGCGCGCTCAGCCCGGCGGCTGTGTGGCTGCGCCCGCCGACCTGTTCGACGCTTTCGCAATCGCGCGCGGACAGGGCGAGGTTCATGGCCTGTCCGGTCGTGCCGGACGTGCGGTGCAGGCGCGTCACAGCGCTCAGCCCGGCGGCGAGATAATTCCCGAACGGGGGATGATCGGCCTGCGAAACCCGCAACTGCGCCTTCGATGACAGGGGCAGGGCGGGCAGGTCGCGCAGATCGGCCGGCGGGGCCTGCCCGTTCCACAGTTCCGCGTAAAAATCAGACCTGGCCGAGACGTAGTCGCGCTGCTTTTCCCAGGCCGCCTGTTGATGGCGCTGCATGGCGGGCGCATCAAGCGTCTCTGCTTCGTGCAACAAGGTCATAGGCTCAGGCCAGCAAAAGGTCCGTCGCCTGACGCGGTTCGGATGATAGTCCGGAAGGTCCAGCGTGGCATCTGCGTGGTTGTCCGGTTCGGAGATATCTGAAAGACGCACGAATTCACCCCACAAGGCCATAACAGAGAAACCGCCAGCAGCAAATGCCCGGCTGATGTCGTTTTTCCATGACCCGCCGCGGTGCGATCCGGCACATCGCCCCGGACCCCACCTGAGGGGTCTCATGGCGCGGTTCGAATTTTTCCGGGTTGCGTGTAATAAAGGCCCGTTACGCGATGGGCCAGGGCCTGGCGTGAGTGCATGCAGGACATGCGCGAAGGCTGCGAAGCCGCGATCGATGCGCTCGCCAGGGACAAGACGCTCACGCGCGATCATGCGCCCAAAGAGGCGAGCGATATTCTCTGGACGATGTTGTCGGTGCGCAACTGGGAACAATTGACGCTTGAATGCGGCTGGACGCAGGAGAAATACATCGCGACGCTCAAGGCGCTCGCGCGGCGCATTTTCGTTCGCCCCTAGCCTTCGTTCGCGACGCCGCCAAATTCCACGCCCGACAGGTCCGCCATATCGCGCTTCCAGGTTGTGAGATCCTCTTTGCGGAGCTTGGCGAGTTCATCATGGCCGCAGGCGCGCGCCATGACCTGCATCAGGTGAACGGACGCTTCGAAGAAGGTCGCGAGCCGCTTCGCCGCGATATCCACGTCCAGCCGCTGGCGCAGTTCTTCCTTTTGGGTTGCGATGCCGGCAGGACAGTTGTTGGTGTTGCACATCCGCGCGGCGACGCAGCCAATCGCCTGAATGGCGGAGTTCGAGAGCGCAACGCCATCCGCGCCAAGGGCCATGGCCTTGATGAAATCTTCCGGCATGCGCAGCCCGCCGGTGATGATCAGGGTGACCTCGCGGCCGGCCTTTTTGTCGAGGTGCGCGCGCGCGGGCAAGCGCGGGGATCGTCGGGACGCTGATATGGTCGCGAAACAGCAGGGGTGCGGCACCGGTCCCGCCGCCCCGGCCATCCAGAATGATATAATCGGCGCCGGCGTCCAGCGCGAAGTCGATATCGTCCTCTATGTGGTTCGCCGACAATTTATAGCCGATCGGGATGCCGCCGGAGCGTTCGCGCACTTCGTCGGACAGTTTTCGAAATTCATCGATGGTGACCGGTGAGGCGAATGTCGGCGGCGAGATGGCGTCCTGGCCGACGGAAAGCCCGCGCGTCTCGGCGATTTTCGCCGTCACCTTGGCACCGGGCAGATGGCCGCCGGTGCCGGTTTTCGCCCCCTGTCCGCCCTTGAAGTGGAACGCCTGCACGTGTTCCATCAAGTCCATATCCCAGCCGAACTTGGCGGACGCCAGTTCGTAGAAATAGCGGCTGTTGGCCTCGCGTTCCTCGCGCAGGGAGCCGCCTTCGCCCGAACAGATGCCGGTCCCGGCCAGTTCCGCGCCTTTGGCAAGGGCGATTTTTGCTTCCTGCGAAAGCGCGCCGAAACTCATGTCGGAGACAAACAGCGGGATCTTCAGGGTGAGGGATTTGTTGGCGCGCGGGCCGATCACGAGTTCGGTTGCGACCGGCGCGTCATCCATCAGCGGTCTGGAGGCGAACTGGGCCGGCAATATCTGGATATCGTCCCAATGGGGCAGATCCTTGCGCGGAACGCCCATCGCCCCGAGTTCGCCGTGGTGGCCCAGTTTGGCGAGCCCGTCGCGGGCCAGTTCGTGAATGCGCGCCACGGTCGGTTCTTCCGGCGTTGGCTAGGCGACGGGCGCGCCCTCGCGCGCGATGTCGGGCAGTTCCTCACCCGCCTTTGCATCGCCCAGACGCGCATGGGTTCCATCGCAAAAGGGCGCAGTGGCGCTGCCCTTGCACTGGCACAGGAATGCGGGTTCGGATTTGTCCGCCGTAAACGCCAGCGGCGTCAATCCGGTGCCCTTGTGGGAGCCGTCGCAAAAGGGCTGCTTTTTCGACCGGCCGCACCGGCACCAGTGGTAGGTTTCGCCCGCGCTCAGCTCTGTCTTGACTGGTTTTCTGGCGGCGATAACGGGTCTTGCCATGACGGTCTCCAAGTGATTGATCTGCCGGACAACCGCCAACGATGGCGGGGTGGTGCTGAGGTCCCGCATAAGATAGCAAAATCCCTTCCACTATTCACTCTATTCGCCTGCAATCAATGCGCCGTCTTCGGGCGTTGCGCGTGCTGGCTTGCCCACACGCTGCCCAGAACCGCCAGGACACCGAGGAACTGCAACGGGCTCATGGTCTGGCTGAGAACCCACCAGCCAAGGATGACCGCCGTCACGGGGCTGAGCAGGGGAAGCGTCGAGACGAGCGACGGGGCCAGCCGCGCGACGCCGCGGAACCAGAGAATATAGGTGAACGCGGCGCCGATCAGGCCGAGATAGACAAGCCCGAGAATATTCGCCCCGGTAAGGTCCGGCAGCGGCGGTTCAAGCCACAGCGCTGCGGGAAGCAGCAAAACGCCGCCGGCGGTCAGTTGCCAGGCGGTGAAGGTCACCGGCGATACGCGCGGTTGCCAGTGACGGCTCAGAACCGTTCCAAACGCCATGGACACCGCGCCGCCAAGACCGGCGGCAAGACCGATGGGGTCGAGCGCGGCCTCAGGGGGCAGGATCAACAGGGTAACCCCACTCATGACGGCGATGGCGGCGAGAATGGGCAGGGCGCGAATGGCCGAGCCCAGGACCATGCGCGCGAGAAAGATCACGATCAACGGCTGCAGCGCGCCGACGATGGCCGCCACGCCTCCGGGCAGCCGGTAGGCGGCGACAAACAGCAGCCACCAGAAGATCGAGAAATTGAGCGCGCCGAGCAGGAATATCTTGAACCACCAGGCGCCCGCCGGCAGTTGACGAACCACGACAAGGAGCAGGAGACCGGCGGGCAATGCCCGCAGCATGGCGACCGTCAACGGGTATTCGTCCGGCAGAAGCTCGGTTGTCACCAGATAGGTGCTGCCCCAGATCGCCGGCGCGATGGCGGTCAGCAGCAGATCGGCGTTACGGCTCATGGGTCGGGTTTCCGGAAATTTATTTTGATATCAAGGCAGCGTTATATATCTTGACGTCAAGACATTTTATTTGCGATGGATGAACGCCATGGACCATGTCGATGAAATTCTTGCGCAATGGAACCGGGAGCGGCCCGATCTCGATGTCGCGCCCATGGGGCTGGTGGGCCGGTTCAAGCGCATCTCGCGGCACCTTGCGCGCGAGATGGACAAGACATTCGCCGCCCACGGGCTGAATGGCGCGAGCTTCGATGTGCTGGCGACCCTGCGCCGCTCCGGTGCGCCCTACCGTCTGTCGCCGGGCGATTTGCTGGCAACCATGACGGTCACCTCCGGCACGATGACCAACCGGATTGATCAGGTTGAAAAAGCCGGGCTGGTGGAGCGGCTACACAATCCCGGCGATGGCCGCAGCGTTCTCATTTCGCTGAGCGACAAGGGTTTTGCCATCGTCGATGCGGCGGTCACCGCGCATGTTGCGACGCAGGCAAGGCTGACCTCGGGACTGTCCGCGCGGGAGTTTGAAACGCTCAATGGGCTGCTCGCCAAATTCCTGAGCAGCTTTGAGGAAAGCTGACCGGCGGCGGGGCGGGCGGAAAGGGCAGGGCGGAAATCGTGGCTTGTTTGATCTTCATCAATGCCGCACAATGGCGCGGGCGATAGGCTCATCGGTTTCTGGACGCATCGGTTGTTAGGACACCTGCTATGAGAAAAATGGAACTTCTGCTGGCCACGGCGATTACTTTCGGCTCCGCCGCGCTTGCGGGCGCACAGGAACTTCCCGCGATGAAAGTGTGGAAAACGCCATGGTGCGGGTGTTGCGGCGCCTGGGTGCAGCATATGCAGGCCGCGGGCTTCAAGGTCACGGTCCGGGATACCGAGACGCTCGGCGCGATCAAACAGCGGCTGGGCATTCCCGAGAATTTGCAGTCCTGCCACACTGCGACCATCGCCGGGTACAGGATCGAAGGCCATGTGCCCGCTGGCGATGTGAAGCGCCTGTTGACTTCGCGCCTCAAGGTGACCGGTCTGTCGGTTCCGGGAATGGTGTCGGGATCGCCGGGCATGGAAAACGGCCGTCGCGACCCTTATGACGTGATCGCCTTTGCCCCTGATGGCAGGACAACCGTGTTCAGCAGCTACAAGTAAAAGGCCGGGCGCCGGGGCCCGTGCCGCTTCCCGCTCGTGCCGTCTGGCGCGCCGTGGCGCATCTGCCGCCATGCGTGGTGCCTGCCACCCCTTGACAATCCTCCCAAACGCCAGTGTGCTCCGCTTCGGGCAACGCCATCCGCAAATCAACTACGGGGAGACATCATGAGCCGGCCTGAACTTGTCGATCTGGGGGCCCCGCTCGAACCGGGGGTACTGCCGCAAAAGATGCATGCCTTCACGGTCCGCCAGGAGCGTTTCGGCGAACCGCAAAAGTCGTGGCGCCGCGAGGTCATCGCGGTGCCCGATATCGGGCCGAAGGACGTGCTCATCTATGTCATGGCGACCGGCATCAACTACAACAATGTGTGGGCGGGTCTGGGGTTTCCGGTGGACGTTATCGCCGATCGCCAGCGCAAGGGCGAGCCGGAGGACTTTCATGCCGGCGGCTCGGACTGTTCGGGAATCGTGTGGGCGGTGGGCGCGCAGGTGGACGACGTCAAGGTGGGCGATGAGGTGGTGGTTCATTCCGGCTGGTGGGAGCCGGACGACCCCTGGGTGCTGGCCGGCAAGGACCCGATGCTGGCGCCGAGCGTGCGCATCTGGGGCTATCAGACCAATTACGGCTCCTATTGCCAGTTTGCCCGCGTCCAGTCGCACCAGTGCCAGCCGCGCCCGCAACATCTGAGCTGGGAACAGTCCGCGTGCTATCTGCTGTGCGCCTCGACCGCCTATCGCATGTTGATGGGCTGGCCGCCGCACACGGTCGAAAAGGACGATGTGGTGCTGGTCTGGGGGGCGGCCGGCGGTCTCGGCTCCATGGCGCTGCAAATCACCAGGGCGCAAGGGGGGCGTCCGGTTGCCGTGATTTCCGACGACGACAAGCGCCAGTTCTGTCTCGATCAGGGGGCGGTCGGGGTCATCAACCGCAATAATTTCGACCATTGGGGGCCGATGCCCGATACGGCGTCGAAGGAATGGGGCCAGTGGGCCAAGGGCGCGCGCGCCTTCGGCAAGGCGATCTGGGATGAACTGGGTGAACGAAAAAATCCGAAAATCGTGTTCGAGCATCCCGGCGAAGCGACCCTGCCGACATCGGATTTTGTCTGCGACACCGGCGGCATGGTGGTCATCTGCGCGGGCACCACGGGCTACAATGTGACCATGGATCTGCGCTATCACTGGATGATGCAGAAGCGCTTCCAGGGCTCGCATCTGTCCAATGACGATCAGGCCGCCGCCGTCAACCGGATGATGATCGACAGGCTGATCGACCCGTGCCTGTCGGCGACCTACAGCTTCGACCAGATCGGCCATGCTCATCAGTTGATGCACGACAACAAGCACCCCTATGGCAATATGGCCTGTCTGGTGAACGCCACCGAAGAAGGGCAGGGCGCGAAGTGATCACGGCCGCGAAATGACCGGCAGGCTCGCGGGCAAGACGGCGCTGGTGACCGGCGCGGCGAAGGGCATCGGGCGCGCCACCGCGATCGCCTTTGCGCGCGAGGGTGCCCGTGTCATCGCCACCAGCCGCGATATCGACGGTCTGGCCGGGCTTGAAGACGAGGGCATCGCGCATCTCGGCGCCCTCGATGTGGGCGATGGCGAGGCGGTGAGCGCGGCGGCGCGGACCCATGGCGCTCTCGACATCCTCTTCAATTGCGCCGGCATCGCGCGGGCCGGCACCATCCTTGAATGCGGCCGGGACGACTGGGAACAGGTGATCGACACCAACCTGACCGGCATATACCGGATGGTGCGCGCCTTCCTGCCGGCGATGCTGGAGGCGGGCGGCGGCTCCATCATCAATGTCGCTTCGGTGCTGGGGTCGATCGCGGCGGGCTGCCAGTAGCGGCGCAGCAGATTGCCCGCGGGCGTTTGCGGTCCGGTTTGGGTAATCGTTCTGTTTTTCTCCGCACTCAGCATCGGCGCGTCTCCCTCGTCACTGAAAAACCATATCAGTTCGTCCAGCCGCCATCCATGATCATTACGGTGCCGGTGGTAAACGCGCTTTCATCGCCGGCCAGATAGACCGCCGCGGCGGCCACTTCGTCCGGGCGGCCCATGCGCCCCATGGGCTGGCGCGCCACATACATGGCACGCATCGCGTCCGGGTCTTCGGCGGCGGCGATCCGGTCCGTCACCATCGGCGTTTCGATGGTGCCGGGGCAGATCGCGTTGCAGCGGATGGCGCGCGTGGCGAAGTCATGGGCAACGGACTTGGTCAGGCCGATCACGCCGGCCTTCGAGACCGAATAAGCAAACCGCTCGCCGCCCGCCGCGATCGACCCCAGCACCGAAGCGACATTGATGATGGAGCCGCCGCCCGCCTCCAGCATCGCCGGCAGGAAGGCGCGCACCATCCGGTAT
>JALURZ010000229.1 GCA_027058735.1 Hyphomicrobiales bacterium | reverse complement strand
GGTGATCGCGGCCGATACGGTAATCTTGTGCGCCGGGCAGGCCCCCCATGATCCCCTGTCCGCGCCGCTCAAGAAAACAGGCATGCCGGTTCACGTCATCGGCGGTGCGCGCGAGGCCGCCGGCCTCGATGCGAAACGCGCCATCGCGGAAGCCTTTGACCTCGCGATGTCCCTGTAGGCCATGAACTCAATGGCCCGCCCGTCCATCCTGAAGAGCAAGCTGTTCTGGGTCGGCGTTCTGTATTTCGCCGAGGGCCTGCCGCTGGGGCTGTTTTATGACCTGTTTCCGGTCTATTTCCGCCAGCAGGGGGTCAATCTCGCTGAAATCGGACTGATGAGCCTGTTGAGTGCAGCCTGGAGCCTCAAGTTCATCTGGGCACCGGCCATCGATCACGTGCGCCACCACCGGCGCTGGATGTTCGCGGTCGATATCGCGATGGCCGCGATCATGGGCCTGTTCGCCATCCATGGCGAATGGGGGCCGTGGGTATGGGCGGCGATCGCCGCCTTCACGGTGTTTTCCGCAACCAACGACATCGCCATCGACGGCTATACCATCGAGATGCTGGAACGGGGCGAGCTTGGCGTGGCCAACGGTTTTCGCATCGCGTTCTACCGCGCCGGCATGATCGCGGCGGGGGTCATCTTGATGGTGAGCGACTGGCTGGGCTGGGCCGGCGCCTTCATCATTGCAGCCCTGCTGCTGGCGGGCCTGGGTGTGGCGTGCCTGCATGCGCCGCACGAGCGCCCGCGCAAACGGCGGCCGGGCGCCTCCATTGGCGATGAACTGCGCGCCGCGCTGCGCAACCCTGCCATCATCACGCCCGCCGCGTTGCTGTTTGCGGGCCTGCTGGCGGGCGCATTGGGCCACGGGCCGGCTGCCGCCGCGCTGCTCGCGGGCGCCCTCGCCACGGTCCTGTTACAGCGCCTGTCTGGCAAAAGGCCGGCCCAACAGGCCGCCGGGCCGGTGCTGGGCGCGTTCAGCGAGATGATGGCGCGGCCCTGTTTCGTGGCCATATTGCTGTTTATCCTCACCTTCAAGCTGGCCGATACCTCCATCGGCTTCATGGTCAAGCCGTTCTGGGTCGATGCCGGGTTCTCCGCTGCCGAGATCGGGCTGGTGTCGGTCAATATCGGACTGGGGCTGTCCATCGCCGGCGGGCTGGCGGGCGGATGGTTCACCGACCGGGTGGGGATTTTTCGCGCGCTGTGGATCCTGGGCCTGACCCAGATCGTCTCCAATCTGGGCTATGTGTGGGCGGCCGCCGTCATTCCCCTTGCGGCGGATGGCGGCGGCGACATTCTGACCCGGCACCGGGTGCTGCTCTATGCGGCCAGCGGCGTTGAATCCTTCACCCAAGGGCTTGGCACGGGCGCCTTTCTCGCCTTCCTGATGGCGATCACCAGCAAGGCGCGCGCGGCCAGCGAATATGCCGTGCTCTCATCGCTGTTCGCGCTGGGGCGCGCGCTGGCCGGCTGGGCGGGGGGCTATGGCGCGGCGGTGCTGGGCTATGCCGATTTTTTCCTCATCACATTTCTGCTCGGATTGCCGGCCTACGCTCTGCTGCCCTGGATAAAGCGCGTGCTCGACGGCGGCCCGCCGCAATCGACTGATCCGCAACGCCGTGCAGGAAATTGACATGGACACCCGAACACACCTCTCGCGATCCTCCGTTCTGAACCTTGTCGCGCTGGCGCTGCTGGCCGCCGCCATGCTGGCGGCCAATCTCGCCCCCTACCCCGCAGGGCAGGAATTTTTCGAAGTCATCCGGCCTGCGGAGGTCTATTCGGCCGCCCTGGCCAACGCGGACCCGGCCCTTCGCACGGTGCTGTTTTTCGATGCGCTGTTCGCGCTGGCTTATACCGGCGCCATCTGTTTCGCGATTCTGGGTTTTGCCCGGCGCAATGTCCCGGTCGCCTGGTTCTGCGGGCTGGGCATCGTCGCGGTGATGGTGCTGGATTACCGGGAAAACACCATCATGGTCCAGTCCCTGGACATCGTGGCCGCGGGGGGCGAACTCCCGCTTGCGCGCATCGCGGCTCAGGCCTCGGTGTCGGCCATCAAATGGCAGGGCGCGGCCGCCGTTCTGTTCGCGCTCAGTTTCCTCTTGCCTGCGGACACACTGATCGAAAAACTGCTGGTCTGGGGCACCCGGCTCGGCCTGGCGCTGGCCGTGCCGCTGTTTGTCCTCAACGCCTTCGGGCTGCGCGAAACCGGGACGCTGTTCATATTGCTGTCCATGGCCGGCGGCTTCGTGCTGCTGGCGGTTGTGACCCGGTCCCGGGCAAAGAGGGCCGATTAAGTCCTTAAGTCCTAAAGCGCCTTGTGGGTGCCGTCGCACATGGGCGCATTGCCGGTCGCCTTGCAGCCGCACAGCCACGCATCGCCGGACTTCTGCGCCGTGAACCGCATCGGCTCGATGCCGGTGCCCTTGTGCGAGCCGTCGCAGAACGGCTGTTTGGCACTGCGCCCGCAGGCGCACCAGAAATAGTGTTTTCCCTCCGTGAGCTCTGCCTTGTAGGGCGCTTTCTGCGCCGCGATCGCCTTGTCAGCCATTGTCACCATCTCCCCTGATAAACCGTCCACCCCGGATGAGGGGCGCGGCGTTGTTGACCTGACGCATAATCAGTCTAGCTTCTGGATGGTCCTGAATCCATCGGGG
>JALURZ010000228.1 GCA_027058735.1 Hyphomicrobiales bacterium | reverse complement strand
TCATAGAAAATCGCGCGGTTGGCCGCCGCCGCCTTGGGAAACAGCCGCGAAGCGTCGGCATGCGGTGTTTTTTCCGCAGCCCCGATCATCCGCAGCGCCCCGGCCGGCCCCAGAAAATGCGCCATGTAGAGTTCGCCCGAAACCGGTCTGCGGCCCAGTCTGCCTTCCAGGAATTTTGAACTTTGCCGGGTCAGCGCCCCGGCCAGCAGAGCGGATGTCTCGGGGTCCTTGCGCAGGGCAAGAATTTCCCCGCGCAGCCTGGAATCCGGCACTTTATACCGCCCGCCAGGGGTCTTCTCTATGGCGTCGGCAAGCTTGCCAAGACCGAACGTGCTGCCAACCCGCTTGAGGGTGGCCAGCCAGGTCTCCTCGATAAACTGAAATAGCCCCGTTGCGCTGGAAGACTTTGATTTCGCGTTGCTTTTGAACGCACTTTCCCGGGCCGCCGTGCGTACCAGATAATCGAAATCCGTGCCCGTGGCCGCGCTCGCGCGGCGCAGTGCGGTCTGGATTCTGGCGTCGGGAATGACAGGCAGTGCTATGGCCATGAGGGGCGCTCCATGATTGATCTATTCACACAAAGGAGCAAGGCCCATGCCAACTAGAGCGTATCTTTGTTATACGGAACTATTTTGTTGGGCCGGATCAGGTCACTCGGCCAGGCGCGAACCGCCGCGCGGTCTGGTTGACCGGGCAAGGTTCGCGGGGCGCCGCCGATTGGGCTGATCTGGTCCACCGGGGGGAAGGGTTTTCGCGCTTCCTGGACATCGTCAGGCTTTCCTTTTGGTCGGCCGGACCAAGGCGGAAAGCCTGGTCTTGCCAGCAAACGCGAAAACCCGGTCAAATGGTTCCCTATAACAAAGACACGCTCTAGACAGCGCCCGATTTCTTTAGCTTGAAATTCAGCAGGTCCGAATCATAGGGTTTCATCAGGCACTCGCTCGCCCCTTGCGCGATGGCGGCCCCGACCTGGCGTGCGTCTTCCGGGGCGGCGCAAAACAGCACGACCGGCCGGTTGCCGCTGGTGGTGCGGCGCAAATGACGCAGGAACTCGAGCCCGCCCAACTTTGTCATGGACGAGTCCAGCAGGATGATGTCGGGCATGGCGGCGCGGCAGACGGCCATGGCCTGCACGCCATCGCTGACCTGGCGGACATTGAAATGATGGCGGTCCAGAAATTCGCCGGACGAACTCCGGGTATCGGCCCCACGGTCGATAATCAGACAGGTCTTAGCGCGGTGCGGTGTCATCGTTCCTGCCCTCGCGGAGGGGTCTGGCATTATTAGGACTCGACTCCTATTTGCGGCTGGTTAACCATTGGTTAATGGGGTTTATGCACAGGGCGTGAGGACTTTTTAGTTTTAGATTTCAAATACTTGTATGTTTTTCAACGGTTGCGGAAAAGCCATGCTGTGGAAAAGAACAAAACGAGTCCTGAATCCACCGCCGGAGTCGCGGACAACTCACCGGGTGATTCTCCCGGGCAACAGGGCTCCCGATGCCCGCAGGCCCTGCCCGCTCGCCCGCATCGCTTCGTGTCTTGCCGGGCGAGCCGATCTGGTCCATCAAACGGTTCCGCATGACAGAGATACGCCCTATGGTCGAACGCCGGGAAGGAGACGCAAATGAGCGGACTGTATTTTGAGGATTTCGAGGAGGGCAAAATTCATGTCCATCCGCTGCGCCGCACCGTGACGGAGATGGACAACATGATGTTTTCGTGCATGACGCTCAACCCGCAGCCGCTGCATATCGACCGTCATTTCTGCGAGAGCGAAACCGAATTCGGCCAGCCTTTGATGAATTCCATTTTCACACTGGGGCTGGTGATCGGCATTTCCGTCAATGATCTGACCGTCGCCACCACCATCGCCAATCTGGGCATGAGCGACGTGCGGTTCCCAAAACCGGTGTTTCAGGGCGATACCCTGCATGCGACGACGCAAGTGATATCCAAGCGCGCAAGCAAATCGCGGCCCGAGGCGGGCATCGTCGAACTGGAACACAAGGGATTCAACCAGCACGATGAACTGGTGGCCATCTGCCGCCGCCAGGCGTTCATGCGCAAGAAGAGTGTGGATGTCTGAGTGATGCGCTCCTACCTGTTCGTGCCCGGCGACGATGCGCGCAAGATCGCCAAGGCGCTGGGGAGTGCTGCGGATGCGGTCATTCTCGACCTTGAGGATTCGGTCGCCCCGGCGAACAGGGACAAGGCGCGCGCGGAAGTGGCCCGGACCCTGAGCGCGCTCAGCCCGGAGGAACGCGGCAAACTGCCCGCGCTGTTCGTGCGCATCAACGCGCTGGATACCGGGCTGGCGGATGCCGACCTCGCCGCGGTGGTGCCCCATGCGCCAGCGGGGATCGTCCAGCCGAAATGCGAGCACGCCGATGATGTCAAACGCCTCTGCGCACTGATCGGCGGCCATGAGACCCCGGCCTGCCGGAACGCCACCGCCATCATTGCGATCGCCACCGAGACCGCCCGCTCGCTGTTTCATCTGGGCAGCTACGCCGATGCGGGTCCGCGGCTTTGCGGGCTTGCCTGGGGGGCGGAAGACCTGAGCGCGGATCTGGGCGCCCACACCAGCAAGGATGAGGAGGGCCGCCACACGGCGCCCTATGAACTGGCGCGCACCTTGTGTCTCGCCGGCGCGGTGGCCGCGGGCGTGCAGCCGATTGACGGCATCCATGGGGATTTTCGCGATGAGGAGGGTCTGCGCCGGGAGGCCCGGCGGGCGCTGCGCGACGGATTCGTGGCGAAGATCGCCATTCATCCGGCGCAGATCGCGATCATCAATGAGGCCTTCACGCCGTCAGCCGCCGATCTCGCGCACGCACAGCGGATCGTCGATGCCTTCGCCGGCGGCGCCAATGCCGGGGTCATCGCTCTGGATGGAAAAATGTTCGACCGGCCGCATCTGACACGGGCCGAAAAGCTGCTGGCCCGCGCCGCGCGCCGCCGCGGCGCCTGAGGCCGGCCCGTCACGGACGGGTGAGCGAAAACACCGTATCGACAACCGTATAGTCCATATAGCCAAGCCGGGCGATGGGCCGCAGCCTGTCCATGTTGATCATCCCGTCCTCGATCATGGCATCGTCGATGTGTATCCCCACGACCTGGCCGAACACCACGAGGTTCGACGAGGGCCCGCCTTCGGTCTGCGGAAAGGTCACGGTCTGCAGGTATTTGCACTCAAGGGCCACGGGCGAGGCGGCGACGCGCGGCGGCGCGACCATCCGGCTCGCCGCGGCTTCCAGTCCGGCCAGCGCCATTTCATCGACCCCCGGTTCAACTTCCGCGGCCGTCGCGTTCATCGCCTCGCGCAGATCCCAGGTCGCCAGCGAACAGACAAATTCGCCCCTCGCCTCCACATTGTTCGCGCTGTCCTTGGGGCCGACGCTTGAAAAAAACACGATATGCGGATTGTCGCTCACCGCATTGAAATAGCTGTAGGGCGCGAGATTGACGACGCCGTTGGTGTCGAGCGTGGAGATCCAGCCGATGGGGCGTGGCGCGACCAGCGCCTTGAAGGGATCATGGCGCAGGCCGTGGGCGTTGGTGATGGCATCATAAAACATGTTGGTCACTCGTGTTTGTCATCCGGCTCAAGAGCCGGTCCAGTGGGTCACGATCTCGTCGAGTTGCGGGCGCGGGCGCTCGCCCGGCGGTTTGCTTGCCGTTCCCAGAAACACGTAGCCGGCGATGCGCTCCCCAGCGCTCAGCCCGAGGCGCGCAAGCACATCACGGTCATAGGCATACCACCCGGTCAGCCATTGACCGGCAAACCCCATGGCCGCGGCCGCGACCAGCATGTTCTGCGTCACCGCGCCGGCGGACAATATCTGTTCCCATTCGGGTATCTTGTGCCCCCTCGCCGCACGCGACACCACCGCCACAATATGGGTCGCGCCGGCGAAACGCGCCCGCTCGGCAATCAGGGCGTCCCTGCCCGTTGCCGGGTTTGCCGCCGCGCGCACGCCGGCCACCAGCTCGCCGAACGACCGGCAGGACTCGCCGGCGATGACAATGAACCGCCACGGCACCAGCTTTGCGTGGTCGGGCACCCGCGCGGCGATCGTCAGGATGGTTTTAAGCTGGCCGGCGTCGGGGCCGGGGCCGGTCAAGGTTTTCGCCGGCACCGAGCGGCGGGTGAGCAGCAGATCGATGGTTTGCGGACTGGTCATGGTCCCTCAACGCGCGGTGCGCGGCGCAACACGGATTGGCGCCGTTCAAACGATCACATACGTCACCTGAGCGGTGCAAACAAAAGAAAAATGCGGGGCCAAGACGGGATTTATGCGATTGCCCGAATCTTTCGCACTCGGGTAGACTTGCGCGCATCTGTGGCCGGGGTTCGAGGGGAGGAGCAAGCGCATGGGTGCGATGCGCCTGAAGTGTCTCCGCAACATATTGCTTGGCGCCTTTGTTCTGGTCGTGTCGGGGCATGTGGACGACGCGGCGGCGGGCGGGCGCAATGTTTTGTTCATGCTCGATTCCTCCGGCAGCATGTGGGCCCAGATCAAACAGGAAAACCGGGTGGTTATCGCCCGCGACGCGCTCAACGCGGTGCTGCCGAGATACCGCAGAGCCTTCCCGTTCGGCATCGCCAGCTTCGGCCACCGCCGGGCCGCCAATTGCGGCCGGGTGGAGAGCCTTGTTCCCATCGGCCCGATCGACCCGGCCGCCATCAGGCAGAAACTCAATGCCACCAATCCCAGTGGCGCGGCATCGGTCGCGGCGAGCCTGACGAAGGGCGCCGGCCTGCTTGAGGCCGGGGTGAAGCCGGCGACCATGATCCTGCTGGCGGATGGCCCGGACAATTGCGGGGCCGAGCCGGACCCGTGCGCGGTCGCGCGGGAGCTGGCGCGCACCTCGCCGGACTTCAGGATTCACGTGATCGCCTTCGCCTCCCTCAAGGTTGACCGCCCCAAGCTGTCGTGCATCGCGCGCGCGACGGGGGGGCGGTTTTTCACCGCCGTGGACCGGCCCCAACTCATGCAGGCTATGGAACAGGCCTTCGCGGCGGCGCGCGCGGACGTAGTGCGCAGCGACGGGCAAGCGGGCAGCATCGTGACCGGCTCGCTCAAGGAGGAGGACGAACCGGTGCGCCCCCGCGAAAAGCCGGCCGGCCCGCCACCCGTTCCCCTCGTCAAGCCGCCGCCGCCCGCATTCCTGGCCGACCGCGAGCCACCGCAAGGCGCGGTGGCGGCGGCCCCGGACCAGGGCGATGCCGGGGACGCAGCGAAACCGGCCAGCGGCGCGGACACCGGGGCCGTTGACGGCCCGGCTTCGCCCGATGCCGGGGGGGGCGCCACCGCGCTGGAAGCGGAAAAAATGGCGCGGCTTGAAGACGCCGTGCGCAGGCCGACGCCGAGCGCCGTCATCGCCCCGGAATTTATCGTCGAGGAGCGGGCGGGAGAAAAAAGCGGGCTGCGGTTGCGGGCGAGGATCACCCGCAAGCTGGCGCCGATCGAGCGCCCGGTGGACTGGTCGGTCTTCCGCATCGATCCGCAACAGCGGAACAAATGGATCCAGGTCGCCGCGCAACAAAGCGCGGACGCGGCGTTCCCCCTTGCGCCGGGCGAATATGTCGTGCGCGCGGCCTATGGCCACGCAATGGCCGCCAAGATCATCACGGTCAGGCCGAACAGGCTGAGCGATGCGACCTTTGTTCTCAATGCCGGCGCCATTCGGGTGCGCACGACGCTGGTCTCGCTCGAAATCCCGCCCGGGCGCGCGGCGGTCCAGAAGATTTACGCCGAGGGCGATCTGGCGGCCGGCCGCAAACCCCTCGCCACGCTTGTCGGGAAAAACGATATCATCCGCCTTAACGCGGGTGCCTATGAGATCGTCAGCCAGTATGGTTCGGCCAACGCGACGGTCAAAACCCGGGTCACCATCCGGCCGGGCCGGCTGACCGAGGTCGAGATCAACCACAAGGCCGGCATCGCCCGGTTCCGGCTGACGGGCGCGAAGGCGGGCGCTCACGCCGCAAAAGCGCGGTGGCGTCTGGCCGATGCAAAGGGCGACACGGTTGCCGAAGCCGACGGCAAGACGATGCCCGCCGATATCCTCGCACCCGGGCGCTACACCGTAACGGCGCAAATTGCCGGCAGGACCTACCGCAGCGATTTCGACATCATCGCCGGGCAGGCGAAGGACGTGGCGATTGAAATCAGATAGCCAGTCGCCTGGTCGCCGTGGCGACAGATGGCAAACAGCAGACCGCAGAGTGCGTCAGCCCTCAGGCGTAACACACCACCTGGCCGCGGCAGCCGGCCGATTGCCAAAAAAATGGTGCGATACGCTTCGCTATCACACCCTGCCAAGCCGACAGCCGGCGACCATCAAAACTCCTCCCCGCCCCCGCTCAGCCCGCCTGGTCAGGCGGCGTGCTTTCCTCTACCAGCGCGGCGATCGCCTCATCGAGACCGGACACATTCTGCTGCTTTGAGCCGAGGCGGCGGATGCTGACCGTGCGCTCCCTGGCTTCGCGGCCCCCGCAGACGAACAGGACCGGCACCTTGGCGTGGGAATGTTCGCGGATCTTGTAGTTGATTTTTTCGTTGCGCAGGTCGGCCTCGCCCCTGAGCCCGGCGGCGCGCAGCGCGGCGGCCACCTCAAGGGCATAATCGTCCGCTTGCGACGTGATCGTCGCCACCACCACCTGCAGCGGCGCCAGCCACAGCGGCAGGCGGCCCGCGGTGTGCTCGATCAAAATGCCCGTGAAACGCTCAAGCGAGCCGAACATCGCGCGGTGCAGCATGACGGGAACATGTTTTTCCCCGTCCGCGCCGATATAAAACGCCCCGAGGCGCTCAGGCAGATTGAGATCGACCTGCAGGGTGCCGCACTGCCACTCGCGCCCGATGGCGTCGCGCAGCACATATTCCAGCTTGGGGCCGTAAAAGGCCCCCTCGCCCGGGTTGACATCGTAGTCCTGATTGGCGGCGCGCACCGCCTGTTTGAGCGCCTCTTCCGCCTCGTCCCAGACCGCATCGGAACCGACGCGCCGTTCGGGGCGGTCGGAATATTTGATCACCACGTCGTCGAAACCGAAATCGCGGTAGATCGACAGCATCAGTTCGTGCACCTTGATGCACTCTTGCGTGATCTGCTCACGGGTGCAGAAGATATGCGCGTCATCCTGGGTGAACGAGCGCACGCGCATCACCCCATGCAGAGCGCCGGACGGCTCATAGCGATGCACCTTGCCGAATTCCGACAGTTTGACAGGCAGATCGCGATAGCTCTTGAGGCCATGCTTGAAAACCTGAACGTGGCCGGGACAGTTCATGGGCTTGAGCGCGAAGGTGCGCTCATCGGGCGTCTGGCTGGTGAACATCATGTCGCCGAATTTCTGCCAGTGGCCGGACGCCTCCCACAATGAGCGGTCCAGCATGTCGGGGGTGTTGATTTCGGTATAGCCGGCGGCGTCCTGGCGGCGACGCATGTAGGAGATCAGCGCCTGGAACAGGGTCCAGCCCAGGGGATGCCAGAACACGCAGCCCGGCGCTTCTTCCTGGAAGTGATACAGGTCCATTTCGCGTCCCAGGCGGCGATGGTCGCGCTTTTCGGCTTCCTCCAGCATGTGGAGATAGGCTTTCAGGTCCTTGTCGCTGGCCCAGGCGGTGCCGTAGATGCGTTGCAGCATGGGATTGTTGGAATCCCCGCGCCAATAGGCCCCGGCCAGCTTCAGCAGCTTGAACGCGGTCCCGATCCTGCCCGTTGAGGGCAGATGCGGCCCCCGGCACAGGTCCAGCCATTCCCCCTGCCGGTAAATGGAGACCTCATCGCCCGGCGCGATGGCGTCGATGATTTCCGCCTTGTAGTCCTCGCCGATGTCCCTGAAATGGGCGATCGCCCTGTCGCGCTCCCAGACCTCACGCACGAACGGCTCGTCGCGCGCCACGATCTCGCGCATCTTGGCCTCGATCGCCTCGAGATCTTCCGGGCGGAACGGCTCTTCGCGGGCGAAGTCGTAGAAAAAGCCGTTCTCGATGACCGGGCCGATGGTGACTTGCGTTCCCGGAAACAGCGCCTGCACCGCTTCGGCCATGACATGGGCCGCATCGTGGCGGATCAGGTCGAGAGCGTCCGGGTCGTCGCGGGTGACGATCTCAACCTTTGCGTCATGCCCGATCGCCTGCGACAGATCGTGCAGCACGCCATCGAGTTTGATCGCCACCGCCTTTTTTTGAAGCGATTTGGCAATGGAACCCGCCACATCGCCGCCCGTTATGCCGGCCTCATAGTGGCGCGCGGCGCCGTCGGGAAATGTCAGGATAACCATCGGTTTTTCTCCTGCTCAATCGCTGCACACAACGCAGGTAAGCAAAAAAGGCTTTTGCGCGAATCGCGCAAAGGGCCCTCGCGGGAGGCCTGTACATGCCCGCTCGGCGCGCGGGCGTCAACAATTTGCGCCCCGGCGCCGCCCCGGCGGGGCGCAAATTGTTGAC
>JALURZ010000227.1 GCA_027058735.1 Hyphomicrobiales bacterium | reverse complement strand
CTGGTGGGCCGCGCGCGCGGCCCACCAGGGTCAACCCCGCCTCGCGCGCGAGATCCACGCCCCAGGCCGTGAAGCCCGAACGCGACACCAGAATGGGAATGCCCATCTGCACGCATTTTATGACCATCTCGGAGGTCAGACGCCCGGTCGTATAGAAGCTCTTGTTATCGGGCGATACCTTGTTGAGAAACATGTAGCCGGCAATCTTGTCGACCGCGTTGTGACGGCCCACATCTTCCATATAGACCAGCGGGCGGTCGCCCTCGCACAGCACACAGCCGTGAATGGCGCCGGCCTTGAGATAGAGGCTGGGGCAGGTATTGATCTTTTTCACCAGCCTGTAGAGTTCCGAAATCCTGAGGCGCGCCTGCCGGTCGAGACGTATATCGGCGAAATTCTCCATCAGATCGCCGAATACCGTGCCCTGGGCGCAGCCGGAGGTCTGGGTCTTCTTTTTCAGTTTTTCCTCATAGTCGGTCCTGCGTTTTGTGCGCACCACGATGGTGTCGATATCTTCCTCGTGCTCGATGGCGGTGATGGTGTCATCGGGTTTGAGCATATGCTGGTTGAGCAGATAGCCCACCGCCAGCATGTCGGGATGGTCGCCGATGGTCATCATGGTGAGGATTTCCTGGGCGTTGAGATACAGCGTCAGGGGCCGCTCGGCGACCACAAACTGTTCGGCCGGCGCGCCATCCTGATCGAGCCCCGAGACCGAACGCGCGAGGCGCGGATCGTCGAGATCGGGCGCGATTTCGAATTCGCCCCTGGCGCGCGCGTGTTTGGTGGTTTCAGCCATCAACCCGTGTCCGGAAAACGCGAAGGCCAACCTTACCATCACCACACACACTGACAAGCTTGGCGAGACGGGCGCGGGGACGATCCCGCGCCATCCCGCACGATGCGGGCCGCCGCCCCGGCATGTGGCCTATTGCGCGGCGCGCATCTTGGCGGCGGGGGTCACCCGGGCGGCGCAAAACTTGAATTCGGGGATTTTTCCGACCGGATCGAGCGCCGGATTGGTCAGCAGGTTGGCGGCCGCCTCCACATAGGCAAACGGAATGAACACGACGCCCGCAGGCACCGCATCATCGCTGCGCGCATCGAGCTCGATGGCGCCGCGCCGGGTTTCGATGCGCAGGCAGTCACCGGGCGCAACACCGAGCGCCTCGATATCGGCCGGATTGAGGCCGGCGGTGGGACCCGGCTCAAGGGCATCGAGATGTGCCGCGCGCCGGGTCATGGCGCCGGTGTGCCAGTGTTCGAGCTGGCGCCCGGTGGTGAGCACGAAGGGATAGTCCTCATCGGGCATCTCGTCCGGGGGCACGATGGATGCCGGCACGAATTTGCCAAGCCCGTTTTCGGTCGGGAACCCGTCGCCGAAAACGATGGCCGCGCCCGGCTCATCGGGGGCCGCGCACGGGGTGGTGACAGCACTTTCAGAAACCAGCCGCTGCCAGGTGATGTTGTCGAGGGACCCCATGGCCTGCTTCATTTCCGCAAAGACATCGGCGGGGCCCTGATAGTTCCAGTCGAGAGAGAGCCTGCGCGCGATCTCCTGGGTGATCCACCAGTCGGGCATCGCCTCGCCCGGCGCCTGGAGCGCCCGGCGCCCCATCTGCACCTGACGGTTGGTGTTGGTGACGGTGCCGTCCTTTTCCGGCCAGGCGGCCGCCGGCAGAATTATATCGGCGGCCATCGCGGTTTCCGTCAAGAACAGGTCCTGCACCACCAGATGGTCCAGTCTGGCCAGCGCCGCGCGCGCATGGGCGGCATCGGGATCGGACATCGCCGGGTTTTCGCCCATAATATACATCGCCTTGACTTCACCGCGGTGAATGGCATCCATGATCTCGACCACGCTCAGCCCCGGCCTGGGATCGAGCTTTGCCCCCCACAGGGCTTCGATCCGGGCGCGTTTTTCATCATCGCCCACCTTCGCGTAATCGGGCAGGAACATCGGGATCAGGGCGGCGTCGGATGCCCCTTGCACATTGTTCTGGCCGCGCAGCGGATGAAGCCCGGTGCCGTCACGCCCCACATGCCCGCTCATCAGGGCGAGCGAGATCAGGCAGCGCGCATTATCCGTGCCGTGCACATGCTGCGACACCCCCATGCCCCAGAAGATGATCGCGCGTTCAGCCCCCGCATAGGCGTGCGCCACGTCGCGGATGACCTCAGCGTCAATGCCGCAAAGCGGCGCCATGGCTTCCGGCGAAAAACCGGACAGGTGCTTCTTGAGCGCCTCGAAGCCGTCCGTACGGGCCTGGATATACTGCTCGTCACAAAGCCCGTCTTCGATAATCACGTGCATCATGGCATTGAGCAGGGCAACATCGCTCCCCGGCTTGAACTGGACCATGTGGGTGGCGTGGCGCTTGAGCGCCTGACCGCGCGGGTCCATGACGATAAGCGTGGCGCCGCGTCTGGCGGCCTGTTTGAAATAGGTCGCCGCCACGGGATGGTTTTCCGTCGGATTGGCACCGATCACGATGATCGCATCGGCGTCTTTCACCGCGGTGAACGGGGCGGTCACCGCGCCCGACCCGATGGTCTCCATGAGGGCGGCGACGGATGAGGCATGGCACAATCTGGTGCAATGATCGACATTGTTGGAGCCAAAGCCGGTGCGCACCAGCTTCTGGAACAGATAGGCTTCTTCGTTGGAGCATTTGGCCGAGCCGAAGCCGGCAAGCCCGCCGGGTCCGTGTTGCTCGCGCGTCTTCCGCAAACCGGCCGCCGCCAGATCGAGCGCCTCGTCCCAGCTCACCTCGTCGAAATAATCCAGCGCTCGGGCGGGGTCCATATCCGGCGCATCGCTCTTGGCCACAGCGGGCTTGCGCACCAGCGGGCGGGTCAGCCGTTCCGGGCTCGACACATAATCGAAACCGAACCGGCCCTTGACGCACAGGCGGTTTTCATTGGCCGGGCCGTTGCGCCCCTCGACCCAGGCGATCGCGCCATCGCGCAGCTGGTAGGTGATCTGGCAGCCGACCCCGCAATAGGGGCACACGCTGCCGATGGCGGCATCCGCCTCGCGCGCGCCGCGCCCCTTGTCATCGACAATCGTCGCGGGCATCAGCGCCCCGGTGGGGCAGGCCTCGACGCATTCCCCGCAGGCCACACAGGTGGACGCGCCCATGGGATCATCGAAATCGAAGATTACTTTGGCATGCGCGCCGCGCCCGGCCATGCCGATCACATCGTTGAGCTGCACTTCGCGGCAGGCACGCACGCACAAGGTGCAGTGAATGCAGGCATCGAGCTGCGCCGCCATGGCGGGGTGGGACAGATCCGCCGCCGGGGGCTCGCGTGCGGGAAACCGGCTGTGTTCGATCTTGAGCGCGTCCGCCCAGCGCCAGAACGGGCTCGCCCCATCATGGGCATGCGCGCGCGCCGGCTGATCGGCCATCAGCAGTTCCATCACCATCGCGCGCGACGCCGTGGCGCGATGGCTGTCCGTCCTGACCGCCATGTTCGCCTCAGGCCTGCGGATACATGACGCGGCAAGGGTGCGCTCGCCCTCGATTTCCACCATGCAGGCCCGGCAATTGCCGTCGGCGCGATAGCCCGGCGCATCCCTCCAGCACAGATGCGGAATGTCGCGGCCCTCGCGTTTGGCGACCTGCCAGATGGTCTCCCCCGGCGCGGCCTCGACCGTTTTGCCGTCAAGCGTGAAGGTGATGGTGCCGGTCATGACACCTCCCCGGCGAAATGCGCCAGCACGGAGCGGATCGGATTGGGGGCGGCCTGGCCGAGACCGCAGATCGACGCATCGGCCATGGCCCCGCACAGATCTTCAAGCAGCGGCCGGTCCCAGCGGTCCGCTTCCATGAGCCTGACCGCTTTTTCACAGCCGACCCGGCACGGGGTGCACTGGCCGCAGGATTCATCGGCAAAAAATCTCAACAGATTGAGAGCCGCATCCTTCAGGCTGTCGGCGTCGGACAGGACAATCACCGCATGAGAGCCAACGAAAGACCCGTGGCTTTCGAGCGCACCAAAATCAAGCGGCAGATCGCCCAGCGAGGCCGGCAGGATGCCCCCCGACGCACCGCCCGGCAGATAGGCCTTGAACATGTGCCCCTCCGCCATGCCGCCGCAGCGTTCGATCAGTTCGTTCACGCTCGACCCGGCAGGCGCCAGCACAACGCCCGGGCGCTGCACCCGGCCCGAAACGGAATAGGACCGCGCGCCCTTGTGGCCCTCCTTGCCCTGGCCCGCGAACCAGTCCGCGCCGCGTTCAAGAATTTCCGGGATCCAGTAGAGCGTCTCCACGTTGTGCACCAGTGTCGGGCGGCCAAACAGCCCGTTCTGCGCCACATAAGGGGGGCGGTGCCGGGGCAGGCCGCGCTTGCCCTCGATGGATTCGATCATGGCGGATTCCTCGCCGCAGATATAGGCGCCAGCACCACGGCGAAGATCGATCAGCCCCTCCTCGATCAGCCCTTCGGCCTCGAGCACGGCGATTTCGCGCTGGAGCGCCTCGCGGATGCCCGGGTACTCATCGCGCAGGTAAATGAATATCCGCCTCGCCTCGACCGCCCAGGCCGCGATCAGCGCGCCTTCGAGAAACCGGTGCGGATGGAGCGCCAGATAATGCCGGTCCTTGAAGGTGCCCGGCTCGCCCTCATCGGCATTGACGGCGAGATAGCGTGGGCCTGCTTCCGCACGCACGAATTTCCATTTTTGCGCGGCCGGAAACCCCGCGCCCCCAAGCCCGCGCAACCCGGCGCCCTCCAGTTTGCCGAGAACATCGCCGATATCGAGCGCGCCGGAGCGGCAGCGCCCGAGCACCGTGTAGCCGCCGTCGCGGACAAACGCATCATAGCCCTGACAGGCCGGTACATCGGCATCGACCCGGCCTTCGGCGGCGGCGGCCAGAAGCACTTTGGCGCTGGCCGGCGCGATGTGGTTTTGCCCGGCCACGGCGGCGGGCGCCTTGTCGCACAGCCCCATGCACGGCGCGCGCAGCACCCGCACGGATGCATCGCTCATTTGCGCAAGGTCTTCCAGCAGCCCGTCCGCCCCCATCATGGCGCAGGTCAGGCTGTCGCAAACCCGGATGGTGATCGCCGGCGGCGGCGTCCCGCCCTCCTTGACCACGTCGAAGTGATGGTAAAACGTCGCGACCTCGTACACCTCGGCCTGGGACAGTTTCATCTCATCGGCCAGGGCGGCCAGATGAGCGGCGGACAGATGCCCCTGGTCATCCTGGATCAGATGCAGGTATTCGATCAGCAGATCGCGGCGGCGGGGCCGCCCGGCGAGCAATCCTGCAATCGTGGCGCGCGCGCGCGGCTCGACCTGACGGCCCTTGTTGGTGGTGCGGGCCTTGCGGCCGGTCTCGCTGCCGCCGCGCCCGGGACGAATGGGGGAAACCGGTGTTTTCGTGCGCGTTGACATGGATCGCCAAAGGTCCTGGATGTGGTGCGGGATCGGTGGTTCGCCCGCCATTGTACCAATCACGCCGTGCGCTGGCCACCTTGGCTGCTTGCGATCCCGACGCCTGGGCGCAAAACGGCGATATGGGGATGAAAACGTCAAATCGCGGCGATTACCGGCGAAACAGGCCCGATCGCGGTTCCGTGGAAAGCGCATCGCGCGCGTCATAGGCTTCGCGCGCGTGGCCGGCATCGATCGTGCCGGTGAAGGCGTTCAGCAATTCGCGCAGGACGCGCTTGTCCAGATCGCGCGTGATGAAGACGATGCGGGTGTCGTGATCCCCGCTCGGCCAGGCGTCGAGCCGGACCGGCGGATGAAACACATGCTGCACGCCGTGAATGACCACCGGGCGTTCGGGATCATCGTCCAGGCATATGACGCCCTTGACCCGCAGCAGATTGCCCCCGTAGGCCGAGCGCAGCAATTCGCAAAACAGGTTGAACGAGGTGACCGAAACCGGTTCGCGCGTGCGCACGCAATGGGCCTGGATGCGCTCATCATGGCGATTGACGTCATGGCCATGGCCACTGTGATCGTGGCCCCCGGCCTCATAGGCCTCGGCGCGCAGCCATCCGATGACGTCGGGAGACCGGCTTTCGAGATCGAACAGGCCTGCGCCCAGCACACGATCGGGCGTTGCCTCGCCGCGCGCCGCATCGAGAACAGGCGCTGCCGGATTAAGCGCGGCCAGCCGCTCGCGCAGGGCCGCCAGTGCGGCCTTGTCCTGCCTTGTCGTGCACAGGTCCGTCTTGGTCACGATGATCCGGTCCGCGACCGCGGCCTGCTTGACGCTTTCCTCATGCGCATCGAGGGTGCTCATGGCGTTGAGCGCGTCTACCGTGGTCACCACCCCGTCGAGCCGGAAGCGCATCACCAGATGGGGGTGGTTCATGATGGTGTGCAGGACGGGCGCGGGATCGGCCAGGCCCGTCGTTTCGATCATGACCCGCCGGAACGGCTTGATCCGGTTATTGTCGCGCTTGCGCAGCAGGCCTTCGAGCGTATTGATGAGGTCGCCGCGGATGGTGCAGCACAGGCATCCGCTGGACATTTCGAGAATGCCCTCGTCCGCCGTCTCGACCAGCAGGTGGTCGAGGCCGATTTCACCAAACTCGTTGACGATGACCGCGGTCTCGGCCATGCCATCGTGATGCAGCAGAGCATTGAGCAGGGTTGTCTTGCCGCTGCCCAGAAAGCCGGTCAGGACCGTTACGGGGATCGGCGGCCTGGGGCCGCGTTCGGGTTTTTCATTCGTCATGGGTTCCGGCAACCGGAAATCAGCGGGTGGAGCTTTTCGTCGCCGTTTTTTCCCGCTCCTTCGCGGCCTTTGCGCGGCGGGCCTTGCGCGCCTTGCGGGCTTTGCGCGCCTTGTTGCGCGCGATTTTCCGTGCCCGCTCCAGCGCCTTGAGTTTGGCGACCCGTACCTCGTAGGGGACCGGCGTCAGCGTCTCGCAGACCGCGCCGCTGGCTTCCTGCGCCGCGCAGACCCGGGCGCGTTGATCCAGATCGAGGCTGGACAAGGCAGCGACGAATCTGCCGCTTTTCGCATCCTTGAAAATGATACCCTTGCCCGAATAGACCGCCGCGCGAAGATCAAGGGTCCGCCGTTTCAGGATCGCCGCGGCCTCCTTGGCGCTCGCCGAGCGGCCGAGCACAACGCTCCACCGCAGCCGTTCCCACGCCCGGCTCATGCGAACGCCGCCGAGGCGCTTGCAGATGACCGGTTTCATATCGCGCGGCTGTTCGGCGAACAGCCGGTCATTTGCGATATGCGCCAGTTTTGCCCCTGAAACGCTGGCCTGCACGACGGTCGCGTCGTCATCGGCGGAGGGGCTGTCCGCGCCGAAAGCCGCCGACATCAGCGCCTCGACTTTCTTCAACCGCTCGCCACCGGATTTCGCGCCTAGCACGACCGCGATCACGCGTTTTCCCTCGCGTGTCGCACTGGCCACGATATTGTAGCCGGAATCGCAGATATAACCGGTCTTCATGCCGTCGGCGCCCTCGAAGGTCTTGAGGAAATTGTTGTAGGATCTGAAGTTGCGCCGCCCCACCTTGACGGCGGTCTGCTTGAACATGTCGGCATATTGCGGAAATTCGCCGAGCAGGCGGCGCGCCAGCAGCGCCATATCGCGCGCCGTCGTTATCTGGCGCGCGTCGGGCAAACCGCTCGGATTGGCGAAAAAAGACCCGGTCATGCCGATCGCCCGGGCGTGGGCATTCATCATTTCGACGAACCGCGCCTCGCTGCCGCCGACGGCCTCCGCAACCACCACGGCCATGTCGTTGGCGGAACTCACGATCATTGTGCGAAGCGCGGCGTCCAGGGAAAGCCTCGTGCCGGCGGGAAGGCGGGTGCGGCTGGCGGGCTGCTGCGAGGCATAGCGGGAGACCTCCACCTCCCGGTCGAGCCGGACCCTGCCCGCCGTGACCTCGCGAAACACCACATAGGCCGTCATCATTTTGGTCAGGGATGCGGGAAACCACGGCTCGCCCGCCTGATCCTGCTGGAGAACCCTGCCGGTTTCAGCCTCGACAACAATGCTGGTGCCTGCATGCGCCGGATTAAGGCCCGCAAAAAAGCCGACGGCCAGGGCCATGACAACGAAAAGACTCTGATTGACACTCCGCACGCTTTGCGCTCCCGATCTGGCGGACCGCCTGTCCGTGGTCGCTTGAGCGCAACCGGCAGATGTTGTCCGGGCATTGATATTGTTTTGCCGGACCCTACGCGGATTCACCCGCGATTTCCAGCGCTCACTTGCCTGTTTTTCTTGAAATTTCGCCGACCCAAACAAACAAGTATGACCGGAACCGGGTGATTCGTCATGTTTCACGAGAAACAGTCGCAGAATCAATGGTAAACGGAAGGTTAACGCCTCTCAGGCGATCAGTGAGCGCTTGAGGCGCAGGGCGCGGCGGGCCAGATGATACAGGCGCGGGCGCGCCTTGATGAAGCCCTTGAGGGCGCGGGCATGGCGGATCAGGAACACCGCGATGGCGCCGCGCCCTGCGCCTCAAG
>JALURZ010000226.1 GCA_027058735.1 Hyphomicrobiales bacterium | reverse complement strand
TGGCAGCCCTGCGCCGGGCGCGGTTTGGAGCGTCTTCGGAAGAAGATTGGTCGAGCCATCGAGCAACTGGAACTGGCGCTCGAGGATATCGAAACCACGCAGGCGCAAGATCGGCCGGAGGAACCATCCCCGCGTCCCGAACCGCAGAAGGCCAAGCCTTCTCGTCAGCCGCTGCCGGATCACCTGCCGCGCGAGATCCAGGTTCACGAAGCGGCATGCGTCTGTCCCGACGGCGGCGACGCCTTCCTCAAGGCGGGTGAGGATGTGTCGGAAGTTCTGGACTATGTGCCGGCATCGTTCCATATCATCGGCCATGTGCGCCCGCGTCTTGTGTGCAAAGACACGCGATACGCTCGTTCAGGCGGCCATGCCGTCCCTTCCGGTCGCGCGGGGCAAGCCCGGCCGGGGTAAAACGAAGCAGGGGCGTTTGTGGACCTATGTGCGTGACGGGCGGCCATGGCATGATGATGCGCCACCGGCGGCAGCCGATCACTACAGCCCGGATCGCAAGGGCACACATCCGCAATCGCACCTCAAGCGCTTCAAGGGCGTTCTGCACACCGACGGATATGCCGGGTTCAAAGAGCTTTACACGGCGACAAACCCGGGCAGCCGCCGGCCGATCATGGAGGCCGCCTGTTGGGCACATGTGCGGCGCAAGTTCTTCGACTTGACGGTAAATGGACAGGCGCCGATGGCCGAGAAGGCCTTGCGGCGGATCGGCGCGCTTTACGACATCGAGGCCGATATCCGCGGTTCGCCGCCGGATGTACGGCAACAGGTGCGGCAGACAGGAACCAAACCAAAGCTCGAAGCCCGCAAGGCATGGCTTGAGCGCGAGCAAGCCCTCCTGCCGGGCAAAAGCCCTGTCGCCATCCTGTCGCTGATCGAAACGGCCAAGCTGAACGGCCTCGATCCGGAATCCTGTTTGGTTGACGTCTTGACCCGCATCGCCGATCATCCGATCAACCGGATTGATGAACTTCTGCCGTGGAACCTTGCCAGTGAGGCGCGCACGCCATGACCAGAACCGCCGCTCCGGATGCCGCCCGGCTGCGCATCACGCTCAATGATCTCGATCCAAGGCCCTGGCGCGAGGTCGAGGTCCCCTTGTCCATGACCTTCAACGGTCTGCACGACACCATCCAGGCCGCGTTTTTATGGTTCAACTACCATCTGTGGGAGTTCGATTTTGCCGGCCGTCGCTATGGCTTGCCCTACGATGACAACTTCGGCGGCGACAAGACCTACAACGCCAAAACCGCGCGCCTGACAAAGCTGCGCGATAGCGGTGTCACCGAGTGACTCTACACCTATGATATGGGCGACAACTGGGAACATCATATCGAGGTGGTCGACCTCTTCGATGCGCCCAAGGGCTCGCGCCTGCCCCGGTTCATCAAGGGGCAGTGGCGCACGCCGCCCGAAGATATCGGCGGCGTGCCCGGCTTCGAGATGTTCCTGGAGGCCATCAATGATCCGGCCCACGAGGAACACGATCATCTGATCGAATGGTATGGTCGGCCTTTTGAACGCGAAGATATCGAGCCGGACATCATCAAAATCCAGATGGGCCGACTTGCGAATATGCGACGGCCTAAGAAATAGCCAAAAACAGGTTCACCGGACGCTTACCCAGTTCGTGCTTCATGTCGATGATCTGATCGAGCCGGGCCCGGCCCGGAACAGATCGCTCGACCCCGTCCTCTCCGTCTTCCGTGGCCGCATCGCAAGCCCTCCTCGATGCGACCAGAGAATCACGGATCGGCCCTCGAGGGAATCTTCCATCGGCACAAGATATTGCAAGGTTCAGACGAAAAAAACCCGAAATCTTGCAATCGCCACTACTTCATTGCACTGAAAAGTCCAGACGGATCAGCGGCTTAGCATTTGTTCACAGGCAACCATCCAGCGCGCCAGATATTTCCTTTACCGTCTGAAGCAGAAGTGGTGCTAGTTCATTCTCGATATCAGCTATTTCCTCTTTCCTGTACAGCCGGGAAATGACAACCGCCGCCGCGGGCTCACGATGTCCATTCAATACTGGTGCGGCCAAATTGATTTCATTGCGAATAAATTCACCAGCCTGAACGCAATACGATTTCTCTTTGGTTATTTTCAGTTCTTCCAAAAGGTCATTTATATCGGTTTTGGTTTGCGGAGTGATCTTTCGGCGATTTGACCGCTTAAGGATATCCAGCACGACATTCTTCGGAAGTTGCGACAAAATTGCCCTTCCCACAGACGTACTGCCTGACGTCAGCACTCACCGGACAGATTTATGGGTTTGAACGCGCAACCCATTGAAAAGACTGGTAGGCGCACGGGGACTCGAACCCCGGACCCGCTGATTAAGAGTCAGCTGCTCTGCCAACTGAGCTATGCGCCTGTGTGAGGAGCGCCTGGGCGGAGAGCCGCCCTTGCCGGGTTGTTCCTAACAGAGTGCCGCGGGGCTGTCCAGCAACGGCGCGGAAACGCGATGGCGGCGCATCCGCATCGCGCAACCGCCCGGTCGCGATATTCACGACGCCCTGAGCTTGGCGGGCTTGTTTTTTTCGTGCCTGACCTTGAGCTTGTTGAGGGCGCTGACATAGGCCTTGGCGGAGGCCACCAGCGTGTCGGTGTCCGCGCCGCGGCCCGTCGCCGTCTTGCCGTCTTCTTCAAGCCTGACGCTGACTTCGGCCTGGGCATCGGTGCCTTCGGTCACCGCCTGGACCTGATACAGCTTCAGGGTCGCGGCATGGGGCACCAGTTTCTTGATGCCGTTGAACGTGGCGTCGACCGGGCCGTCGCCGGTGGAGGTACAGGTTTTTTCCCTGCCCTCGATATCGAGCGTCAAGGTTGCCTCGGCCGGCCCTTCGGACCCGGCGATGACGCGCAGCGACGCCATCTTGATGGCTTCCGACGCCAGCGCCATTTCATCATCCACCAGCGCCACGATATCATCGTCATAGACGTGCTTTTTCTTGTCCGCCAGGTCCTTGAAGCGCTGGAAAGCGTCCATGAAGGCATTGTCGCCCAGATCATATCCAAGCTCGTCCAGCTTTTCGCGAAACGCATGCCGGCCCGAATGTTTGCCCATCACCAGGGATGATTTCTTCAGGCCGACGCTGTCGGGAGACATGATCTCGTAGGTCTGGTTGTTCTTCAGCATGCCGTCCTGATGGATGCCGCTTTCATGGGCAAAGGCGTTCTTGCCGACAATCGCCTTGTTGTATTGCACCGGAAAGGCGGACACGGCCGACACCAGCCGCGAGGCCTGCATGATCATGGTCGTATCGACGCCGGTGTAATAGGGAAACACGTCCGCGCGGGTATTGATCGCCATCACCACTTCTTCAAGGGCGGCATTGCCGGCGCGCTCGCCGATGCCGTTGATGGTGCATTCGATCTGGCGCGCGCCCGAGACGACCGCCGACAGCGAATTCGCCACCGCCATGCCCAGATCGTTGTGGCAATGGGTGGAGATCACCGCCTTGTCCATGTTCGCGACCCGGTTCATCAGCATCTTGATGAGCGCGGCATATTCGTCCGGCACCGTATAGCCGACGGTGTCGGGGATGTTGATCGTGGTGGCCCCCGCCTTGATGGCGGCCTCCACGCAGCGGCACAGAAAATCGTGGTCCGTGCGCGTGCCGTCTTCCGCCGACCATTCGACATTGTCGGTATGGTTGCGCGCCCGCGCGACCGAGGACACGACGGCCTCAAGGACCGCATCGGGCTCCATCTGCAACTTGTGCTTCATGTGCACCGGGCTGGTGGAAATGAAGGTGTGGATGCGCGATTGCCGCGCGCCCTTGAGCGCCTCGCTGGCCCGGTCAATGTCCTTGTCGCTGGCCCGCGCGAGACCGCAGACCACGGCATTCTTCACCACATCCGCGATCTTTTTCACCGCCTCGAAATCGCCGTTGGACGCGATCGGAAATCCCGCCTCGATGATATCGACGCCCATTTCGTCGAGCAGTTCGGCAACCTGGATTTTTTCATCCAGCGTCATGGATGCGCCCGGCGACTGCTCGCCGTCGCGCAGGGTGGTATCGAAGATCAGGACCCGCTGGGCCTTGTCATCGGTGGCGCCGGCGGCATCGCGATTGCCCGGCTTCGTTTGGGATTTACTGGTCATGATTTGTTTGGTCCTCGTTCCTTTTCGCCCATCGGGTCAGACCCGTCTGGCGGCACTCCTTGATCCTGGCGTTCGGCAAGTCCCCTGAGCAATCATCCCTTGCGGGCCTGAGATACTCAGGGGCTGATAAGGAGGAGGACGGCAAGGCGCGCACCGGGCGCGTCCGCGGAACGATGGGGGCGGACCGCGCGGCGGTCCCGCGCGGCAGTGTCACGGTCGATCCCGATCGCACGGTCGATCCTGAGCAATTGCGTCGGTCGCATTTGAAAGGCCCATCGTCTTCAAGCCACCGCAGTCTAGCGAAATACGCAGCGAGCGCAAGAAAAGTTAACGCCGCCGCGTTAACACGGCGTTAACCGGCGGCATCCGGCGCCCGGGGGGCTGCCGGCGGGTTTTTCAGCCCATGCCGGCGCGCTCCCGTGCACACGGCGTCCATAGCGGGCCGGGGCCGGGCTTTCTGTGTTGAAATTCACGGTTCCCACCGATGGTTCAGATATTCGCTGCCCGCATGGCGTCGATGACCCTGCTTTCGTTCATTTCCCCGTCGCCCTGGTCGAGCACCAGCGCGAACGCGCGGCGCGCCGCGCGGCCAAGGCCGGCGCTGGTTCCGAGTTTTTCCGCCAGCGCCACCCCGTATGCCGTATCCTTCGCGCGCCAGCGCGCGCAAAACACGATATCGCGATCATGACTCGCGGCCATCATCTGGCGCAGGTTGCGCACCACCTGCGGGCTGGCCGCCATGCTGGTCTCCAGAATGTCCGCGACCTGGGCCATATCGAGACCCGCCTTTTCGGCGATCAGAAGGCCTTCGGCCGCCGCCGCGATCTGTATCGAGCCCATCAGGTTGACCATGAGCTTGTAGGCGGTCCCCGCCCCGACCGGACCGAAATGAATGATTCTGGAGGCAATCGCCGCAAGCAGCGGGCGCGCCGCCGCGAGATCCGTTTCGTCGGCCCCGACCAGCAGGGTCAGATCGCCGGCAACGGCCGCATCGGCGAGCCCGGTCACCGGGCAATCAATATAGCGCAACCCCCGTTCGCCGGCCTGGCCGGCCAGTTCCAGCGCCCGGTCATGGGAGAGGGTTGAACATTCAATGGCGAACGCGCCGGGCGCCAGATCGCCCGCAAGCGCGCCATCGCGCCCGCACCACACCGCGCGCGATGCCGCATCATCGCCGACCATGGCGAACACCGCGCGCGCACCGTTTGCCGCCTCGCGCGGCGTGCCGCAGACCCGCGCACCGTCCCCTTCCAGGGCGTCCGCGCGGGCGCGCGTGCGGTTGAACAGCGCCACATCGTGCCCGGCCGCGATCAGGCACCGCGCCATGCCGCTGCCCATGGCGCCCAGACCCAGAAATGCAATTTTCATGATCGACGCTCCAATTGTTGCATGTCATATAGACGCACAAGGTCAACAGGCAAATACCGCTCATGGGCAGCGTGGCAAAAAAACGCATTTCCGGGATCATCGCGCTGTTTGCGATCTTCGGATTTTTCGCGTTGTTCGTGATCATTCCCAGGGCGACGGAACGGCATCTGGAAGGCGAGCGGGTCGAGGGCGCGGAGTTGCGCGCGGCCCTGGCCGGAAACTGGCGCGGTTACTGGCGCCAGCTTGGCCTCAACAGCGATTTCGCCGTCTCCCTGTCGCTTGGACAGGATGGGCGGATTTCCGGGCGCGCCAGGAACGCCGGCGACGCCTGCCCCGGAAACGGCGATTACCGCGTCGACGGGCGCGTGCTGGACCGCGAGGTCGAACTGACCATGACGCCGGCATTCATCGGTTGCGGCGTCGTCCATGCGCGCTACCGGATGGCCCGGGATCTGAGCGGGCGGGTGCAGATGAAAGGCGGATATATCCGGATGCCAAACGGCAACCGCGGCCATCATTTCCTCACACGGCAATAGCGATCGGGACCGGGCGCGGCGGATGCGAGCGCGCCGGGACTTTCCCCTCGCGCTCGCAACACTGTGGCAATGCACCGCCAAAGTGCTGTAACTTCACAATAAAATCATCAGACTTGCGAATTCATGCCACATTGTGAGATCCAGTATGACCCGGCCCGCACAGGATCTGTTGGGTGATGCCGGCTGGTGATGAGGCCGGCGGAACGGCTGCAGCCGGTTCGAAGAACCCGGCAGCGGACCGGTGCGGGCTCCGAACGGGCGACAGCGCCCACTCATACAAGACCAGGGAGTCTCAAATGTTCAAGAAACTGTTTTTCGCCACCGCCATCAGTGTTGCCTTCATCGCCCCGGCCGCGGCCGCGTCCTGTCCGGCACAGATGGCCAAGATCGACGCCGCAATGGCGACCACGGACCTCAACGCCGCCGACAAGGCCAAGGTCATGTCGATGAGGCAGGAGGGCGAGGCCCTGCACAAGGCCGGCAAACACGCCGAGTCGACCAAAGTGCTTTCCCAGGCGCTGAAAGCCATGGGCATGTAGCCCGGCGGGCATGAAATCGGCAGGCCGGGGCCGGCCCGATTGCGTCTTCAGGATTTAGGCGCATAGGGGCTGGCGACCGGCCTGCCGCGTTTCGACCTGGTCCCCGCCGGCGCCGGCGGCGTGTCATGAGCCGGCGGCGCGCCGCGCGCGGCACGGCGCTTTTCGGCGTCCTCCGGGCGCTCAAGCCGACCGGCCATGGCAAGAGCGGCCTTGCGGTCCACCGGAAACGGGTCGAGGTGATCGGGCGGCGGCATCATGCCGGCGGGATAGATCGCCAATTTCTGCTTGTGCGGGTCGAGGACCCGGCCGCGGTCAAGGTCGCGCTCGTTGACGCCCCTGGGCGCGACGCAGACGCCATCCACGATTTCCAGATCAAGCCACCACCGCTTCACCGGATTGCGAATGCCGTTGCCAAGCCTGTCATCCCAGATGGCGATGTGCTTGCGCGTCCAGGGCCACCTGATCGCCGCCTTCAGCGCCCAGTGATGCCAGAACAGGCCTTCGTGATTATAGGGGCACATTTTCATGCACCGCCCGCAGGCCGAACCATGGGGGTTGGTCAGCCGGTAGCGCGCGCAGCGCTCCACATCGGGTTTCCACATCTCATAGCCGTTGAACATGACCTTGCCGCCGCACGAAATGGCATCGCAAGGGCACTCGCGCGCGCATTTGTTGCAGGTGTTGCACATGTCCTGCAGGCCAAAGTCGATCGGCCGGTCGATCCGCAGCGGCATATCGGTCGTGAGCACGACGGATTTCGACCGCGGACCGATAAACGGGTTGAGCACAAGTTCGCCGATCCGGCTCAGTTCGCCGAGACCGCTCAACAGGGTCAAGGGCAATTGCAGCACATCGGACAGCGCATTGGTCTGGGAGGCCGCACCATAGCCGAGCGCGCGGATATGGGCGGCCATGACGCCGGCGATCTCGGCGCCGCGCATATAGCCGCGCATGCTCTGCTGGCCGCTCACCCAGTCATCGCCCGACGCGCCGTCCATGGTGTCGAAGCCCTGATCGATGAGCATCACCAGGGCGAATTTGTGATAGGGCTCGATGGGCGTGCCGTCTTCCTTGTGGGAGAACCAGGTGAAGGTCTTTGCTTCGCAGATGCCGGCCAGATCGGCGCCGAGAAAATAGGCGAGCGACTTGAGCGCCCTGGCATTGGCCGCCGGGTCGCTGGTCCCGTGCGCCTTTTGCGGTGCGACGCGCCCGTGCTGGTGGGGCACCATGGCGCGGATCAGCGGGATCATCGACTGGGAAAACGGGTGCTTCATGGCAAAGCGCGAGCGCTCGCGCTGGGCCTTCGCGCCGAGATCACCCTGCAGGGCGCGCTCGAAAAAGGCGGCGCGTTTGGACACCCGGGGAATTTCATCGTCGAGCACGAGCGTGGTGGGCCTGTCCACCCGCTTGATGGTTTCCATCCCATGGGCGCCCAGATGGCTGGCGCGCCGGGCAATGCGGGCCCGTTCCATGGCCGGGAAGCACCCGCCAAGACCAAGCCAGTGCGGCACCGTTTCGCAGATCAGCCGGGCCATGCCCCGGCGTGGCGCGATCGGGCGGTCCGCGACCACCGGGTAGTCGGTTGTCACCGCGCCGAGGGCGTATCCGCCCCTGATGAAGGGGTGGAACAGTCCCCGTTCATCGACCGCCAGCACACCGGCGCGGACCGCCAGGACATTCAGATCGACCTCGGTGTTCATCACGGAATGCGCGCGCGCGGAAAATCCCAGCCAGCGGATATAGCCGGCCAGCACCACCGCGATCTGACCGGCGCGAAGCCCGGCGCATTCGCCCGCCGCGCCTTCGGTCCACCCATGGGCGAGGTTGCCGCGCTCCGGGCGGCGGCCATGCTCCACCAGCACAACGATGGCGTTGTCATGGCCGCCCGTCGCCCTGGCGTCATGACCACGGCGCGCCG
>JALURZ010000225.1 GCA_027058735.1 Hyphomicrobiales bacterium | reverse complement strand
GCGATGTGGATATTCTGCGGGTGCAGCTCGCGGGCCATGCTCTGGGCCAGCCCGCGCAGGGCGAACTTGCCCATGGCGAAGGGTGCTGATCGCGGATAGCCCTTGACACCGGCGGATGCGCCGGTGAGCAGGATGGCCCCCTCGCCGCGCTTCAGCATTCGTCGCGCCGCCTGCTGGGCGACCAGAAACGCGCCATAGGCGGTCACCGCGATCGCATCGGCCACCTCCTGCGGGTCGAGATCGACCAGCGCTCCACGCACCCGCCGGCCCGGATTGAACACCACGACTTCCGGCGCGCCCAGCGAGCCCTCCACCGCCTCGAACAAAGCCGCCACATCGTCCGCATCCGCGACATCGCACCGGAAAGTCTCCGCGCCGATCTCGCCGGCAAGATGCTCCAGCTTGGCGGTGTCGCGCGCGGCCAGGCCGATTTTCATGCCATTGGCGGCGAACAGCCGGGCCAGCGACGCGCTCAGACCTGCCCCCGCCCCCACAATCAGCGCATTCCCCGGGATAAACATCTGTTGGCGGCTCCTGTCTTTCGGGTGTTGCGACGAATGTCATGAATGAGACCATTTCGCCACCCCGCGCGGCAAGGAGAAATGGGCCCGCCGGAAGACCGCATTGTCAAAGGCAGGCCCCCTGGCGCCGGGCAAGCGCCCCGCCGCGCCAAAGGGGGAGGCACAAGCGCCGCGAATTGACGTTTACGTAAACGTCAACTACCGTCGGACCACCGAACACGCATCCACGGCCCGCCCGGGCCGCTTGCGCCGGACGCGCGCGGGCAAACCGGCGGCGCGAATTCCAGACCCCATGCAATCATCCAACCAGGAGGACGCTTCATGACTGTCAGTGTTGAAAAGAACGGGTCCGTGTGGACCGTCATCCACAACCGGCCCGAGGCGCGCAACGCCATGGACCCGCAAAGTGCCGATGAACTGACCGCGCTGTTTCTGGAGTTCGACGCGGACGACACGGCCAGCGTTGCGGTGCTTTACGGCGAAGGCGGCGCATTCTGCGCGGGCTGGGATCTGAAATATGCCGCCACGCTGGAAGACGGCGCGGTCGATGCGCTCGATATTCCGCGCGATGCGCGCGGCGACAACGGCTCGGCCATTCCCCGCGGCCCCCTTGGCCCCTCGCGCCTTGAACTGGACAAGCCGGTGATCGCCGCCATTGCCGGCCCGGCGGTGGCCGGCGGCATGGAGCTTGGCCTGTGGTGCGATTTCCGGGTTATGCAGGAAGATGCCTATTTCGGCGTCTACTGCCGGCGCTGGGGCATCCCGCTCATAGACGGGGGCACGGTGCGCCTGCCGCGCATGGTCGGCATGGGACGGGCGCAGGAAATCATCCAGACCGGCCGCAAGGTGCCGGCGCAGGAATGCCTGCGCATCGGGCTATGCGAATATGTCGTGGCCAACGGAAAAGCGCGCCAGAAGGCCGAGGAGATCGCTCAGGATATCGCGCGGTTTCCGCAAGAATGCATGCGCGCGGACCGCCGCTCCGCCTACCGGCAATGGGGCTTGAGCGTGCGCGAGGGGCTGATCGGGGAATGGTACAATTCGCGCGATGTGTTTGCCGCGGAAGGCCGCGCGGGGGCGGGGCGCTTTTCTTCCGGACTTGGCCGCCATGGCGACTTTGACAAGATAAGCTGACCGCACCGGCCCTCCCCATTGCCGATGCCCGGAATGAATAGCCTGCACCGGGCCGCCCTCGCCGGGCTGTCGCACCGGTTCGCCACGGTCGCGGCGCATGCGCATGCCGTGCCCGACCGAGCCGGCCGCGCGCCTCATCGCGCGAGCCGGTCAAGACGCAGCCGATGGCGCTCGTCGGTCAGCCGCCACAGGCCGCCCACTACCGCCAGCAGCACCGACCCGGCGGTCGATCCGGCGATCACGAACATGATCATCAACTGGTATTTGACCGCTTCTAGGGGATCGACGCCGGCCAGAATCTGGCCAGTCATCATGCCGGGCAGCGAGACGATGCCGCTGGCGGCCATGGCGTTGATGATCGGCATCAGCCCGGTGCGCAGGGCGGCCGCGAGCGGCGCGCGCATGGCCTCGCGGCGGCTGTGGCCCAGGGAAATGCGCGCCTCTATGGCCGCGCGCTCGCGCCGCGCACTGGTGGTCAGCGTATCGAGACCAAGCGCGATACCGGTCATCGAATTGCCCAGGATCATGCCGAACAGCGGCAGTGCATAGCGCGGCGCATACCACGGGTCGGGCTGCACCAGGGCAGCGAGCGCGAACAGCAGCACCGTCGTTGCCGCGATCATCAAGGAGGCCGTGCCCAGACCATAGGTCCACCCCCCCGCCATGCGCGTGTCCTGGCGCGCCATGATTTCACGCCCCGCCAGCAACACCATCGCCAGTCCGACCCCCAGCGTCCACGCCCAGGAGCCTTGCGCGAACACGAATTTGAGCACGAACCCGACGACCCCGAGCTGAACGCACATGCGCAAGGCGGCCAGTGCCAGACGCCGTTCGATGCCAAGCCGGAAGGCCAGTGAGATCGCGCCATTGACCAGCACCAGCACGGCGGCCAGCGCAATGTCCCAATAGCTGAGGACGACATAGCTCATGGTGTCCGCTCGATCAGCGCGCCGCGGGAAATCGTGAAATGACGCGCGCCCATGCGCCTGGCCTGGGCGCCGTCATGGGTGACCAGCACAGCGCAG
>JALURZ010000224.1 GCA_027058735.1 Hyphomicrobiales bacterium | reverse complement strand
CTCATGACCACGGCGACACATTGGCCCGGGCCGGGTCCGCGGCGATCAAGGATCCGGTCTGCGGCATGAGCGTCGATCCGGATGCGGGCAAGCCCAGTGCGAAGCACAAGGGCGAGACCTATCATTTCTGCTCGCGGAAATGTCACGACAAGTTCGTGCACGATCCGGAGCACTATCTTTCGGGCGCCCACAGGAAAGTGGATGAGACCCTGCCCGAGGGCACCCAATACACTTGCCCGATGCACCCCGAAATCGTCAATGACGGGCCGGGCGACTGCCCGATCTGCGGCATGGCGCTCGAGCCGATGGGAATGCCGGACGCAGACGAAGGGCCGAACCCGGAGCTGGTCGATTTCAGGCGTCGCTTCTGGATTGGCGCGGTGTTCACCGTTCCGCTTCTTGTCTTGACCATGAGCCCCTATGTGGGGGTCAGCGCGGTGCGCGAATATTTTGGTGAACAGACAACGCTGTGGATCGAGCTTGTTCTTGGCACGCCGGTCATTCTGTGGGCCGGCTGGCCGTTTTTCGTGCGCGGCGTCAAGTCGGTCATCAGCCGCAACCTGAACATGTTCACGCTCATCGCCATGGGTGTCGGCGCGGCCTATCTCTTTTCCGTGGTCGCGGTGCTCATGCCGCAGGTTTTCCCCGACGGCTTTCGCGATGCGCAGGGCAATGTCGGCGTCTATTTCGAAGCCGGCGCGGTCATCGTCGTGCTGGTTCTGCTGGGCCAGGTGATGGAGCTTGGCGCGCGCGAGCGCACCGGTTCGGCGATCCGCGCGCTGCTCGATCTCGCCGCCAAGACCGCCCGGGTCATCGCCAAGGACGGGCGCGAAGAGGAAATCCCGCTTGAAGACGTGGTGGTCGGCGACAGGCTGCGCATCCGCCCCGGCGACAAGGTTCCCGTGGACGGCGTGGTGATCGAGGGCCGCTCGTCGATCGACGAGTCGATGATTTCGGGCGAGCCGGTTCCGGTTGAAAAGGTCGAGGGCGACAAGGTGACGGGCGCCACGATCAACGGCACCGGTTCGCTGGTGATGGAGGCCAGACGGGTCGGCTCCGACACCTTGCTTGCGCAGATCGTCGAAATGGTCGCCAATGCCCAGCGTTCCCGTGCGCCGATCCAGAAACTGGCCGACGCGGTCGCCGGAAAATTCGTGCCCGCGGTGATTGTCATCGCGATCCTCTCCTTCATTTCCTGGGCCGTCTGGGGGCCGTCCCCGGCGCTGGCCTACGGGCTGGTCTCGGCGGTCGCGGTTCTGATCATCGCCTGCCCCTGCGCCCTGGGCCTTGCAACGCCCATGTCGATCATGACGGCGACGGGGCGCGGCGCGCAGGCCGGCGTGCTGATCAAGAACGCCGAGGCGCTGGAGCGTTTCGCCAAGGTCGATACGCTGATCGTCGACAAGACCGGCACACTGACCGAAGGCAAGCCCAGGCTGGTCGCGGTGCTGGCGCACAAGGGCCATGACGAGGCCGAGGTGCTGCGCCTTGCGGCAAGCCTGGAGCGCGGCTCGGAGCATCCGCTGGCCGAAGCAATCGTCAGCGGCGCAGAAGAGCGCGGCGTCAAATTCTCCAAAACCAGGGATTTTGAAGCGATCACCGGCAAGGGCGTGAAGGGTGTCGTTGACCGCAAGAAAGTTGCGCTCGGCAATGCCAGGCTGGTCGCCGACATGGGCCTGGATGGCGGCGAACTCGCCGACACCGCCGATGCCCGCCGCGACGAGGGCGAGACGGTGATGTTCGTCATGATCGGCTCCAAGATCGCCGGCCTTGTATGCGTTGCCGATCCGGTCAAGGAAAGCACGCCGGCCGCGCTCAGGGCCCTGCATGGGCAGGGGTTCCGCATCATCATGGCCACCGGCGACAACGAACGCACGGCAAAGGCGGTTGCCGGACGCCTTGGTATCGACGAGATCCGCGCCGATGTCATGCCCGAGGACAAGGCCCGGATCATCAAGGAACTGCAGGCCCAAGGCAAAAAGGTCGCCATGGCCGGCGACGGCGTGAACGACGCGCCCGCACTGGCCCAGGCCGATGTGGGGATCGCCATGGGCACCGGGGCGGATGTGGCCATCGAAAGCGCCGGGTTCACCCTGGTGAAGGGCAATCTCGACGGCATCGTGCGCGCCCGCAGACTGTCGCGCGCGACCATGCGCAACATCAAGCAGAACCTGTTTTTCGCGCTTGCCTACAACGCGTCAGGGGTGCCGGTCGCGGCGGGCGTTCTCTATCCGGTCTTCGGGATTTTGATTTCGCCGATCTTCGCCGCCGCCGCCATGAGCCTGTCGTCCCTGTCTGTGGTCGGCAACGCGCTGCGGTTGCGCTCGGTCAAGATCTGAAAAACAGAAATGCGCTAAAGCGCGGTTATCGACTTGTCACAAGAAGGAGAATTCTATCATGAACACCCTGTCAATCCTCAGGCCCGCGGCCAGGGCCGGACTGATTACCCTCGCATTTGGATTGCAAGCCGCTGTGGCCGAGCCGCTGGTCTATGTGCCCCTTGGCGAGGAGGGCAAGATCGTTGTCGTCGACGCCGCGACGGACAGGATTGTCGATGCGATAGGCGGCGTCAGCGCGGTCCACGGCCTCGCCAGGACCCCGAACGGGAAATTCCTGGTTGCCGGCAGCCTGGCGGAACGCGAAGCATGCAGTGCGATGCCGGCGAAACCGGCCGGCATCGCAC